>JANSXG010000003.1 GCA_024743075.1 bacterium | reverse complement strand
TCCACTCGCGTTGGTCATCGACCATTGCGACTTCAAACGGACGAGTCAGACAACGGCGGAGGATCGGCCAGTGGACGCTCATGCGGGCTCCTTTGGTGAGACTGATTCGGCTAGTAGATACTAACATTTGCCGCGAATGCTGTCCAGACAAATACTTGCGGAGTTTCGACGGCATCGACTGAACCGTGTCATCGCGACCGGGGTACCAAGAGGGGCTCCGGTTGCGACAGCCGCATGTTGCCGCGGCAATCCGGGCACCAATTCCAAAGGAGGGTTCTGATGACGACGCGTTCACTGATCGCCGGGCTGCTTGCTGCTTCCGCTGGGACAACTCTGGCTCCAACGACATGGGCCGACGCCGCGAGTCGGGCAGAGCATCGCCTCAGCGGTGAAATCGAAGCGGTCACCGTGTATCGCGGGCAGGCCCTGGTCACTCGCTCGCTCAATCTGGATTTTGCACCCGGCATTCACGAAGTCGTGGTGAGCGACCTGCCGGCGCACCTCGTCGAGGGCAGTCTGCACGCGGAGGCCGGCGCGGACGTAAGCATTCGCTCCGTGCGGTACCGCGAACAGCCCGTGCGAACCGACGTGCGAGAGGAAGTCCAGCAGGTCGACGCCCAACTCGATGAACTGCGGTCCTCGCTCGCTCGACTCAGCCGGCGCTCCGAGACCATCGAAGGCCGGAAAGCTTACGTCAAGAATCTCGAGAGTTTCACCACGCAGAACGCGATGGCCGAACTGTCCAAAGGTGTGCTCGACGCCGTCACGCTCAAGGAACTAAGCGAGTTCATCTTCGCCGAGCAGGAGAAGATCGAGGAGCAGGAAATCGAGTTGCGCGAGCAACGCGAGGAAGTTGAGGCCGAGATCCAGCTGCTTGAGCGGGAGAAGAACGCGCTCGGCGCTCGCTCGACCCGAACCGCGCGCGAAGCCGTGATCATGGTTGAGACAAGGAACGGACCAGATCAGGACCTCGACCTGCGGTACCTCGTCAACCGGGCGAGTTGGGATCCTTCGCACACGGTCCGGGCGGATATCTCGGGTGAAGAACTGGTCGCGGAGTATTTCGCGTCTATCCAGCAAACCAGCGGCGAGGACTGGAACGATGTCGAGATGAAGTTGTCGACCGCTACCCCGTCGCTGGTCGCCAAGGCACCACAACTGACATCGCTCCGCCTCGTCCTGACCCCGAACGGTTCGCAGGCTCGCCAGTCCAGCAAGTACGACCGCGATGCGCTCATCCAGCGTCAGATTGCTGCCGACCAGTTGCGCCAGTCCAACGTGGCGGTCTTCGGCAACTCTCGGAGCGCGACCGACAACTTCGCCGACCTCGACAGTTCGCTGAACCGCATCGCGATGGACTACCAGATCCTCGAACTGCAGGCCGGCACGACGATCAGCGCCGTCGAGCGAACCGCGACCTCCAGCGCGGGCCACACCGTGACGTACACCATCCCGGGTCGCACAGCACTGCCGAGCCGCCCCGAACGCCAGTCGATCCAGATCGCCGCAACGCCGCTCGAAGGCAAGTTCTACAAGGTCGCGATCCCGCTTCTGACCAGCTTCGTCTACGAGGAAGCCATGGTCGTCAACGAGTCTTCCAATGTGCTGCTCTCCGGCCCGGTGACGACCTACGCGGACGGGCAGTTCGTGGGCTACAGCATGTTCGACGACATCGCGATGGGCGAGCGGATGATCGTCGGGCTCGGCATCAACTCCGACCTCCGCAGCGAACGGGTCGTCATCGATCAGCGGGAAGACATCCAGGGCGGCAACCAGATCGTCACGCTGACGGTTCGGCTTTCCGTGCAGAACTTTGGCAGCAAGGACGCTCTGGTGCGCCTCATCGATCGGCTGCCGCAGGTCGATCCGCAGCAGGTCCAGTTGGAGATCGTGGAAGACGGCGCGGCGAGCAGCCCGTTCGTCGACGATCCGGAAGCGGTTCTGACCGATGGGCGGATCGCGTGGAACCTCCGTGTTCCGGCAAAGTCAATCGCCGACGATGCCGCGTCGGTGACCTACACCATCCGGATCGCACACGATCGCCAGATGAGCCTTACCGGCGGCACCCCGTAAGCGCCTGCGAGCGGAACCGGTCACGGCGACGACTCACCGCTCCCCTCAAAGAACGGGGCTCCCGTTCGGGGGGAGGGCAGTCGCTCGCCCAATTCTTCGATGAGTTGACGATCCGGCTGCGTCAGGTCGCCCGGCGCTGGCGTGACGATCTTGATCACCGCGTAGAAATCGCCGGTGGGCGGTGTCCCGCCCTTTTTCGAAGCCTTGGTGGTATCACAGATGCCGTGCCCGCGCACGCGCAGGCGCTGACCGCTCTGCGAGCCGGGGGGCACGGTCAGGTCGACCGAGCCTTTGAGCAGCGGAACATTGACCGTCGTACCGAGCGTCGCCTCTGCGATCGTAAGCGGAAGGTCGATAAGCACATCGAGCGGCTTGCCCGAGTCCCGCCGGAAGTGCGGGTGCTTGCCGATGTGGACCGTCGCGATCAGATCGCCCGCAGTGCCCGTCGTACCGGCTCCGCGTGCCGGATGGCCTGCGCCGCGGACCCGGAGTTTCTTGCCGTCTTCGATGCCGGGCGGCACCGTGATGTCGATGGTCTGCGTGCTCCCGCCCCGCTGGACGCGGACGGACTCATTGCCGCCTCGGACGGCCGTCATGAAAGTGATGTGCAGGTCGGTGGTGATGTCCTCGCCGCGCATCGGACGGGATCGCGCCCTCGCCCCGCCCCGAGTACGGCCCCCGAAAGGCGACCCACCGGGGGAGCGCCCGCCGACGCCGAACACCTCTTCGAAGATAGAACCGATATCGTCTTGGTCGAACCCCGGCATACCGCCACCGGAGCCGCCGACATTGGACCATGTGTAGGTTCCGCCCGGTCGCCCGCCTTGCCCGGGTCCCGGGCCGGCGGTACCCGCGTATGCGTGTCCGAAGCGGTCATATCTGGACCGCTTTTCAGCGTCGGACAACACCTCATACGCCTCGGAGATCTCCGCAAACTTCTTCGCGGCGTCCTCGCCCTTGTTCACATCGGGATGGTACTCCCGCGCGAGTTTGCGATAGGCGCGCTTGATATCGTCTTCGCTGGCGCTGCGAGAGACCCCGAGAATGTCGTAGTAATCACTCTTTGAAGGCATAGGTCGTCAGCATGGTATCCGCGCCGGACGCGATTTATCACCTGTGGGATCAGGTGGACCGCGGATGCCCGAACTCCTCGGCAAGCAGTCGCGCGACCCCGAGCTGACCGGCATCGCCCGCGTTCGACGACAGTCCTCTGACATCAACAATCAACGGACCGGCTCTCGACCCCGTCGAGAGGGCGACGCGATAGGACAGCAGATCGAGAGCACCCTCGCCCGGGGCGACCCGGCCCGAGGATGCGAGGTCGCACAAGCGTGCCGACGCGAGCAATCCGGATGAAGTGGCTTCGGAGACCGCTTGGGCGGGGTCGGCCGAGGCGAGGATGATCTCCGCCGGATCGACGCCGACGCGGACAGGGCCCTCTGGCACGACGGTCTCCGGCCAAGGGTAGATATGGTTCGCGACGACCACATCCACCGCTGCCGCGCGAGCAGCGACCTCAGCGAGCACCGCCCCCCCACTTTGCCACGGGATGGCGCACGAGAGAATCCGTTCCCCGTTCGTGAGTTCGGCGAGATCGGCGACAAACTGCACAGCGTCGCCCAGCGCGCCGACGACGCGATCAACCCTCGTCTCGTCGGAGAAATGAGCCTTGGGTATCCAGAGGTCGATGCCACTGCACCGCAACTCGTGACGGCGGATGTGCGCTGCCAGGTCTCGCCGAGCCGATCGGCCGAGATCGCGCGGTCGGGTCAACGGGTCGGCGGCATTCAGCTGGATCGCGTGGTATTGGGCGGACCGAGCGAACTCGAGCGTGCCCCGAATGTCTTGAATCCGACCTTCGGCATCGCGCAGACCCGCAGAGCTCAGGGAGAGTTCGAATGTCGGCAGGGCGAAAGCGTCCATGGGACTTCTTTTCGCAGACCGGATCGTTTCTGGCAAGCGGCTATCATTCCCCTCCCGAGGGAGATTTCATGGCCGAGACCGAATCGACATCGCATCGCCGGACGATTGAAGGGCTGGCCGAAGCCGGGAGCACGCTCTCGCTGGGGCTGTGGGCCGGGGTGTTGCTGATGGTCGGCGTCACCGCCGCCGTTTCCTTCCCGCTGATGGCGGATCTCGATGTCCGGATCCCGGGATACGAGTCGTTCGATGGCGAACACCATCGCATCGCCGCGGGGCAGGTGCTGAACCGGGCGTTCCTGATTTCGGACTGGATAGGCCTCGTTTGCCTGGCTGTGGCCATTGTTTGCATCGGCGTGCTCTGGGGAATGAGCAAGCCGGACTTCCGGCGGGTCCGGCCGGGCTTGGTTCTGCGACTCGCTTCCCTCGGTGTCCTCGCGATCATCACGATCTTTCAGACGGCCGCGTTTCGACCGAGTCTGAACTCGAAATTCGAGCAGCTCTGGGGGGCCGCCCAACGAGGCGAGAACGAACGAGCAGCCGAGATCCGTGATCGGCTGGCCCCCCAGCACGCGAAAGCGAGTTTCCTGCTGGCGACCCAGTTCACGCTCGTGCTCGTTGCGGGGCTCAGTGGCGGATTCGATGGCGCGACTCGTCGGAGCCGCGAAGCGGAAGACGAGTCGGCATGAGCACACCGGCTCTGACTCCATCGAATCCTCGCGGGAAGCGGGATGTCCCGTTCGAGTTGCCGGAGGTAAGTGCGTCTGAGAAGCGGAGGGCGGCCCGTATCTTCTCGCTGTTGCAGCAACGGCACCCTGATGCGCATTGCGAGCTGGACTACACCACGCCACACGAACTGCTGATCGCGACGATTCTTTCGGCGCAGTCAACGGACAAGGCGGTGAACAAGGCGACACCGGGGCTGTTCCAGGCTTTCCCGACGCCGCGCGACTACGCGGAGGCGACGCCGAAGCAAATCGAACCACATGTCAAGACGATCGGATTGTTTCGCAACAAGGCCAGACATATCCACGGCGCGATGACGAAGATCGTGGAGGATTTCGGGGGCGAGGTGCCACGCACCATGAATGAGCTGCTGTCGCTGCCGGGCGTCGCGCGCAAGACCGCGGGAGTCGTGCTGAGCGAGGCCTTCGGCATCCACATGGGGGTCGTGGTCGACACGCATGTTCACCGCCTGAGCCAGCAGCTCGGGCTTGTGGCCGAGGGGACGACGATTCCAATGACCGAGCGGTATCTCATGGCGCTGCTCCCACGGGAGAAGTGGGGTCAGATCAGCCACCTGCTGATCTTCCACGGGCGCCGCGTGTCGCCGGCCCGGGGCTACGATGTACGGACGCTACTCGACGACCCCGTGTGCTCTCGCTATTGCAAGCGCACGGCGGAACTCCGCGAACAGGCCAAGAACCAATCCGACTGAGAAAGCACCCGAATGAGCCGACTCGACAAGCTGCACAAACTGCGAGACGCCGATCCGACCGATGCGGATGTGCCCTACATGATCGCGCAGGAAGTCGCCCGAGAGGGCGACCATGAGCAGGCGGTCGAGTGGTATGACCGCTGCATCGAACTCGACCCGAACTACCTCTACGCTTACTTCCACAAGGCCAAATCGCTTGAAGCGGATGGATCGATTGAGATCGCCGTGGCGACGCTTGAAGAGGGCGTGCGCCGCTCGAAGGCCGAGGCGAACGCCAAGGCGCTCGGCGAACTCGGTGAATACCTGACCCAACTCCAGGACGAGATCCGCGCGAAGGAAGCCGACTGACTCGTGTCACGATTCGGCGACAGCCCGTTCGACCCGCCGGGCTTCGGCAACATGGGCGGGAGATCGCGCCGTCCGCGCGAGGCTACGGAGGCGGACCTCACGCGACGCCAGATGTACGAATCGCCGCCCCCTGACGCGAAGATCGAAGAGATCCGTCCGAGCGGTCGCGAAGGGGTCCTCTGGCGCATCAGCGTGTCCAGCGATGCGATCGAAGCGGAGCGCCTTCCGGTGGCAAGGCTGCCGCGCGAGATCGTCGACGGTCTGCGTCTTGAGTCGGGTACACGTTGGACGCCGGCGCTCGCGAGCGCGGTACTCGAAGCGGCGCACCGTTCGGAGGCCCGGCGTTATGCGCTCAACGCGCTGTCCGTTCGGGCCATGAGCTCTGGACGACTACTGACGAAAATGGTCGCCCGGGGCGCGCCGAAGGGGCTCGCGTCGTCGGTGATCGAGGAACTCGAGCGATCGGGCCTCGTGGATGACCGGACGATGGCCGAGCAGATCGGCCGTTCGGCGCTGGCTCAGAATCCGGTTGGGGCGAGGGTCTTGGAGGCGAGACTGCATCGGCGGGACATCCGAGGGTCGGTCGCGAGGGAGGTCGCTGAGGAACTCACGGCGGATCGTGACGCCGCGGCGGATGCCGAGCGGGTTGCTCGAAAGAAACTGCGCGTGCTGCGCCCGGGTCTTGAGCACGAAGTGATCGAGCGGCGCCTGGTGGCTGCACTTGCTCGTCGCGGCTTCCCGCCGCGGGTGTGCCGGGATGTCGCGAAGCGACTTCTCGGCGAACGGGCGACGGAGCCCGAGATCCGGGACTAGAGTGGACGCATGTCCAAACCACCGTATGACCTCGACTTGCCCACGGGCAGCCGCTTCAACCACGAATTTGAAGTGTCTCCCGCGTTCGTTCGACGCATGCTGACAGAATCACCCAATCGCCTTGTGCTGATCGATTGCCGCGAGCCGAACGAGCACAAAACGGCACGGATCGACGGTGCCGAGTTGATCCCGATGGGCGAGGTGCGTCAGCGGATCAACGATGTCGAGGATCTCATCGATGATGCCGGCGCGGAAGATCCGGAGGTCGTCGTCTACTGTCACCACGGAGTGCGATCGCTGAGGGTTGCCGCGGCGCTGCGTGGGATGGGGATCGCGAACGCTCGCTCAATGATCGGCGGTATCGACTCGTGGTCAGAGCAGATCGATCCCTCGGTTCCGCGATACTGAGCGCATGTCGCACAAACGAGAACCGGCCGGAGAGAGCTTCCGGCCGGTGTCTGGGCGCTTATTGAGGCGCCCTGATTACGGTATGGCGCTCGGCAATTCCATGCGGAGCAGGACGCGAGGCCGGTCGGTCGGCTGACGAACGTTGGAGCGATCGAACACCACCAGCCATCGCGATTCGTAGGCGGGGCGGAACAGGGGGTCGTTCATTGCTTGGAGTGCCCCGCCGCTTCCGGAGCCTCCGGGGATCTCGATCGACTCTATGACATCGGGGTCGTAGCCACGGAGCACGAACGTCGCCATGAACACATCCGAACGGGTGCTAACGATGTTGGCTACAGCGCGGAACAGCGCGAGTTGCTCCTCGGCGTCGCTGCTCGGATTGAAGTCGGTGAAGGCGTAGGCCTTGTCACCACCCGGGCCGAACGAGAACAAGCGACCGGTGTCCGACCATGTTTCGAACGGCGGGGCCTTGGCGTTAAGCGCGTTGGCCCCCACCTCAAGGAAAGTGCCGGTCTGACCGGGGACCGGGAGACCGTCCGACGCCTGGAACTGCCCCAGCAAGGCGAGTTCGCCCTTCGTGACGAAGCCCCTCATCGCGGTCTGGTTGTCACTGCCGGCGACGTTCCTCAGATTCGTGAGGCCGGTGAAGTTCGTGATCTGGTCGCGACCCGGTCCGAACTGTCCCTTGCGCTCTCGGTAGTCGTACATGCGGCCGGCGCGGCTCGCTCCGTTGAAGCCGCCGAACAGAGGCGGTGTCGCGACGAGGGTCGGACCGCTTCCCGAACCGTCCTGGACCGGCTGGAGAGGCTCGACCAAGGGCAGCGTGGACAACACGCGTCGGGGTGCGGTGTTGATATTGATCTGACCCGGCGTCAGGAAATCGCTTGTGCTCATCGTGAAGAACAGATCGAAGATCCGCGAGCCGACCGGGACGGCCATGCTGTCGGGGAGTCCCTGCGCGGTCGCGAGCTGGTCGCCGAAGCGATAGCGCGTCGGATCGATCTTGCCGAACCACGGGTTCGGCTCGATGGTGCCGGGCGTTGTGGGATCGCCGTCGAGGTGGAAATCGAATCCGAGTTGTTCGCTGAAAGTCAGCCAGCGACCGGCGGTCGGGTCGTTCACGCCGAATCCCGGGACATCGTTGTTGTAGCGAGTCGAGAACTCGTTCACTCGAAGGACGCTATATCCGGAGTTCGGGAAGCCCGCGGCGTCGTGCAGGTACATGTGGCTGAACGCGGAAACGAGTCCGACATTCGCGACCGAGGACAGGCTCGTGCTGGGGTTGAACAGCTGGAACGCGGGGAGGTTCTGGAAGATCGGGCGTTCGGCATCGTTGCCGATGCGGAAGCCGTCCCCGGATGCCCACAGGCCGGGAATCGGAGCGGGGCCGATGAGCGGATCGTTGACATCGCCGCCGCCGGCGCCGCCGCCTCCCGCACCGGGACCGGTACCCCCTCCGCCGCCGCCGCCGGTGGTGGTCTCCCATGTCTGGATGTAGTTACTCCCGATTCCGGGCCCGCTGCTATCGGTGTGCCCGGCGACCGCGATTCGGTTTAAGGACGGCTTCTCGACGACGTAGGCCGGGAAGCCTTCCTGGCCCGCCGGACGGCGCGGCGGGCGCGTCATGCTGCCGACGACGGTCACCCGGAAATTGCCGTTCGCGCGAGTTCCGTCCGGTCTCACGAAGGTCTGAGTACGCGTCTCGCGCAGGCCGCCGAAGAAGTCGAGCGCGTCTATCCCGTCGCCCGTTGCCACCGATGTGCTGATCGTGGTCAGACGATCGACGAGCATGTCGGCCTTGCGCTCGGGCGCGGGCGGCGAATGGATGGGATTCGCCGAGCCCTGCGCGGGATCATCGGCCTTCAGGATAAGTTGGACCTGCGTCTGCCCGGTGAGCTGCGTGGCGAACTGCTGGAACGGGATGGCCTCGCTGATGGTGGCGCCGCCGTTCTGGTAGTTCACCGAGATCACTTCCTCGACCAATCCGCGGTCGAGCACCGAGACAACACCCGGCACATCGGACTCGTCCTCGACCGTGCTGATCCAGCCGGCCAAGACCGTGTCCATGATCGAAGGCTCGAATCCGTTCACACCGGACTCGGACGCCCACACGATGACGCGTCGCTCGCCGGGATCGATCGTCACGTTCGGCAACTGCAGCTCGATCCAAGAGCGATCGCGCTGGATACGCACGGCGTAGCCTCCGGCGGGGTCACCAGAGCCCAACGCGCTGCTCGGTCCGACCTGTATCGGGTCCGGCCAAGGGTTGGCGAGTTCAATGGCGATGAGTGAGCCCACGTGGTTGGATGGATCGTCGGGGGTGATAACGGCCGGGTTGCCGTTCGTGTTGCCCTGGTAGATCGCAAATGTGTGCGCATCGACCAAGAACGGCTGGCGATCAACTCCGATGAAACTGATGCCGCCGAAGTCTTCGCCTATGAAATCAGGGCTGATGGGGCTGCCGGTGAACTCGATGTCGCCGTGAGCGAATCGAGCGTTCGCGAACGATTGCTCGTAGCCGGGCAGGAGAGGCAGCTGGATGGGGAAGTCCACGGTGGGCAGGAATCGGAGCACCGTGGGGCGCTCTCGCTCGACGCCACCAAGGATCTGACGATCTGCGGCATCGATCAGGTTGACGGTGAACGCTCCGGCTCGATGGAGCGCGTACGCCGC
This sequence comes from bacterium, assembly GCA_024743075.1. Lineage (GTDB taxonomy): Bacteria > Planctomycetota > Phycisphaerae > Phycisphaerales > UBA1924 > JANSXG01. The sequence continues at coordinate 38,304 of JANSXG010000003.1, read as the reverse complement.
GCCGATCTGGCCGACACCGGAGCCGATGAGGTTCGCGAACTGCTGCGCGGGTCCGTTCGGTCCGCCGCCGTAGTGGAAGTCCGGGTTGGACGCCTGGTTGGACTCGATGGCCGAGCTGCCCTGAACAGGCTTCACCAATTCCTGATTCGTCGCAAACGGCGCCAGCGCCCAGACCATGTCGGCGAACACCTCTGCGGCGTCGTTCGTCCGCAGAGAGGAAACCTCGTGCTGTTCACGGGCGAAGATGCCGTCGAACTCGGTGACCTGCTGCGTCTTGTTGATTACTGGAACGGGGCTGAAGCGGCCGGCACCGCTCATCGTGGTGAGCAGCCGGCGGTTGTCGAAGACGGCTTGCTGCACGGTCGGCCGAGCTGCGGGGCCTTCGCCGTAGGCACGGATGCTCGGCGCGGTGATCTCGGCTGCTCGGAGCGGACCGTTACCGGGCGAGTTTGTTGCAGAGGGGAGGTAACCGCCGATCTCCGGGCCGTCGAGGTACTGCTCGGGCTTGGAGATGAGCGTCGCGTTGTTGGTTGCCCAGAAGCCATGCAGGTCGAGCAGGGCCCGTTCGGGGTATCGCTCTGCCCGCGGGTACCCCCCGAGCGGACGCGAGTAGGCTGCCTGATAGAGCGCCAGGCGCTGGTTTCGCGTCAGCGGTTGGTTGACGCCCCAGGGGGCCGACGTCTGGCCGGGTCCCGCGCGGAGCGGATCGACGGCCGAGATGTACCCCGGGGTGGCCTGGTCCTGCACATTGCTCAGAACGTTGAAGAGTCCGCGCCCGTCGTCGAGGTGGTTGTTGAACGCGGCGCCGTCACCGAGGATGCGGTTCAGGTTGGGGCTGCCGTTGACGAACAGACCGGTCGGAACCGTCAGCCCGTAGTCGTAGGTCAGCAGCCGGACCAGATCGACATCCGCGGGAGTCTCGCCGGTCCCGACGATTTCTGCGTAGTCGCGTGAGCCGATCGTGCCGGGCACGAGGTTGTACGCGGGGGCTTCGATCGCGGTGTTGAGGTTGACGAGTGCCGAGGCATCGGTGATGCGCGCCGCGACGACCCAGTTGAGACCGAAGAGGTTGCCGAGTTCCTCGAGCTGGGTCCACTGCGCATCGGGGCGAAGGTCGCCGGTCGTATCGACGAAGAATCGCTCGTCGTTCTGGAACAGGAAGGTCGGGTCACCGCCCGGCGTGAGCTGCGGCATCTGGAGCGTGTAGTCGATGCCGTCCTGCTGCCGAACGAACTCGCCTTTCGAGTACTGCGGTCCGCGTATGGCGGTCACTTCAGACCCGGTCGTGTCCAGCAGGTCGACGCCCGCGTTCGCACGCCCGTCGATCGGGTTCAGGAACCACTGGGCCAGATCAACGTAGAGGCCGTCGCCGCGCTCCCACCGCTGGTCTTCGGCGTTCCACTTGAACGCGCTGCGGAGGTTTGTGAAGTTTTCGAAGTACGGGTTGCCCGAGAATCCGTTGCTGACCCAGCGGGGTTCGGTCGAGGCGAGCCACGCGTCGTCCGGGTGACCGACGCGGCGCGAAGCGTTGCCGACGGCCTGAAGGACTCGTCCGTTCTGGAACGACGGCGCGTCGGACGGGTTGGAACGGGCGTAGAGCGGATCGATGAAATCGATGTCCGTGTACTCTCCGTCCTCGAACATGCTCGGCCAGACGGCGACGCCGTTTCCGGTGTACCTCGGCACGCTGGTGGTCACGACCTTGTTCCCGAACATGTCGGCGGTCAGGAGCGACTGCATGTGCCGGACGACGGTACCGACCTGCTGGTCGAAATCGCGAGAAACAGCGACGGCATCGGACGAGTCTCGATCGATGCGGACGACGGTCACGTAGGAGACCGCGAGCAACGAGAGCACCGCCAGGACGGCGATCGCGAGGATGAGGATCGTTCCCCGCTCCTGCCTGGTTCGTCGTGCGTGTGCGATTTTCTTGATCAGGTTCATGGTTGAGCCCTCCGGCTCTTTCCCACGCGACCGGCGAGGCCGCGCGTACAGAGTTGACTTTGCTTCGCTCGGGTCAGTTGAGCTGCTGGGTATCGATTTCGATGATGAACTCGAATGTCTTGCCGTCGCGCAGACGGAACTGTGAATCGTGGAGCGTGATCCGGAACTTGAGCAGCGAGGGCTTGGGCCAGCCGCCGGGCTCGTAGAAGCCCGAGGGCCCCGGGGTGCGGTAGCCCCAGATCGCCATGTACTCGTTGCGAGGGTCCGGCGATGCGGCGGTGCGATCGATGTCGTACGCGGCTTCGAGACCGATCTGACTCAGGCCGTCGGTAGTCGTGTTCAGGCGTGCGTCTCTTGTGTTCCGCGGGATCTCGGCGCTGGCAGCGCCGGTGAGCAGGAGCGATTCGCGCGGCGTGTTGAACCCGAACCAGACGATGTCGCCCGCGCTGTATTCGACGATGTTTGTGCCGTCACCGCTCAGATCGATCGGACCGGAGTCCGGGCCGCGCCAGCGAGTGCCATCGGACCAATACACCTCGAAGCGGCTGCATCGGGATGCGATGACCGCGTGGTAATCCATGAGCGTCTGCTCGGGGCGCTGCGCGTTCGGCGAGTTGGGCACCACACGCTGAATGGTGGTGGGCTCGGTCTCAACGAGCAGGCGATTGAACATGCCCGCGATCGAACTCTGGAGCAGACGCGTGTTGTACTGACGCACCTGGCCGACAGAAAGCCCCGGGGGAGTGACGATTCCTCGACGCACGGTACGCCGGACCCAGAGCGGGCGGTCCGCCACATCGAGCGCGGTCGGGCGCCACTCGTCGGCCCCCTGGTCGAAGTAGCCCGCGTCGAAGGCGGTGCCGTCGGGCGGGAGCGGCGGCGGTACGCCGGCGCTGGCGGTATCGCGGGACTGGACGCCCTCAAGCCAACGCTTCAGTGACTCGGGCGATTGCGCGGCGATGTCGACTCGCCCGTGGCGGATCAGGCCGATCGCCGGGACATCGAGATTGTCGAAAGCCGAAGCGCGGAAGAACGGAGGGTCAGGATCGGAACCCGACGGCTCGAAGACACTCGAGTTGATGCCGTTGAACCGCAGCGTGTCGAGGTCGCGGACGTACATCGCGATATTGCGGTTGCGTCCGGACGCCGAACCGGTTCCGGGGTCCGCGTACGAGAACGCGAGCCCGCCGGCGAGCAGCAGTTCGTGGCGCGCGAGGGAGTACTGGCCGGCAAACTGGTTGCGTCCGGTGGACCGCTCGCTGCCGGGGCTGAATCGGTTCACGGTGGTGTTGAACCCGGTCGCGGTCGGCCCGGAGCCGAAGTCGCCGTCGGCGTACCAGATCCGATTGCGATAGAGGTCTTCGTTGGCCGGGTCGGCGGTGTCAAAGTCGATGTCGTCGGGGTCCGGGGCGTAGTTCGGATCGAGCACCGGCTTGAGACCGTGGCCGTACATGATGCGAGCGACGGGCGTAAAGACCGTGTCGTACTCGTCGCCGGCCTCCTGGGCGGTCTGGAAGAGTTCGTTGCCGCCCGACTCTGCGAGGAAGAGTACCTCGTCGAGGCGGGTCGAGATTGCCAACGACCCCGGGTCACCGGGCTCGATGTTTGCTCGCCGATCGCTCTCTTCGTCATCCGCGGTCAGGTACACATCGCGGACGAGGCGGGAACGGATCGCGAGGATCGTGTCCTCGGTTGGCAGCCTGTTCATCCGATCGAAATCATCGCGGATCTGCTTTTCGAGCGCTCTCGCGAGCGCGTCGACTTCGGCTACGGCGGAGCCGGTGTTCACCAGTCGCGAGACGTTGCCGAACAGCTGGCCGATGCCGATCGAGAGAAGAATCACCACCGCCACGGCGACCAGGAGTTCCACGAGCGTGAACGCCGATCGCGGCGAAGCAGTTCTGAAACGCTGCGTTGATGTGTTGTTGTGTGTCTTCATCATGGCTCGTTTCAGTTCACGTTAAAGATGCGGAGTTCACGCGGACGCAACGACCATTCCGAGCCATCGGTCGAAACGACGTTCTGGCGGATCGTCCAGAGGTCCAGCGACCGGGTCTGATCGCGGAAGGCCAGCATGGACTTGCCGCCCGCACGTGGGACGCGGTTGATGTAGCACCGGAAGACGTTTCCGCCGCCCGGGGCACGAACCTGTCGCACGACCCGCACCGGGAGATCAGCGCCGGCGAGCCGGTTCGAACCGCCCTCCGGTTCACCCGACACCAGGATCACTGCTCCGGGAGCGAGCGCGTTGATCTCTTCGTCGGACGATGCCTCGAAGTAGAACTGTTCTCGATCCTCGTCGTACGCGAGCACGATGTCGGCGAGCATGCGCAGCCCCCACTCGTCGCTGCCGGAGTCACTGCCGAACGGGCCGGGGGCATCGCCGACATTCTCGGCGAGAGCGAACTCGCCGGAGCGGTCAGAGCCACTCACGAAGTATGTGAAGACCGCGATTTGGCTGCCGCCGCTTTCGAGCTTGCGGAAGAGCAGCGAGTAGCCGACATCGGGGCGTACGCCCGCGTCGAAGGCGTCGTCCGCCACCGTCACGACGCGGTCGCCGGACGAGATGACCTCGGCGGACCGGTAGACCACCCTCGGCACAACGATCCGCTGGAGGTGTCGCTGGAACTGCGCGTCCCCAGTGGGATCGACGATCGCCGTGATGTCGAACTGGTCGATGAACGAGAGCGGCTCGCCGGTGACGGGTTCCTCGTAGCGCTTGACCAGAATGTAAGAACCGGTCGGGCCGGGGAAACCACCGTTCTGGGTGAACAGCGCGTACTCGCCCTGGTTCGAGAACGGGGCGTTGACCGGCCAGTTCGTGGGCCGACCCGCAGCGTAGTTGGTGTTGACATAGACGAATCGGCTGGTCACCTCGCCGCGGTAGTTGTACTGCGGGTCTCCGGGTTGTGGCTTGTCATTGTGCACGACCTGAATCGAGGCGGTTCCGGCACCGTCCACGCGGCTCACGGGGAAGGGACGAACGGCGTAGGGAGAGACGTTGAACACCGCGCCGTCGGGTCCCTGGCCGTCTGCGCGGTACCGACCGCGCCCGAGGGCCTGCTGGCGCCACTGGCTGGTCATCGGCAGTTCAAAGAGAACCGTTTCATCGTTGCGGTCGAGAAGGAAGTAGGCCTCACGACGCTCCTGGATGCTGCTCGCGCGGGGGTTGATCGACAGGTTGCCAAGGTCATCGGCGGGCACGGGGTACCAGACGCCGCGGTCGAGATCGTTTGGGTTCGGTTGGCCGTCGAACAGGGTGCCATCGATGCGCCCAAATCGGGGCGAGATGATGGCCTCGGCGTTCTTGGACACGATGACCGACGCAGTCGTCTGCGAGGCGACGCGCTGCTGAGCGGCCGCGCCAGCAAAGAGCGCAATCAGGCCGATGGAACCGAGGGCGATCACAAAGGTCGCGATCAATACTTCGATCAGCGTGAAGCCTGAGCGGGCCGGTGTGGTGGGATGTGAGAATCGCTGTGTCATGGGTTGGCCTTTCTGAGGACCTCTCCCGTGTAGCGGTTGAAACCGACGATCTCTGCGTTGAAGTCAACCCAGAGGCTGATGCGACTGGTGTCGTCGTCGCTGACCCGCGCGTACCAGTTGTCGTCGTTCGGGTTGTTCGGGCCGGGCATGGGCAGGCCGCCGTCGCGCTCGGGGCGGATGAACCACGGTTCCTCAATAGCGAGCTCGCGGCTCATGCGACCGAGTTCGACCACCGCCAACTGATGGGCCGAGCGGAGGAGCACTTCCGGGTTCGGGTCGAAGTCTTCGCCGAGCCCGATCTCGGGATCGAAGCGGTCGAGCGCATCGACTGCTTCGGGTGGATCATCGGGGTCGTAGTCCACGGTACGGTCCAGCGGACCCTCGGGGAACTCGAGGAAGGCGTTGGGGGTGGCGATGCCGCCGCCGACCGAGGTCGTGACCACCGCGCCGGTTTCGCTGAAACGGATCATGAAGCTGGCGGCATGGCGCACAGCGGCGAACGCATCGTCATCGGCGATGCCGTCGAGTTCCCAAATCTGCTCGCGCGAGAAATTGTTGCGGACGAAGTGCAGGGGATCGTTCCGCGGGAAAACCCACGGGATGATGTCATTGCCGTCCGCGTCGGTGTAGATCTCACCGGCGTACCAGTGAGCGGTGTCCTCGTCGATCAGGCTGCCGTCGCCGTCGCCCGGAGCGGTCGAGAACGAGAGGCCCATCACAGCGATCCCCGCCGGCAGCTCGACCGGCGCGGAGCCGATCGCCGGGCGGAACACCTGGGCGTAGGCGTGACGCGGGTCTTGCGCGACGAATTGCGTGAGCGCACCACCCTGACGGGAACGGACCTCGACGACCTGCATGGTGCAGGTCTGCGTCTGCGTGTCGAAGAGGAAAACCACGCCGGTCGGCACACCCGTGCGGATCGCTTGGGCTCGCGCGTTGGCGAGCGTGGTCGAAACCAGGTTCACTGCTGAGGCGTAACTGTTGGACTCGAGGATCCGCGTTGCCGCCGGGAGCAGGAGCGTCGCCCCGATGATGATGATGATGATCACCACCAGCAGTTCGATCAGCGTGAACGCGCGTCGGATGTACGGAGCGTTGCGATTCACTGGAAGTCCCCGATGCTGAGAGACCCGATATCGAACGACGCATCGATGCTGCCGGGTGTGAGCGAATAGATGTTGTCCTCGCGGTACGAGGCCAGCTTGCGCTCCAACGCCGGACCGCTCAGCCCGCCCACCCCGACATCCGTCGGCACGCCGTAATGCCCGTCGGGCCCGGCGGACATGAAGTACGGCCGATCACTCGGGCATTCGCCGAAGATCGCTTGAGCCAACGGGTTGTCCGGGGTCACGAAGATGATCGGCTGCTCCCACGCATCGACAACCTGCACGCGGAACACGCTGTTGCTGATCTGCACCGTCTCGCTGAACTGATCCGGGATACCGCTGGTGATGGCGTCGATGTTCTCGTAGCCGTCAGCGAGGTACAGGAAGTACGCGGCGTTCGGCAGCCACGTGAAGTTCTCACCGCGGTAGTTGCGCACGCCACCGAGAAATGTCTGCTGCGTCTCGTCGTCAACCACGGGGCTCGACCCGCCGGCGAAATCGCGCCAAAGCTGATCGAGATAGCGGTCGGTTTCCAGACGCGGGAAGACACGGGTCTCGATCCGATACTCCTCAAGAGCACGGTCGAGCGAGGACAGTACGCCCGTCGTCTGGTTGATCTTCTGACGGGTCACGACCTGACGGCCGACCGCGAAGACCGCGGCGACGAGAATCGCGATGATCGCGATGGCGATCAGCACCTCGATGAGCGTGAAGCCGCGCTGGCGGGGTTGGCGGGTGGTGGTCTGCGTCACTTGATGTACCTCAGGTTGGAGCCCACCTGCTTCAGGAACGACACCTGCTGCTCCTGGTTGAGCGCGGAGTAGGTGTCGACCAGCGATGTCGAGCCGTTCGACTCAAACACCACATCGCCGAACGGGGCGATGAAGGTGTTCTGCTCGCCGGTGTACGGGTTCGTGCCGTAGTAGTCGTCCGAGGACTCCCCTGCGGAAAGCAGTGCGTACTTGGCGGTGCGGAGTTCGTCATCGAAATCGAGCAACTGCGCCAGATTCGCGCCGCCCAATTCGGCCTCAAGGCCTTCGCTCGATCGCAGTTCGATCGGGATCTCGTCGAGTGTCGGCTGGCGGTTGCCGTTCACGATGCGGAAGCCGTTCCAGCCCGAGTAGTAGCGGACCGGATTCCCCCAGGGGTCGAGAATCCGGAACATGCCGCGATCCTCGTCGAAGTCGACGACGCCTTCGAGCGTGCCGAAGTCAAGGTACGGTCCGTATGTACGACCGGTCAGTTGCGGCTCGTGGCGGATGGGACCGCTGGAAGGCTGGACCTTCCACGCCCGCAGGTTGCCCGGTGCCTTGAAGCCCGGCCCCGGGACGCCGTCGTGCAGCGGGGTGCTGCCGGGCGCGACACCGTCGTCGTCGAGTTCGTCCGGGTTCAGTGCTCCGATGCCCAGCAGATAGACCGTCAGCGAGAACTCGCTGTTGTAACGGGCGTCACGGTAGTACTGGTCGATGTTGTTCGGGTTCCCCGCCGCCTGAGCGTGCGTCCTCGGAGTCACCAGGCCGGTGCGCGTCGGGCTCGAATCGGGTGACACGAGTTCCGGTGTGACCAGCGGCGGCACGTAGCGGAAGTCGGTCTCGAACGCGTCGATGGCGGTGCTGATCGACTGCAGTTGAGCCACCGTCTTCGAGCGTCGGGCGCTGCTGACCGCACCGCTCAGCGCGACCACCAGAATCCCGACGAGGATCAGGATGACGACGAACACAACCAGGAGTTCCACCAGCGTGAAACCGCGTCTGGCTCGGGATGTCGTTCTGAAATCGTGCATGGGAACTGCTTCTCTTGGAAAGGCACCGGTGGCCGGCGAATTGAACGAGGGATCAGCCCTGGAGGCCGTCGATCATGGAGATCAGCGGGAGGAACATCGCGACCACGATCGTGCCGACGATGCCACCGAGCACGATGACCATGATCGGCTCGAGCAGCGAGACGAGCGACGCGACGGCGGTGTCGACCTCCTCGTCGTAGTTGTCGGCGATCTTCATGAGCATGGTGTCCATGTCACCGGTTTCTTCGCCGACATCGATCATGTTGACGACGATCGCGTCGCAGACCTTCGCCTCCCGAAGCGGCTGCGCGAAGGTTTCACCCTCGCGGATTGAGTCGTGCACGTTGCCGAGCGCCTTCTCGAAGACGTAGTTGCCGCAGGTTTCCTTCGTGATGGTGACCGCCTCAAGGATCGGAACACCGGCCGCGATCAGCGTGCCCAGCGTTCGGGTGAATCGCGCGACGACTGTCTTGCGGACGAGGCCGCCGATGATCGGGATGTACAGCGTGATTCGGTCGAGCAGCGCCTTACCCGGCTTCACCGAACGTGCGAGCTTGAAGAGAATCGGAACGAGGATCAACCCCCCGACCACGTACACGGCACCGGGGAGCATCATCGCGCCCTCGGTCGGGTAGTTGCCGGCCATCCAGCGCGACGTGTCTGTCAGCAGCACAGTCAGCTTCGGCAGCGCGACGTCGAAGTCGGCAAAAACCTCCTCGAACTGCGGGATGATGAAGATCATGATCCCGACCACGATCAGGACCGCGACGGAGATGACTGCCGCGGGGTAGACAAGCGCACCGATGATCTGACGCTTCAGGCGTTGGCTCTTCTCCATGAACTCGGCGAGACGCTGCAGGATGACATCGAGAACACCGCCGACCTCACCGGCCGCGACCATTTTGGTGTACAGCAGGTTGAACGCCTTGGGCTGCTTGGCCATCGCCTCAGAAAGCGATGAGCCGCCCTCGACATCCTCGACGACGCCCTGGAGCGTGCCTTTGAGCAGGCCCGGCTTCTGCTGCTGTTCGAGGATCTGCAGCGAGCGCAGCAACGGTAGGCCGGCGTCCTGCAGGGTGGAGAGCTGACGGGTGAAGGTGGTGAGCTGCTTGCCCTTGACCCTTGCGAACGGAAGCACGATGCCCCCGCTGCCGCCCGACTTCTTCTGCATCTGGTCTTTGCCAGCGCCTTCGGGGGCCCCCTTGCCCTTCTTGGCCTTCTGCTCGCGGACGGACGTTGGGAAGTAGCCCTGCAGCTTGATCCGCTGGATCGCTTCTTCCGAGTTCGCGGCCTCGATGGTCCCCTTCTGCTGCTTGCCGGACTTGTCGAGGGCTTGGTAAGCGAATGATGGCATGGTGCCGCTCCGAGGTGATCGTGCCGGCTCGGGTGAACGAGCCGACTGCTGGATGAATCAGAGATGAGCGATCAGAACGATCGCGAATAAATCCTGTGAATAATCAGTCGTCGAGCGCCGTCTCGCGGACGACCTCGTCGATGGTGGTAAGCCCGTCGTAGATGGCGAGCAGGCCGGACTCGCGCAGCGAACGCATGCCGCGCTTGCGTGCTTCTTCGCGGAGCACCGCCGTGGATGCTTCCTTCATGATGAGATCGCGCAGGCCGTCGTCCATGACCATGATTTCGAAGAGCGCCGTACGCCCCTTGTAGCCGGACCCGTGGCACACATCGCACCCGCGTCCGCGGAAGAACTGGCGATCCGCCACATCTTCCGGACGGAGTTGCAGCTCCATGAGTTGCTCCTCCGTCGGCGTGTAAGGCTCCTTGCAGTTCGCGCAGACCGTTCTGCACAGACGCTGCGCGATGATCGCCTCGATCGTCGCGGTCAGGAGAAACGCCTCGAGGCCCAGGTCGAGCAGACGCACGACCGAACTTGGCGCATCATTGGTGTGCAGCGTGCTGAACACGAGGTGGCCGGTCAGCGACGCCTGCACCGCGATCTGCGCGGTCTCAAGGTCGCGGATCTCGCCGACGAGGATCACGTCGGGATCCTGACGCAGGAACGACCGAAGGCAGGACGCGAAGGTCAGGCCTGCTTCCGTGTTGATCTGGCACTGACACAGGCCATCGATGTCGTACTCGACAGGGTCCTCGGCGGTCAGGATTTTCTCGCTCGGACCGTTCCGCTCCTGCAGAGCGGCGTAGAGAGTTGTCGTCTTTCCTGAGCCGGTCGGACCAGTGACGATCACGATGCCGTTCGGCTTGTGGATCATCTGGCTGACAGTCTCGTAGTCGTTGGAACGCAGGCCGACCCGGTCGAGACTGAGTTCGACGTTCGACCGGTCGAGCACACGCATCACGACGCTCTCGCCGTGCATGGTGGGCAGAACCGACACACGCAGGTCGACCGGCGTGCCGCCGACGGTCAATTCGATGCGCCCGTCCTGCGGGAGGCGGCGCTCGGCGATGTCGAGGTTCGCCATAACCTTCACGCGCGATGTGATGGCCGGGCCGAGATACGCGGGAGGCGGCACCATCTCGTACAGCACGCCGTCGATGCGATACCGCATCTTGAATTCATCTTCGAACGGCTCGAAGTGGATGTCGGAAGCGCGGTCCTTGATGGCCTGCAGGAGCACCAGGTTCATCAGTTTGATGACCTTGTTGTCCTCCGAAGCATCTAAGACCGCTTCGAGGTCGATCGACTGGCCACCGCCCGGGCGGTTCGACAGGTTCGCGAGCCCTGCATCCGAGCCGATCTCGCCAACCACATCGGCGATCGAAGACTTCGCCGCGGCGTAGTGCTCCTTGAGCTTCTCGTCGACCTGCTCGGGAGGGGCGACAAAGGCCTCGACCTTGAACCCCATGAGAAGACGGAGGTCGTCGACCGCCCGGAAGTTATCCGGACTCTTTACGACCACCTTCAAACGCTTGCGGGCCCTGTCGTACTCCACGGGCACGCACTGGTACGCCATGGCGGTCTCGGCCGGGATGGCGTCGATGGTTTCCTGGTCGAGGGTCAGCTTGCCGACTTCGACGAAGCCCATGCCAGCTTGGCCGGCAAGCGCTTCGAGAACGTCGCGCTCCGTGACCAGCCCCATCTCGACAAGGATCTCACCCAGCATTTTGCGGGCCTTTGGGTCCATCTGACGCTGCTTGGCGAGCGCCTCGTGAACCTGCTCACGACTGATCTTGCCGAGCTTTGTCAGCACGCGGCCGATCTTGCGTTTCTTCAGTTCTTCAGGGCTCACTGTCGCCACACCAAAACCTCCTCGCCGGCAACTGCCGACGTCACGGGTATATATTCACTGATTTCGATCCGTAAGATCCTGAAAACAAAGCGGATAGAGCAATCACATGCATGCGACACTCCGATTGCAGTTCGTTTGGCGGCGAAAGAAAATAGAATTCACCACGGCGAGGCCAATTTCTTCGCAAAGGCCTGCGACGCTAAGCGATCGGGTCGATTGATACGCCACCGACATACCGGGTCATTCTTCCGCGGCTGCTGTGTCGTCCTCGACATCCAATTCCGGGCGTCCAACCTGGCGGCCGAGGCGATGCACCCGATCCGCGAGGTCCGCACCGTTCTTCGCCTTGTCCACCATTTCGTCCGCCGCGATCATTCCCTTGGTGTACAGCGACCAGAGGTGCTCATCGAGGAGCTGCATGCCGTACTTCTTCCCGGTCTGGATCGCCGAGTCGATACGGAATGACTTGTTGTCACGGATGAGGTTGGCGATCGCGGGCGTAATCACCAGCATTTCGTAGGCAGCGACCATGCCCTTGATGTCCACACGCCCGAGCAGGACCTGGCTGAGCACGCAGATGAGCGAGGTTGAGATCTGGACGCGGATCTGGTTCTGCTGGCTGACCGGGAACGCGTCAACGACACGGTCGATCGTCTTCGCCGCCCCGGTGGTGTGGAGCGTGCCGAACACAAGGTGGCCGGTCTCAGCCGCGCGGATCGCGGCTTCAATCGTCTCGAGATCTCGCATTTCGCCGACGAGGATCACGTCCGGGTCCTGCCGGAGGGCCCTTCGCAGCGATTCCGCGAAGCTCGGGACGTCGGTTCCGACCTCGCGCTGATTCACGATCGACTTTTTGTGATAGTGGTAATACTCGATGGGGTCTTCCATCGTGACGATGTGGCGCTCGAGGTTCATGTTGATGTAGTCGAGCATCGTTGCCAGCGACGTCGTTTTGCCGGACCCCGTCGGTCCTGTCACAAGGAACAGTCCTCGCGGACGCCTGATAAGGTCTTTCACCTGATCCGGGAGGCCGATCTGATCGAATGTCAGCAGCTTGTTCGGAATCAGGCGACAGACGATCGAGATGTCACCACGCTGGCGGAACACCGAAACACGGAAACGAGCGGCCTTGCCATAGGCGAAGCCGAAGTCGGTGCCGCCCACTTCCTGCAGTTCCTGCTGGTTGCGCTCGGGCGTGATCGCCTTCATGAGCGTGACCATGTCGTCAGACTCGAGCACCTTCGTATCGAGATTCTTCAGGCCGCCGTGAAGGCGGAGTGTTGGCTTTCGCCCCACACTGAGGTGGAGGTCAGAAGCGTTGAGTTTGATGACCGTGTCAAGCAGGCGGTCGATCTGCATGGTGGACATTTGGTCGGTTCCTTCGTCGGTTCTTGCTCGCGACGGATCGCGTGGGATTCTGGGCGGTGAGTTCGGTTTGGCGTTGGCGGTCGATCAGACGGCGGCGAGTTCCTCTTCCGCCATCTGGACGCCCTCTACCTGGGCGATACGGGCGATTTCCGCTGGCGTGGTGATGCCGTTGAGGACCTTGATCTTGCCGTCGCCCAGCAGCGGGCGCATGCCTCCCGCGATGGCGGCCCGACGGATATCCGCCGAGGGCGAGACTTTGAACGTCAGGTCCCGGATCTCGGCGTTCATGGTCATCAGCTCGTAGATGCCCTGACGACCGCGATAGCCGGTCCCGGCGCAGTTGTCGCAGCCGACGGCTTTGTAGATCGTGTGGTTCTTCATCTCCTCGTCGGTGATGCCCGTCAGACGCAGGTACTTGCGGTCCGGGTTGTCGTCGGGCTTCCGGCACTTCGGGCAGACCTTGCGGATCAGCCGCTGAGCGAGCACAGCCTGAATCGAGGACGAAACGAGGAACGGCTTCACACCCATGTCGATAAGTCGGGTCATCGCCGACGGGGCATCGTTCGTGTGGAGCGTACTGAACACGAGGTGGCCCGTCAGAGCGGCCTGGATGGCGACTTCGGCGACCTCGCGGTCACGGATTTCACCGACGAGAATGATGTTCGGCGCCTGACGAAGCATGGCGCGAAGCACTTTGGCAAAGGTCAGCCCGATGCCCTCGCGAACCTGGCACTGGTTGATGCCGGTGAACGCGTACTCGATCGGATCTTCGGCGGTGATGATCTTCTTGTCGGGCCGGTTGAGCACATCGAGCGCCGAATACAGCGTGGTCGTTTTGCCGGAGCCGGTGGGTCCGGTGACGAGGAAGATGCCGTTGGGCCGCCGAATGATCTTGTTGAAGGCTTGGAGAGTGTCTTCTTCGAAGCCAAGGTTCTTCAGGCCGATTCGAACCGAATCGGGGCGCAGAATACGGAGCACGATCGACTCGCCGTGGTACGCCGGGCAGGACGATACACGGAAGTCGACGGTCTCCCCCTCGCCTCCGTCCTCCGACGGAATGTGCATCTTGATACGACCGTCCTGCGGGATGCGCTTCTCGGCAATGTTCACGCCGGCCATCAGCTTGAAACGTGCGAGGATGGCGTTCTGCATCCGCTTCGGGAGGTTGTCACGCTCGATGCAGACACCGTCGATGCGGTATCGCAGGCGCACGCGGTCGGCCATGGGCTCGATGTGAATGTCGGAGGCACGGTTCCGAACCGCCTCGATAATAATGCGCTCGCAGAGCTTGATGATCGGGGCGGACTCGGCTGCCTGATCGATCGACGAGTCAACGGAACGATCCACGGACTTGTCGATCGATTTGTCGATCGAAGCGGTCAGCAGCGACTCGTTGCCGCCGGGCACCATCGGCTTTGCGCCGCCCTCCATCTTGCCATCGATGTAGGCTTTGAGCTTGCCTCGCGCGCACATCTTGGGCTCAACTTCCGTGTTCTGTCGGAACCGGATGAGGTCGAGCAGTTCGAGGTCCTTCGGGTCGTGCATCAGGAGCACGAGGCGCCCCCGCTCCTTGCCGAGCGGAAGCACGAGGTGCTTGCGGATAAGGTCCTTGGGGAGCAACGAAGCGTCAACCTTCGCCGCGACCGCCTCGTCATCTATGTCGAGATAATCGATGCCGAACTGCATCGCGAGCGCCTTGGCGACCGCCTCCTCGGAGCACATTCCGGCTTCGACGAGAATCTCACCGATGCGTTTGCCCGCGCCCTTGGACATCGTGACGGCTGTTTCGAGCTGCTCGGACGTGATGGTCCCGTTTTCGACGAGGATCTGTCCGAGTTTCTTTCGCACTTTGGCCATAATCTCTCTCAGGTTTCCTGTCACGATGAAAGCGATCCGCAGATCGCAAGGAACGGTTCCCGAACCAAACACTGACAGCCGGGACGGGCATTATGGGGACGCCGGGAATCTGCGGCAAACAGACGAGCGACCGGAATTCAAGCGTATCCTCTAAATGGCCCCTCACCCGCCCCCGCGGCTCGTTTCCGATGAAGTCCCAAAGTCTGGCTCCCGATTCACACGACCAACCATGCCCGATCAACGCCCCAGACTACTCGTTACCGCGGGTCCGACGCACGAACCCATCGACGCCGTCCGCTACATCGCGAACAGGTCATCGGGGCGGGTCGGGGTCGAAATCGCTCGTGCGGCGTTGCGATCCGGCTGGGAGGTCACGCTGGCCCTCGGGCCGACGCCCCTGATCACGCGCGCGGAACAGGTCACCGACTCGATCGAGACGACCTACGGCGATACGCAGACTCCCGCGAGACGGTTCCAACTCATCCGATTCCGAACCACTGAGGATTTGCGGACCATCCTGACGCAATCCGCTCCGAACAACGACATTTTGATCATGGCGGCCGCTGTCGCGGACTTCCGCCCGGTCGGGGACGCTCATCGTCCCGAGGGCAAAATGCGAAGGGATCCGAGCGGGGTCACGCTGCGACTCGAGGCGACCCCTGACCTGGTGGCCGAATGCGTTTGTCGACGGGAATCCGGCGCGGACGGTGGCCCAAACCTCATCGTGGCGTTCGCGCTCGAACCTGCGAACGGGCTGCTGGAGGCGGCCTCGGCCAAACTCAAGCGGAAGGGAGCGGACCTGATCGTTGCGAACCCGCTTGAAACGATGGACGCCGAATCGATCAACGCAACCCTCGTGTCCCCGCGAGGGGTCGAGGCATCGACGAACGGTGAACTGAGCAAGTCCGCGTTTGGGGATTGGCTGATCGGTGAGCTCGGCCGGAAGCTGGGTCGTTAGAGGTTGAATTTGCCCTTGCCGGCCTTGGCCAACGCCTCACGCCCTTCCTCCGAAGAGCGGATGAACCGCGAATTCTCGTTGCCGACGCTGACCGTCGGGCGCTTCGGGTTCTTGGATCGCAGTACCCAGAACTCCTCGATCATCACATCAAGAGCCTGGATCGCGTGAGACAGGTTCAAGTTCAGCGACTCCCCCTGAGCGCCCTTGCTCGCCAGTGCTCGCTTCAAGTGCTCCAGAATCTCTGCAAAGTCGGATGTGAACCCGAGGACCTTGACCAAGAGACCGTAATAACCCGCCAGCGGCAATTTGGCGTTGCCGCGCTCGTAGCATTCGATCTGCTCGATGCGCCCTTCCTTGAGCACGCCGATCTTCCCCTTGGTCGCGTTCGCGATATTCAACTTGAATTCGTTGTACCCGTCGCAGTTGTACTTCTGCTTCCGCCCTCGGTCATCGAAGCGGGAAAGCAGCTGGCGCGTCGTTGAAACATCGAAGGAACCGAATGTCGGCAAACCGGTAGCCTCGGTTGTGAAGCCGCCCTGACTGAGCCATCGCCACGCCTTGTCAGGCGTCAGCTTCAGGCCCGCTTCTTTCGCGATGCTCTGGCAGTGGGCCTTCAGGTCGGTGAACTGACCGTTCGCGGCATACCAGTACTGAGCGAAGCGGATGTGCTGGTCGATGTTCGTTCGGTTCCGCTCGTCGTACCTCTGCCTTATCCAATCGGCTTCGAGTTCGGCGCGCTCGAGTTCGAGGATCGAGTAGGCGACTTCCTTGCCCGATGAGTGGGCGAGGCTCATGCCCGCGGCGAGGATAGGGTCGGCGAAGCCAGCCGATTCCCCGGCGAGGAACCAGTTCTCGCCGACCAGCCGCTTCGCGAGATGGGACCAGTCCTTACAGGTTTCCACCTCGCCGCGCGGGGTGGCCTTCTGGATCAACTTGCAAACGTCCGGCTGCTCGCGGAGCGCCTTTTCATACAACTCTGCCGGTGACAGTCCCTGCGATTTGTAATGGTCGGAAGGACAGATCAGGCCGATCGATGTCCGGGTTGGTCCGAGCGGGATGAACCAGATCCACCCGTATGGCAGGCTGCGTACCTGAACGCGGGTGCCGCCGACGCCGATCTCCACCGCCCACTCGGCGTTCTCCCAGTAGTCCCACATCGCGATGTTTCGGAGTTCGTGAGGCACGTCCGATTCGACACCCATCGCTCGGCGTATGAGACCGACCGTACCCGAACCGTCAACGTAGTAGCGTCCGGTCACCTCTTCGCCCGTGTTCAGGAGCAACCCCGTGACCCTGTCGCCTTCCGTCAGAACGCGATCGACCTTTGTCTGTTCGCGGACAACCGCACCCATCTCCTCGGAATGGCGAAGCAGGATGTCGTCGTACACCGCGCGGTCGACCTGGAAAGCCGTCCACCGGCGCTGCCCTTCGTACTTCGCGGGACGGGGTTCGTCGACGAATTCCTCGGCAGGGTAGAAATCGAAGTCCCAGTGATCGGCCTTTTTGCCCCATGTGTAAGACGCGCCGATCTTGATCGGGAACCCCGCAGCCTCCACCTTTTCCCACACGCCCATCTCGTTGAGGATGCCGGAAATGGATGGGAGTTGGGACTCCCCGACGTGGTCACGGGGAAACTTTTCCTTCTCGATGATCAGAACGGACAAGTCCGGCGAGTACTTCTTTAGTAGCGAAGCAACCGTCGAGCCGGTGGGACCGCCACCGATTATCACGACGTCGTACTGCTTTAAGTTATCTGCGACCATGACTTCCCGCCGGAACAAAAGGATTCAGGATTCAGAACGAGCGCCTTAACTGGACGCAGCAGCTGTTTCGCCGCTTTCTTCTCTTGATCTGAGGTACGCCGCGCTGATCTGAGCGTCGCGAATCAACGCACCAACCGACGGAGCCTCGCGCAATTTGGGACGCTTCGGATCAAACCGGGCTTTCACCCAGCCCTCCGCCAGCAATCCCTCCAGTGCGCTCAAACAGTTGATGACGAAGCCCGGATAATTGGCCTCGGAGATACCCAGCGATCGAGCGGACTCTTTGAACGCGTTCGTGAGACCGTTCCAGTCAGTCTCTGCCTGGACCGCGCGAACCACGACCTCGACCGGTCCGACCAGCGGCAACGTCGATTCGTCCCGCTTGTAGGCCGGGTACTGGCGGATTCGCCCTTCGCTCGGCACACCGATGCTGAACCGCTTCGCTCCGGAAACATCGAGCACGAACAGGTTGTACTTCTCGATCTTCCACGACGACTTGCGGCTGCCGCCGTCCAGGCGCTCGGCGATGGCCTTCCCGATGGTCAGATCGACTGAGCCAAGGGCGGCGTGACCGGGCTTCTCCGCGATGAACCCGCCCTGGCTCAGCCACTGCCATGCCTTGTCGGGGCTCAGTTTGAGTCCGGCTTCTTTGGCGATCTTCTGGCAGTGCGCCTTCAAGTCCGTGAACTGACCGTTCGACGCGTACCAGAACTGCGCGAAACGGATGTGCTGATTGATGTTCGCGCGGTGTCGCGAGCAGTAGCGGTCTTTGAGCCAGGCCGGGTCCGCCTCCTCACGGAAGAGCTCCAGCAGGGTGAAGGCCAAATCCCGCGCGGCGCTGTGCGCGATATTCATGCCGGCGGCCAGGATCGGGTCCGCGAATCCCGCGGCTTCGCCGGTCAGAAACCAGTTTTCGCCGACCAGACGATCCGCGATGTTTGACCAATCCTTCGTCGACTCGAGTTTGCCTTCGGGCTCACCGTTGCGGATCAGCTCACGGATCTCGGTCTGATCCTCGAGAGCTTTCTCGTATAGCTCCTTCGGAGAGAGACCGAACTCCTTGTACTTCTCGACTGGGCAGATCAGGCCGATCGATGTGCGGGTCGGACCGAGTGGGATGAACCAGATCCAGCCGTACGGCAGGCTGCGGACCTGCACGCGCGTCGCCCCGACGCCGATCTTGACCGACCATTCAGCGTTCTGCCAGTAATCCCAAACCGCGATGTTCTTGAGTTCTTCAGGCACCCACCCCTCGACGCCCATCGCCCGTCGGATGATGCCGACGGTGCCCGACGCATCGACGTAGTATCTGCCTCGAACCTCGCGGCTCTCGCCATCGGCGGACTCGACGGAAAGACTGGAAATCTCATCCGGGTTCGATTCGTTGCGGTTCACGGAGGTGACTCGCACCTGCTGGAAAACTTCTGCACCCAGTTCCGCGCTGTGTTTCAACAGAATGTCGTCGTAGATCGCCCGATCGACCTGAAAGGCGGTGGCGCGACGCTGGCCCTCGTATTTGGCAGGTCGCGGCTCGTCGACGAACTTCTCCACCGGATAGAAATCGAAATCCCACTGTCCCGCGTCGCGTCCCCAGGTGTAAGACGCGCCGATCTTGACCGGGAACCCCGCGGCTTCCACCTTGTCCCAAACGCCCATTTCGTCAAGCACCGCCGAGACACCGGGCAACTGAGATTCGCCGACATGATCCCTCGGAAACTGGGCTTTCTCGAGCACGACGACCTGCAACTCCGGGTTGTATTTACGGAGCAGTGAGGCACAGGTGGAGCCCGCAGGCCCGCCTCCGATGATCACGACGTCGTAACTGTCGCGGAGTTGAATGTTTTCGCTCACCATCCGAAATCGCATCCTTCCCCGAACGGGCGTTGGGATTCAGTCCAAGTACGGTATCGGCAGTCGGATGCGAAGCAAGCAGATCCGGGGGTATCCGCCCGGATTTCGCCCGAACAACCGGAATCCCTGATCGATCGTGGGACCGTTCCGGACGCTATCTCCCATTACTATCTAGGGTCGGCCCGGACGGACATTGTGTGCAACAATGCGTCACCTCTCTCCCACCATGACCAGTTTCGCTGCCTACAACCCGCTCCCACTGACCCTCGCCCTTCAGTTCCTCGCTCCGGCTGCGGGTCTGATCGCGGGCTCTATCGCTGTACCCGCGTTTCTCTTTTTCTATTTTCTCAAACTCCGCCGGCGCCCTCTTCGAGTGAGCTCAACCCTGTTCTGGGAGCAGGCCGTCAGCGATCTGCAGGTCAACGCCCCCTTTCGGTGGATCCGACCGAGTCTCCTGCTGTTCATCCAATTGCTCGCACTCATCTGCCTGCTCATCGCGATCGCTCGACCCGCGATCGAGGGAGGGGTCGGGGCCGAGCGTGTCATCGTGGCGATCGACACGTCGGCATCGATGGCGTCGCGAGACTCGCCCGGGGCGCCAAGCCGCTTCGAGCGGGCGGTCAAGGACGCGTCTGAGTACATTTCGTCGCTCCCGCCTCAGACCGAGGTCATGGTGGTCTCGGTGTCCGGGACCACCCGGACCGTCACCAACTTCACGCGCAACCGCGGCCTGACGAAGAGCGCGCTCGACTCGCTTCGCCAGACGGACCAGCCCGCGGCGCTCCGTGAAGCGTTGGAGGTGCTCGCCGCCTTCGGTGTGTCGAGCGGAGCGGCATCCGAAACCGACTCGATTGAGGCGCCGCCCCGGGTGATCCTGTTCTCTGACGGAGCGTTCCCCGACTCCATCGAGGATCGCGCCGTCGCGGGTGTGGAGGGTCTCGATTTCCGGTTCCGCCGATTCGGCCCCGCGGCCGGAGCGTCAACGGAAACGGAAACGGAACCGGCGCGGTGGATTTCGTCGCCGAACATCGCCGTGGTGGGTCTTTCCGTCCGCCGCGACCTCGATGATCCCGAGTTGATTCGGGTCTTCACGCGTCTTCAGTCGACCGACCCCGAGGGGCGTTCGGTTCCGATTCGCTGCACCCTCGACGGCGAGGTTGTCGCGGTTGAGTCCACTCGGCTCGCCCCGGCGAGCCCGGACGAACTGACAGACACCGGTGTAGCGTTGACCGATGCGACATTCAGCTTTGACGTTCGGAGCACCGCCGGCGGACTGCTGGCTGTAACCATCGCGGTCGACGACGCGATCGAGAGTGACAACCGCGCGTGGCTCACGCTGCCGGAGCCCGAGGCCGTCCGGATCCTCGTCATCCGTGCCGACGGACCGCTAAGCAACGGCTCGGCGAACCTCGCCTTTGCGCTCGAAACGGTCTTCCCGGAACCCGAAACGGTCCAAGTACTCACCGAATCCGAGGCAACCGGAACCGGGGCCTTGGCGAACGCGGCCGACCTGGGCTTTGACCTGCTCGTCTTCGACGGCGTTTCACCAGAGCGATTGCCCGACCTTCCCTCTCTGTTCTTCGGCGGGGTTCCGCCTCTCGAACAGGTGCGACTCCAGCCAGACCCCGACGGATCATCGAGCGAGTTTCTCTTCTGGCGCCGGTCTCACCCCATCATGCGCAACGTGGTACCCGATGGCGTGGTGGTGTATCGACGCCCGCGCCTGATTCTGGAGGACGCCCCGGTATTCGAGGCCGGCCCGCAACCCGCGGTCGTGCGGACGACTGAATTGGCCAGCGACCCCGCGCCCCTGATCGCGCTGATCGAGTACGCACGCACGCGATCCACGATCGTCGCGTTCGACGTCGACGCGACAAACTGGTGGCAGGACCGCAGCTTCCCGATTTTCATCCAAAACGCCGTGGACTTCCTGACGAGAAGCAACGATGCGACCGGCGGCAACGCGTTGACTACCAGCCAACCGATACGGCTCGATCCGGGGCAAGTTGAAGGCGGCGCAACAGTCGTCGGCGCGACCGGCGAGACGATCAACATCCCCGCGCCGCAAGGACCAGAAGCCGTTGTCATTCCGCCGCTGCCGCGAGTGGGCCTGTACGAGTTGCTTCCGGCTGAATCGAACGGATCGACCATCCGGATTCTCGCTGTGAGTCTGCTCGATCCGTTCGAATCCTTGGCCGCTGCAGCCCCCAGCCTCGAACTCGGGGGAGAGGTCCTTACTTCTTCCGCGAGCGAGCGCGAAGCCCGTCGAGAGATCTGGGACTGGTTCGTCCTCATCGCCGCCGCCCTGCTGGTCTTGGAGTGGTTACTCTTCGACCGGAAAATGCGGGTCTGACCGACCGAAAGGAACGCTCGTGCCGAACCGAATACTGATCTGCCTCATCGCTTGCGCCGCGTCAAATCATTCTGTCTGCACCGCGTCAGGGCAGGACGCGCAGACAAACGAACCCGAAATCGCGTCGCCACCACCGGCGAGGACCACTTTCTCGTTCGAAGGACTCGGTCAGTTTCTCGACGGCGCCGACGTCGATGGCACCGCCGGAGATGTTGATATCACTCGCCTCGGCGCGACCTTGGGCTTCCGCCATTCGCTCTCGGACTCAACGATGCTCACCGGCTCGCTGCGTCATGAATGGTCGGACTACGACTTTGAGCAGGCCTCCGGCCTTTTCGCCGGCGCCAGCAACGCGGAGTCGCCGTTCGACTCCCTGCACGAATCCGGGCTCACCGTCGGGCTTTCGGCACAACTCGACGAACAGTGGTCGCTCTTCGCCAACGGCATTGTCGGTGCCGGCTATGAGGTGGGTGCGGACTTCGGGGACTCGATCGTCGGCGGCGGCTTCGCGGGTTTCGGCTACCGGTTCACGGAAGATTTTTCACTCACGTTGGGCGTCGGCGCGCTCACACGCCTCGAGGATGATGCCCTCGTCATCCCCCTCGTCGGTTTCCGGTGGCAGATCACCGACGATCTGCGTCTGGAGAGCGAAGGCATTTCGACCCGTCTCGTCTGGGACGCGAACGACGACCTGGAGCTCAGTGCATTCGGTCGCTATTCGAGCCGGGCGTACCGGATGGATGATGGCAACGCCTACCTGCCCGGCGGGTCGTTCAGCGACAACCGGATCGTCGTCGGGGCCGGCGCGTCATGGCAGGTCGGCGAACAGCTCCGATTGAAACTTGAGGCGGGCGCTTCGGTGTGGCAGGAGTACCGGTTCTTCAACGCCTCGGGAAACGAGTTGAGCATGCGCCAGAGCGATCCGCAACTGATGATCCAGGCCGGATTGGAGTTTCGCTTCTGAAACTCGCGTTGTCAGAGTTTCGTGAAATGTGCGCGGCCAGGGCCCTCCCGCCGCACCGCTGATCTATCCTGAAACCGTGAACGACTCGCCCGATTCAAACAGGCCCGTCACATCGCCGAGCACCGTGGACCGTCGATCCTTTCTGGGTGCGGTCGGTGCGGGCCTCGCACTGGGCTACGGCGCAGCAGCCGCCCAGCTCTCGAACTCGAAGCCGACCGCCGGAACCCGCAGAACGGCTTCGACAACTCCGAAGCGGCGCGCCCAGAACCTGATCTTCATGGTCGCCGACGGCATGTCGGCCGGCACGCTTCAACTCGCGGATCTGCACCTGCGCCAGACCCGAAACCGGCAGTCGCACTGGATCGACCTCATCCAACGGGACAACGATTCTTCACGTTCCGTCATCGACACCGCGAGTTTTAACTCGCTCGTCACCGATTCCGCCGCCGCCTCAACCGCGTGGGGCACGGGCCAACTCGTCGAGAACGGTCGGATCGGAGAATCACCAGACCGGGTGGTGCGCAGCCCGCTGCTGCTCCGTGCCCGCGAAGCCGGCAAAGCCACCGGTCTTGTCACCACCACCCGATTGACCCACGCGACGCCCGCCGGCTTGGCGTGCAACGTGATCGGCGGCGACCGCAACGATGAGTCGCTCATCGCCTCGCAGTTGCTCAATCGCGGATTCGACGTTCTCCTCGGGGGCGGAAGCCGCTATCTCGCGGGCCCATGCGCCGAGGCAGGACTCGTCACGGTATCCACCGGTGACGAGCTGGCGGCGGTTGCCGCGGCCTCATCCCGGATCGATTGGTCGAAGCGGGAACGGCTCATCGGGCTTTTCAACCGCAGCCACCTGTCCTACGAGCTCGACCGCCCCGCCACCGAGCCGTCGCTCACCGCAATGACCCGCACCTCGCTCGAATGGCTCGCGGGCGCCCCCGGCGGCTTCGTTGTGCAGATCGAAGGCGGCCGGGTCGACCACGCCGCGCACGCGAACGATGCGGGCAGCCTCATCGCCGAGCAGATCGCGTTCGACGATGCCTTGGGCGCCGCGATCGAGTTCGTCACAAATCGCGATGACACGCTGCTCGTTGTCACCACCGATCA
This sequence comes from bacterium, assembly GCA_024743075.1. GTDB lineage: Bacteria > Planctomycetota > Phycisphaerae > Phycisphaerales > UBA1924 > JANSXG01. The sequence goes on along the minus strand of JANSXG010000003.1, from coordinate 14,561 downwards.
CGGCAACGCGAACCCCGGCCTCACCGACTACACGCGCTACGGGATCGAAGGATTCGCTCGGCTAGAGGGATTCACAAGATCCTTCGAGTGGATCATGAACGGGTTCGACCGGATCGATCGAACGGATCCGTCGCAAATACACTCCGTCGTTGAGGCCGCGACGAACATCTCGCTCTCCCGCCCGGACCTCGACGTGCTCCGCCGCTGGCTCGGCGGTGAGACCGTAGACCCGTTCCTGCTCGCCAACCGCAAGTGCGGCCCTCTCGGTGCGGTGCTCTCGAACTTCACGAAGGTCGCGTTCATGAGCCCGAATCACACCGCCGACTACGTGGAACTCACCGCCTGCGGGCCAGGCTCGGGCGCCTTCGCGCCCATGATGCGAATCGACCAGATCCACGGCGTCCTCTGCGAGGCGCTGGACCTGCCGACCGAAGTCCTGCTCTGATCGCTTATCAGCCGTCGCGTGTGAACCCCTACCGACGGCACGGTCGGGCGGAGTCCGAATAATCGAGAAGTTGCTTGCCGCGGTTGTTCGGCCGCAACGACGAATCGAGAGTTGGGACGAGAGCGCGCCGCCCCGGTCGCGCCGAGCGTCCTGCCATGAGGAAGTCCGATGCCAAACCGCCGCTCACCCGGTTTCACGCTCGTCGAGATCCTCATCGTGGTGGTCATCCTCGGTATCCTCGCGGCGATCGTGGTTCCGCAGTTCACCTCCGCCAGCGAGAGCGCGAGGCAGGCATCGTTCATCACAAACGTGAAGTCCTTCGCGAACGCGACCGAACTCTATCGGGTGCACTACGGCACCTATCCAGAAGACGCGAGCACCGGCTCGCTCCCCGCCGGCCTGGACCGATGGGTCCGAGAGGACGACTGGACCGCGATTACGCCCATCGGGGGCAGTTGGGACAGCGAGCGCAACGATACGGGCGGGTACGCCTGCGCCCTCGGCGTCCACTTCGACGGTCGCGGGACCACGCAGGATGACGCGTTCATGCAGCAGATCGACGAGAAGTTCGACGACGGCGACCTCGAGGACGGGGGTTTCCGTCGCATCGCCGACGGTCGCTACTACCTGATCGTCGCCGAATGATCCACCCACACTCGGGCCGTATACTCCGCGAACGCCCCACGGAGACACGACCCGATGAACGAACCGAGCAGCAGCCGCCCAACCCAGGACCCGACCACGCTCGATGACGTGAAACAGGCCGCGGCGCAGTTCAAATCGGACTTTGAAAATGTGCGAGACCAGGTCGGCCTCGCGGTTGTCGGACACACCGATGTTGTGGACGGCGTCCTCACCTGCCTCTTTACCGGCGGCAACACGCTGCTTGAGGGCGTGCCCGGCTTGGGAAAAACCCTGCTGATCCGCTCGCTCAGCCAGGCTCTGTCCCTCGATTTCAGCCGCATCCAGTTCACACCGGACCTCATGCCCGCGGACATCACCGGCACGGAGATCGTTCAGGAGACGCAGGAGGGCCGACGCTTCGTGTTCGAAAAAGGGCCGGTCTTCGCCCAGATCGTGCTGGCGGACGAGATCAACCGTGCTACTCCGAAGACGCAGTCCGCCATGCTCGAAGCAATGCAGGAGCGCAGCGTCACCGTCGCCGGCGAGACATACCAACTGCCCAAGCCGTTCTTCGTGATGGCAACGCAGAACCCGCTGGAGCAGGAAGGCGTCTACCCGCTCCCCGAAGCGCAGCTCGACCGTTTTATGCTCAAACTCGAAGTGGGCTACTCCGGTCGCGCCGAACTCAGTGAGATCCTGAACCGAACCACAAAGGGAATCACCGCGGAAATCAAACCGGTCCTGAACGCCGAGCAGATCCTTGCTCACCAACGACTGGTGACTCGCGTGGCGATCGCTGACCACATCCAGGATTACGCCGTCCGCCTCGTGCTCGCCACCCATCCCGGAGGCGAGTTCGCCAGCCCAACGGTCAACCAGTTCGTCCGCGTGGGCGCCAGTCCTCGTGCCGCTCAGGCGATCGTGCTCTCGGCCAAATGTCGAGCCCTGGTCGCCGGTCGCCCGACGGTCGCGGTGCAGGACATCAAGGATGTCGCCCTGCCTGCACTCCGTCACCGCGTCGTGCTGAACTTCGAGGGTGAGGCGGAAGGGCTTACGCCCGACCGCGTCGTCGAGAACATCGTCCAAACACTGCCCGAGCAAGCCACGGCCTCGAACTGAGTCGTCCGCGCCTCAAGCAGCCGGGAGCCGTGTCCGACCGCCGGGAGCCGGCGTGGCCTTCGGTCGCACGGGACGCGTTTCGACGACCAGTCTGCTGGGTGCGGGCTCCGGGACATGGAGTTGCGAGACCCAGAGCCCGTACTCATTGAACCGCACACCGAAGGCGCCGAAGTCCGCCTGCCAACCGGTGCCGTCGATGAGATACTGGAACTCGTGATCGCCCGGGTCGATGGCGATTCTCGCACCGAACCAGCCGCCCCCCTCTGATTCGAGCTCGATCGCGCCGCGCTCCCATCCCGTGAACGAACCGAGTAGCTGCACACGATCCGCGTCCCTTGCCAGGACACGGAACTCAACTCGTCCATCCGGCATCAGAGAGATCATGACACAAGCCTCCTCCAGTCGGTATCGTCCGGCGGTGTTGCGACCCGCGCGGCCGCGCCTTGATCCCATCGTCCGGAGACCGTTGCCCGTTGCGTGAATCTCACCGATCAGGCCTCAAAGCAACTGCGATCGCGTCCGTCGTGTGCGCAATCCTTGCGCCCTTTGCGTTTGGGCAAGACCCCCCGCCAGACGCCTCACCGGCCGTCGCGCCCGCCCAGATCAACACAAGCACGTTCGTCGCTCTTCCGGGCCTGCCTCTGCGGATCCCGCTATCGCGGCCTCCGGGGGGTTCAACCGGAAACTGGGTACCGGAACCCATTCAGGTCCGTCTGCTCGATCCCGACGGGGCAGGCCCGGCGCACGTGCTCGTTTCGGAAATCATCGGATTCACCAGCACGCCGGCTGACGACAATCGGGGTAAAACGGATTGGCTCGCACCGCCCACTGCCTGGCGAGCCGTGCGTCCGGAGGATGTTTCCAGCGGCCGCGTAACCGGCCCGGTCTACTGGTCGCTCTTTGTGCGACTCCCCACCTCCTACGACGCCGCGGAGGCCCGCATGCCGCGGAACGGTCGGGATCGAGCGGTCGTGCTCGAAGTCGCGGGCGAGCGTTTTCCGGCCCGCCTCGCCGAGCAGCCCCGGCCGCTCCCAACAGGCAGAATAAAGCCGCTGGAAGCCTCCGCACAGCGGTGGCGTGAGTTTGGAGAACTCTTGAGCGCAGAGGCCGAGGACCCCGCCCGACGGTGGCGGGCCTCGCTCCTGTCCGATCGGTTCGGGTCCGGGCGACTCTTCGGCACCGGATCATTTGATGACTACCTCACGCAAGATGACCCCGTGCTCGCAGGACTCGGCCAGACCATTGAAGCTGAGGTCCGCGCAGCCGTGTCCGAACTCAGTGCGGACGACCCCCAACTGGCAGCAGAGCTGCTCGCCCGGCTCACGGCCGTGACCCGTGACCTCGATGGTCGCCTCCTCCCAGCATGGCCCACCGACGGGGAAGCCGAAACCATCCTCATGCCGGCGTTGCTCTCGCGGTCGCTGACCGCCGAGGAGCGAGCGTCCAGGGTCCGTCAGTACCTCGACTCACGCCCCGCTTCGCGCTGTCTCGTCATCGACGACGCCGGTCAGTCGCTCGCGCTCCGGAACAACGAACGGTTCCGGGATAGCGGCGAGCAGTCGGAACAGGTCTTGGTCGTCCAAGGGGCGACCGCTCTGGCAACGGATGTCTCCGGCACAGCGCGTACTTTGACCTATGGGCCTCCCGGAGAGTTCGACGCGGAACTGCTCCAATTGCCCGCCTACGGGTCATCGACCTTTCGGTTCCAGCCGAGTGTCGTTCGTTCGATGGATCGAAGCAGCAGCCCTTCGACGGCGCCCGTTACAGCCGGAGCGATCGAACTCCGTGACGGAGATCGCGTCAGACGCCTTGAAGCGCGGGTGCTCCCGCTCGACGTGTCGCGCCCGGGCCTCCAGATCGGACCGGCGCTCCGCCCGTGGACGCTCGCGAGTTGGAACGCCGATGCCGTCGTCCCGGTCTCGCTGGACGAGCAGACGAGTGTCTTGATCTACCGCGACGACCGTGCGGGGCGATGGCGCATCATGGTGGAAGCCAGAACGAAGACCGACCAACCCGCCGCGCACTCGGTCGATCTTTACTTCGGGCCGTACGAGGGGTCGAGTCAGGTGATTACCATCTCCTCCGATTCGGCCGGGGTTGCCGTCTCGGAGGATCGCTGGTCGACGATCATTGATCTGCCCGAACAAGCGGCTCGGCGGGCCGAGTCGATCGGATTCATCGAATTCGGGTTTGTCCGTCGCCGGGGCGTCGGACGCGACGCCGCTGTCCACTCATCCTGGCCACGCCCGTGGTTCCCCGGCCAGGACGAGCCGGGCCGGTTCAGGATTGACCTGAGTTCTTGGAACGCTCGGTGAGATCATTCATCCGCGTCGCTGCGTCCCTCGAACATCTCTTCCGGCACGTAGACGACATGCCCGTCTCTGGTTTCGTGGATGAGGCCCAGTTCCTCCAACGCAATAAGCGCCGCCTTTTGCTCGGCTCTTTTCTTCGACGACGCCCATGAAGATGCAAAAAGGTGGTCGCCCAACTGCACTGCTATCTCGAACCTCTTCGCGTGGTCCGGGCCGGTCTCACTCTTAAGGATGTAGACGGGCTGGTGATTCAACCGCGCCTGGGCGTGCTGCTGAAGGACCGACTTGAAGTTCTGCTGGTGCCCGGAGGCCGCGGCCTCCTCAATGTGCGGCTCGATATACGTCAGGATGAAGCGCTTCGCCGCCTCGATGCCGCCGTCAAGCAGGATCGCCCCGATCACCGACTCGAAGACCGCCGCCGCGAGCGAGGAGGGCAGGCTGTCGCGGGCTTGCATGCCCTTTCCGAGACTAAGCATCCGGTCGAGCCCGAGCGATCTGGCGATGCGGGCACACAGCTGGCGTGAGACGACCGCCGACTTGATCTTCGTCAGTTCTCCCTCGAGCAGATCCTCGAATTGGCGATAGAGTTCCTCGCAAACGACATAGCCGAGCACCGCATCGCCGAGAAACTCAAGGCGTTCATTAGACACCAGCCGGTCGTCTGCGATCGACGCGTGCGTCAGTGCGCGTTCGAGCAGCGAGGGATCGGAAAACGAATAACCCAGCACAGACTCGATTTTATTGACTGACTCGTCGCTCAGTGCCACGTTGCACACCTGATGCGCAACCCCGTCAGGTCGGTCGGGATCGCATGCGATACGACGCCGGCGCCCAACGGGCTCTGGCAGTCGGTGATTCGCAGACGCGTGGGCCAAACCGCCGTCCGAGGGGACGGCACCTTCGCTCGCCGCGGCTGAAAGATGGCGGGCCGCTCCCGACACCTCGACCAGCGTACACCCAAATCGTTGCTTGGGCATCAAAAATCGCGATCTCAAGCCAATCCGGTTGCAGATTCGAGAGGGCCTGCTACACTCTCCGACCCGGCAGACCCCCCACGGGCGGTCTGTCTCATTCGCGATTTCGACCTTGGATCGGGCTCGGCCCGGAAGACCGTGTGAGGATTACACCATGCATTACCCACGCCGAGTGAGCCGGATCAAGCGGAAGCGCGCCATCGGATTCCGTGCTCGGATGCGCACCAAGAACGGGCGCAAGATGATGAACCGCAAGCGGCGCCTCGGTCGCTCGCTGAACGTCGCCGACAAGTAAAGAGGCGACACCGTCCGAATGCCTTCCAACCAGCCCCATGGGCTGGTTTTTTCATGCTCCGATCCCGAAGCGTCGTGCTGGTTATCATGCCCGCCGACGAAGCCCACCTCAATCACCCGGCACCAGGAAGCAGCATGAAGATCCACGAATATCAGGCCCGCGACATCCTCTCAAACGCCGGCGTTCCGGTCCCGGCTGGCACCGTGATCGAAAACGTCGAGACTGCCGCGAGCACGTACAAGCAGGTCTCCAAGGAAGCCGGCACCGACCTGGTTGTGGTCAAGGCTCAGGTGTTCGCCGGTGGACGAGGCAAAGCCGGATTTGTGAAGCTCGTCCGCTCGCCTGAAGCCGCCGAGGAAGCCGCCCGCTTCATGTTCTCCAACAAGATGGTCAACCAGCAGACCGGCCCGGACGGCGTCGAATGCAAGAAGATTCTGATGGCCGCCGGCGTGGACATCGAGAAAGAGTTCTACCTCTCGATCACCACCGACCGCGCCACGCGCCGGAACATCCTGATTGCTTCCGCCGAGGGCGGCACCGAGATCGAAGTGGTCGCCGAGAGCAACCCCGACGCGATCATCAAGGAACCGATCCATCCCCTGATGGGCCTGCAGCCGCATCAGGCGAGGCGCCTCGCGTACCGGCTGGGCTTCAAAGGCAAACAGGTCAGTCAGGCGGTCAAGATCATGATCGCGCTCGATACCGTATTCCGCGAGAAGGACTGCGAACTCGCCGAGATCAACCCACTGATTGTCACCCCCGCTTCTCAGGACCATCCCGACGGCCAAGTCCTCGCGATCGACGCCAAGTTCGGCTTCGACGGCAACGCCCTGTTTCGCCACAAGGACATCGCGGCTCTCCACGACCCCTCAGAGGACAACGCCAACGAACTCAAGGCCCAGAAGTTCGGCCTGTCCTACATCCAACTCGACGGCAACATCGGCTGCCTCGTGAACGGTGCGGGCCTCGCGATGTCCACCATGGACATCATCAAGCACCACGGTGGGGAGCCCGCCAACTTCCTCGATGTCGGCGGCGGTGCGTCCGAGGAAGCCGTCACTGAGGCCTTCAAAATCATCCTCGACGACGAGGGCGTCGAGGGCGTGCTCGTGAACATCTTCGGCGGCATTATGCGCTGCGACGTCATCGCTCAGGCCGTGGTGAACGCCGCCAAGCAGGTGGGCTTCAACGTCCCGCTTGTTGTCCGCCTTGAGGGGACGAACGTCGAAGAAGGCCGCAAGATCCTTCAGGACGCCCAATCGGAGATCCCCACGATGCAGGCGGCTGACGACCTCGGTGACGCCGCCCAGAAGGTCTGCGGGGCGGTCGCTGGCGCGTGAGGTCTGGCGAGCGGCCAACAGCCTAAACTCCCGGCATGGTACGCCTGCTTTGTTTCTGCCTGTTCGTCTGCCTGCTCGCTCCGATAGGGGTGGCGGGCTCGGCTGCGCCGATCGATCTTCGCCCCACGTTCACGGACAGCGGCGAGCGACGGTTCCGAGTGGAGAGCGAGAGCGTCATCACGCGCGCTGTCCCCGCGCTCGATGAGCGGATCAGCCAGACGACACGACTCACTTACTTCCTCACGCGACAGATCTCCATAGACGCGGATGGCAATCCGTCTGCGAAGTTGAGATTCGACCGAATCCGCTTCAAGACTCAGGCTCCAAACCTGCTCGGCGAGTTGGAAGATGTCGAGTACGACACCGGTCTCTGGAATCCAGAGACCGAGCAGGTTCAGGGCAGAGCGATTCTTGGCAAAGGCGAATTCATCGCGAACCAGTACGCAACGATCCTCGACCCGCTCATCGGCAAAGCGATCACGCTTGAGCTCTCGAAACTCGGATCGATCGAATCGGTTCGTATTCCACCGGAAGTCGGTGATGCCGACCTTATCAGTGTGGAAATGGTCCGCGATCGCTTCCTGCCCCTCGTTCAGATTTGTCCGGAACGAGAACCGGTGGAAATCGGCTCAACCTGGAAGCAGACCAGCGAGCAGGACTCCGGGCTGGGATTCGATGTCGTATCCGTCACGAGTTGGACACTCGAGGGTGCGTCGGCGGACCGTGCAACGATCGAGGTTCGGAACGTTTTTTCCACCGGCGAGGTGCGCCGCGACACGGGCATTTCGCTCCGCGAATCATCCGGCAGCGGAACCGCGGTCTGGAATACGACCGAGGGTGTCCTTGAGAGCCTGGAATCGCGCCAGGCCATCCGGATGGCGGGCAGCCCTCCTGAACTCCGCGGCGGCGAACTCGAGCTGGTCGTGCGCTCCCGAGTACAGATCGATCGAGTCGAAGAGGCTTGGACGAGCGAGCCCCGCCCCGAGGCCCCCGTGAAGGAATCGACGCCGGCCGAGGAACCCGCCGACGCCTGAAGCGTCCCACAGGATCTTCCAACAATCGCCACTATGGTCACGGAGGCCCAATGACGCGTGTTCAGAGTTACAATTTCTGCTTGCTCCTCGTTCTCGCCTGCGTTCTGGGCCTCGGCTCCTCAAGCGCGGCTGATGCGTCGCCGCCGAACACCATCGATCTCTCGCTCAAACTCGACAGCGAAGAGAATCACCGGTTCGAGTACTCGATCGAGTCAACGCAGACGATGAGCGCGTTCGGCCAGGATCAGACTTCGGAGGCCGCGATGAGCGCAGCCATCGATCTCGTCCGCCTGCCCGCTGAGTTATCCGATGGCGAGATCGCCGTCGGGCTGACCTACGCGCGCCTTGCCATTTCAATTGACGGCGGGCAGGTCCCCGGAAACTTCGATTCACGAGACCCCGTGACTGCGGATCAGGGCAATCTCTACGCTCAAATCTGTCGGCCACTCGTCGGCAAGCAGTTCCGGCTGATCGTTGACCAGCGAGGAACGATCGAGCGAGTCGAGGGTTTGGAAGCGCTCGCCCCCGATGGTCTTGCGGGGGTGCTCTTCGCACAACTCTTCGGCCCCGAAGCGACCAAGGCGATGTTTCAGCCGCTGCTCCGCGTGCTCGATGACGGTCCAACGACCCGATCCATCGGCGAGGCGTGGCAGGTCAACCACCCCGCAGTCTCTTCCCTCGGCGTTCCGGAAAGCTCCGTGGAGTTCCGCCTGCTTGAGGTCCAGCCAAGGAGCGAGACCGCGGTCCTGAGCCTCTCCGGCAAACCCGAGGCCGAACTGCCCGGCGACGCCGCCGTCCTTCCGAACGTGGAGACGCGCGAATCCAAGCTTACCGGCCGTCTCCGCTGGAACGGTCAATTGGGCATCCTCGAGTCGCTCGAGTCTGAGTCGGTGACGGAAATGGTCTCGGAGGCCCAGGGCATCTCGATTACCGTGAACTCGATTTCCACGACCAGCGTCAAGCGCGTCAGCCGGTAGTAGCGGACCGGCTGGCTTCTGCGATGGGTGCGAGCACGCGCTCCGCGTGAGACTTCGAGAGGTAGCGAGGACCGAACACCAGCGTCCCGACCGCCACGATGTCCGCGCCGGCGTTGCGGTACGCGATCGCGTCTACCGGACCCCTCACCCCCCCGCCCCCGATGATTCGCAGATCGTCGATGCCTCGCTCCTGTGCAGTTTGTCGGATCTCACGAACAACCCGAAGCGAAATCGGGAGCAGCGGTCGCCCGGACATCCCCCCGGCCGGGACCGGCAGGGTGTTGCAGCAATGGAGCCACCGAACGCCCGCCTCGAGCGCGTTATCAACGATCTGCTCGTACCGCACCGGCGGCACTTTCGCGATCACCGGCAGCCCGGTCTCCGTAGCGCGACGGAAAAGGTCCGGCGGCCACGACATCTCACCCACATTCGGACAGGAGATATTGAGTTCCAGTCCCATCGGGCCGATCTCGGAAGCCCGATCGAGCAACACCCACCAGTCCTCGGGCGAGAAACCGTGGATCGAGAGCAGCTTGTCCTCCGCCCGAACCTTGCCCGATTTCACGGCTCGCCTGAGGTGGTCGATGCCGGGATTTCGCAGACCGATCTTGTTCACCCAGGCCCCCAGACGGGGGTAGTAGCGGACGGTCCGGATGATTCGCCAGAGCCTGCCCGCTCGCGCGGCGGCGGTGTAGGTGCCCAGAGTGGCGGTCGCGCATCGAGGTTGGATGTAATTTCCGAACGGCGCGGAGATGACCAGCGGCTTGAGAGCGTCCATGGACCGGAGTGTAGCCGGGGCGGAATCGAAGACGCGCCATCGGCCCCTCCGGATGCGGGTAAGAGTTGCGTGAGAAGGCCGCCCTTGGGCTGCACGAAGCCGGCCATTGCGCTCAGGTCTTGTAAATCCGGCCTCCCCCCTCTGGACAGTTCGCGTCAGGAACCTACTGTTCTTCACAATGTGAGCGCCGGGCTCGTCCGGCCAACAGCGGGAGACCCGACCGATGGAACGCCCTTGCGTGCTGATTGTTGAAGACGAGACGGACATCGCCCAACTGATCCAGTATCACGTCGAGCGCGAGGGCTACGCCACCAAATTGATCGCCTCCGGCAGTCAAGTTCAGGACGCCGTGCGGACCGCCCCGCCCAAACTGATCATCCTGGACATCATGCTTCCGGACCTCGACGGTCTCGAGGTGTGCAAGCGTCTCAAGCGAGATCCGAACACGGCGGAAATCCCGATCATCATGGTGTCCGCCCGGGGGGAGGAGTCGGACATCGTCGTCGGGCTCGAGCTGGGGGCCGAAGACTATGTCACCAAGCCGTTCAGCCCACGCGTCCTGATGGCCCGAGTCAAGGCGGCCCTGCGTCGCCGAGAGACCGATGCCGGTGGACAGATCGCTCTCGCCAGCGGTGACCTCATCATCGACCCCGCCCGCCACACCGCCACGCTCTGCGGCGAGGACCTGGAACTCACCCTGACCCAGTACCGTCTTCTGCACTACCTCTCCACCCGACCGGGCTTCGTCCGGACGCGAGATCAGATCGTCTCGGCGGTCCGGGGCGAGGACGCCGTGCTTTCCAGCCGCGCCATCGATGTCCATGTGGCTGCGCTTCGCCAGAAACTCGCGGAGTACGGCGGGCTCATCGAGACGGTCCGCGGTGTCGGGTACCGGCTCGCGGAACAATGGGATCGCCAGCCCGCTCAGGGCTCGGTCTCGTGAGCCGGCACGCGATGCCCGCCAAGCGGTAGTGTTCGCACATGGATAGCCCACGCATCCGCCCGCTCTGGACGAGCCTCTTGCTGGTCCTCATCCCGGTCAACGCCGTCGGTGGCGGCGCGATCCTTCTCGTTGGCGTCGGTGCCGGCGTTGCGGTTCCGCTGTGGGGAGTTGTGCTCGGGCTGGCGACCGCGAATTGCGTCGCTGGAGCGATCTTTCTCTCGCGGATCGGCTCACGTCTCGCGGCAATCTCAGGCGGTGCCCGCTCGTTCATCGATGAGGGCCAGACCGCGACGATTGCCCACTCGCGAATCAGGGAGATTCGCTGCATCTCGGAGTCGCTCGATCAGATCCGTGATCGCGTGGGACAACAGGTCGACCTGCTGACGACTCAGCGCAACGAGCAGGAGTCCGTGCTCCAGTCGATGCAGGTCGGTGTGATCGCCATTGACGCTGCGCAACGGGTCCTCAGCATCAACCGAGTCGCCCAGGAAATGCTTGGGCTAACCGGAGCCGCCGCCCGCGGAAGGCGGTTCGCGGACCTCGTATCGCAGCCCGCCCTGCTGCGGTTTGCGGCCGATGCGATCGTTGAGCAAGGCGAGATGACCCGGGAACTCGAACTGCGTGAGGGCAACGCCCTGATCGTCCGGGCGATCGCCGGACGACTTCGCGACGCGAATGGGAAACGGGTCGGGTCGATCATCGTGCTGAGCGATGTCACCCATCTGAAAAAGCTCGAGAACCTGCGGACGGACTTCGCCGCGAACGTTTCCCATGAACTGCGCACACCGATCACGAACATCAAGGGGTACGTCGAAACCCTCCTCGACGACGGGCTGGGCGATCCCGAGCAGGCGAGCAAGTTTCTGGCCATCGTCGCCCGAAACGCGGACCGGCTGGGCCAGATCATCGACGACATGCTCGCCCTGACGAGTCTCGAGCGGGCGGATGTCGCCGATCGGCTTGTCACGCAGCCGACTCCCGCCGGTGCCCTGCTCCACGCGGTCAGGGTCCATCTGGAGCCCGAGGCGAAGCAGAAGAAGATCCCGATCATCCTCCACGTGTCAAAGTCGCTGTACATCGAGGCCAATTCGCGTCTCGCGGAGCAGGCGATCACGAATCTCATAAGCAACGCCATCAAATACTGCCCGACCGGGACCAAGGTCACGGTCACGGTCCGGCAGGTAGAGGTGGAAGACGAACAGTTCGTCGAGTTCGAGGTCGCTGATGAGGGGCCCGGCATCGCGCCGGAGCACCTGCCGCGCCTGTTTGAGCGGTTCTACCGGGTGGACAAGGCCCGCAGCCGCGAATTCGGGGGCACCGGGCTCGGGCTGGCGATCGTGAAGCACATCGCGCTCGTCCACGGCGGGAGCATTCTGGTGGAGTCAGACCTCGGCACCGGCTCGAAGTTCCGGCTCCGGCTCCCCGCGGCGACCGATCCGGAGAGCCTCGACGCCGAGTTCCCGTATTCCTAATCGGCCCTTAACACAATCTGAATAGTGTGAGGGGACTATCCCGGCCGTTCGGGACCGGATGAGGTCCCTCGTAGGCCCCTTTCCACAGGAATCATGACATGCAAAGCAACACCAAAGCTCTCGCTTCCGTCACCGCGCTTGGCCTCGGCGCCGTCGCTATCGCCGCAACCGCCCCGGTGACCGGCTCGGTCAACATCGCCGGTTCCTCGACCGTCGCTCCGATCACGATCGCGGTCGCCGAATCGTTCCGCGATCTGAACCCTGACCTGCAGATCCAGAACGCCATCACCGGTACCGGTGGCGGCTTCAAGCGGTTCACCGTCGGCGAGACCGACATCTCCAACGCCTCGCGTCCGATCAAGTGGTCCGAAGTGAAGATCGCTCGCGAGAACGGCGTCGAGTTCATTGAACTGCCCGTCGCGTACGACGGCCTCACGTTCGTCGTCAACAACGACAACTACTGGTGCGACCAGCTGAGCGTCGAGGACATGAAGAAGCTCTTTCTCGAGGGCTCGAAGGTCAAGACCTGGAACGACCTCAACCCGAACTGGCCGAACCGCGACATCAAGATGTTCATCCCCGGCACCGACTCGGGCACCTTTGATTACTTCAAGGAAGTCGTGGTCGAGGACGGCAACATCCGCGGTGACGTGACCGTTTCCGAGGACGACAACATCCTTGTGAACGGCGTAGCCAACGAGGCCGGCGCGATCGGCTTCTTCGGCGTCGCGTACTACGAGGAGAACAAGGACAAGCTCAAGGCCGTCAACATCGTGAACCCCGAGACCGGAGAAGCGGTTGGCCCGACCCCCGATGCGATTGAAGCGGGTGACTACGCTCCGTTCTCGCGTCCGCTGTTCGTCTATGTGAACACCAAGTCCGCCCAGCGCCCCGAGATCCGTGCCTTCGTGCAGTACTACCTTGAGAACGGCGGCAAGTACGCCTCGCAGGTCGGTTACGTTCCGCTGCCCCAGAGCGTCTACTTCCGGGCCATGCGGAACTTCCGTCAGGGCAAGACCGGCACGCAGTTCCACGACGCCGACGGCAACGCCGTCAAGGGCAGCGTGGTCGACGTCTACCGCTGATGCAGCGGACAGATGCTCGATTGTTCGATATTCTGCCGCCCTGGGGCCGACGCCCAAGGGCGGTGTTTGCAGCCGCTGATCTGTCCTTCCACCCTCACCTGATCCAACGATGGGAAGCCGGACATGAACACCCCATCGGGGCTTGAAGCGCCGAAACTGCCCGTGACTTCGCGTCGGACTCGGAGCGTGAAGCTCCGAAAGTTCCGCGAGTCGTTGATCTTCAGCAGCCTCGTGCTTTGCGCGGCGTTCTCGATCCTGGTCACCACCTCGATCGTCTACATTTTGTTCAGCGAGAGTTTTCACTTCTTCACTGAGTTCGAAGAGGTATCGCTCTGGGGCTACCTGTCGGGGCTGGAGTGGAACCCGCTGCTGGGGGCGGACAAGAAATTCGGCATGTGGCCGCTGGTCACCGGCACGCTGATGGTCACGGCGATCTCCGCGATCATCTCGCTTCCAATCGGTCTGATCACCGCTGTGTATCTCAGTGAGTACGCGCCGACGCGTGTCCGCGCGGTTCTGAAGCCTGTATTGGAAGTGCTCGCGGGCATCCCGACGGTGGTCTACGGCTTCTTCGCGCTGGCCGTCATCACTCCAGCGTTGCGGTCCGGTTCCGAAGCCTTCACGGGCGACAAGATCTTTGAGTACTTCAACTCTACCTCGGCCGGTATCGCGGTGGGCATCCTTTGTCTGCCTACGGTCTGTTCGCTGTCCGAGGACGCCCTTCGCGCTGTTCCCCGGTCGCTCCGCGAGGGCGCGTACGGGCTTGGGGCGACCAAGTTCGACGTGTCGGTGAAGGTTGTGGTGCCCGCTGCTCTGTCGGGTGTGATCGCGGCGTTCCTGCTCGCGATCGCCCGTGCGATCGGTGAAACGATGATCGTAGCGCTCGCCGCGGGCGGCATGGCCAGACTCGCGACCAACCCCGCCGACGGGTCGCAGACCATGACGGCCTACATGGTCCAGATTTTCCTCGGCGACGCCCCGCACGGCTCGGTCGAGTACTACTCCAGTTACGCGGTCGGCGCGACGCTGTTCATCATCACGCTCGGTCTCACACTGCTCGGCAACTACATCCTCAAGAAGTTCCGCGAGGAATACGAATGATCGGCGTCTCTTCCATCAAATCAATTCCCACTCCAGTGGCACAGTGGCACTGGACCAAATCC
>JANSXG010000287.1 GCA_024743075.1 bacterium | reverse complement strand
GAAGCTGATGTTCGTCAGTCAGTGCGAGGCGGTCGCGGTGTTTCCGGGCGGGTACGGCACACAGGACGAAATCTTCGAGGCGCTCACGCTGGTGCAGACCGGCAAGTCGGCGATGGTGCCGATCGTGCTGTGCGAGGCCGAGGGCTCCACGTACTGGGAGCACTGGGACAACTATGTTCGGCGTTCGCTCCTGAACAACGGGATGATCTCACCCGAAGACCTGAACCTGTACTACATCACGCGCGACATGGAAGACGCCGTGGAGCACATCACGCGCTTCTACCGGAACTACCACTCGTCTCGGTACGTGAAGGACGACCTGGTCATCCGCGTCAAGAAGCCGTTGGAGCCGGGCGATGTGCGCCGGCTGAATGAGGAGTTTTCCTCGCTCGTCGCGTCGGGCGAGATCGTGCAGCGCGGTCCGTACGAGGTCGAGGAGGACATGCTCGAACTGCCCCGCATCGCTTTCCACCACACGCGCCACAACATCGGGCTCGTGCGACGCATGATCGATCGGATCAACGAGTTCACCCCCGCGAGCAGCGATCACCTGCACCCGTCGGAGATTTACTGATCCGGGCACGAGGTGAGCGGGAACGGCATGCGACCGGTCGCGTCAGACGGCGAACCAACGCGATGGTGAGACGACTCTGCAATCTCGGGAAGCGCGCCGGCACGTCCATTCTGCTCGCGGGCATGGCCGCGTCGATCGGATGTTCGTCCGGAGGGTCGGGCCGCTCCAACGCGACCGACGGACCGGGCGAGGCAGAACTTCGCATGACTCCGGAGCGGGTCTTTGACGCCGAGCGTCCGTTCATCCGCGGCGATCCGGTCGGCATCGAACTGCACTGGTGGCTGTCGCGAGACACCGAGGGCGATATCGCTCGGGCGCTCGCCTCGCACGCCGGACCGACCGACTTCCTCCCCGTCGAGACCATCGAGCGTCTGCGGCTCAGCGGTATACGAGTCGTGGCGGTGCCGCTCTCGGAGGTGTTCGTGCTGCACCAGCTCGCGCCGCCGCGATCGGGCTGGTCGCGTCGTTGGCTCGGCCAGGCGCCGGATTGGGTGCAGTTGCTGCGAACACGCGGCATCGAAGCCGGCACGCGGGCCGTCGTTTACGGGTCGGAGTCGCGTTTGCCCGAGGGCGTGTTGCGTCTGCTCGGGCGTGGATGGATCGTCCCGCAACGCGGCGAACGGGACGGGGAGCCCGTGGTCGGCGCTTCCATGCGCCTGGAGGTGGCCACGCAACTGCAGCAGCGCGACCCGCGGCGCGACGATCGCAACATCTTCGAGCTGCCGAGCATGGAGTTCGTCACGCCGGACCTCATGGGGCAGGGGCCGACCGTCGAGGACGCGCTGCTCGAACTGACGGTGCCGCCGGGATACGCGATCGTGCTGACGACCGATGTGCCGGACGCGGATTGGTCCCGGATCGAGGGCGTTACCCGCGAGAACATCATCGAGGTCCTGCAACAGCGAGAGGCCTCCTCGCGGCCGGAGGCCGAACGGGCCGGTGAGCCCGAGGACCAGCCCGCGCGGTTCGG
>JANSXG010000102.1 GCA_024743075.1 bacterium | reverse complement strand
CTCGGCCTCGAAGACCTTCTGGTACCGACGGACCAGGTGCATCAGGCCCCCGTCTTCACGCCCGACGGCTCCGGATCCTTCGCGTCCGCACGCGGGAACAGCGCATCGCCCTTCTCGACGGAAGTACCGGGTCGCAGCAGACCCCAGCGCGTCAGGTCCTGCAGCGTCTGCCCGTCGCGGATCGGCGAGCCCAGCCGCTCCAGCGCCGCGTCCATCGCGTCGGGCATCGCCGGGCGCATCAGCACCGCCGCGATCCGAAGCGCCTCCGCGCACTGGTACAGGATCGTGCCGACGCGGGGCAGGTTCGCCTCGTCCTTGGCCAGCCGGAACGGCGCGGTCTCGTTGATGAACAGGTCCACCGCGTTCGAGACCTCCAGCCCCGCCTTCAACGCGCCGGCCACATCGACCGCGCCCATCGCGCTCACCGCCTCGGCGGTCTTCTGCGCGATCGTCGCAGGCCAGTCCACCCCGAGGTCTGCGTTCTCTTCCTGAAGAGGCACCTCGCCGCCGAAGTACTTGGCGATCATGTTCGTCACGCGCGAGTGCGCGTTGCCGAAACCGTTGGCGAGGTCCGCGTTGTACACCTCCACGAAATGCTCGTAGGCGAAGTCGGCATCGGTAGCGCTCAGCGGGCCCTGCGTGAGCATGTACCAGCGGAACGCGTCGAGCCCGTAGCGGTCGCAGTACGCGTGGATGGTCTCCAGGTCGATGAAGTTGCCCAGCGTCTTGGACATCTTCTTGCCCTCGCGGATCCAGAACGAGTGCGCGTACACCGTCGTCGGCAGCTTCAGGTCGTCGCGACCGGCATCCTCAAGCGCCATGATCAGCGCGGGCCAGATCACGGCGTGGAACCAGAGAATCTCCTTGCCGATCAGGTGGACCACC
Organism: bacterium; assembly: GCA_024743075.1. Classification (GTDB taxonomy): domain Bacteria; phylum Planctomycetota; class Phycisphaerae; order Phycisphaerales; family UBA1924; genus JANSXG01. The sequence goes on along the minus strand of JANSXG010000102.1, from coordinate 11,812 downwards.
TCGCCCGAGCCGTCCCAATACTTCTGGCGCGAGCCGCCGACGCCACCGAAGCCCTCATCGATCTTGCCCAGCGCGGTCATGTAGTTCATGAGCGCGTCGATCCACACGTAGGTCACGTGCTGCTCGTCGCCGGGAACCGGGATCCCCCACGAAAAGTTCGTGCGGCTGACCGGCACGTCCCGCGCCTCGTCCTTGAGCCGCCCCAGCACCTCGCTGCGCTTGCCCGCCGGGCGGACGAAGGTCTCGTTCTCCTCGATCAGCTTCCGCACCCGGTCCCAGTACTTCGTGAGCCGGAAGTAGTAGTTCTGCTCGGTCGCCTTCACCAGCGGCTTGCCGTTGAACGCCGTGTAGTCCCGCTCGCGCGCCTGGTTCTCGGTGACGTACTCCTCCTGGCCCTCGTCGTACCAGCCCTCGAACTCGCCAAGGTAGATGTCGCCGGAGGCGATCAGGGCCTTGAGGACCTCCTGCACCTGCTTCTCGTGCCGGTCCTCGGTGGTGCGGATGAAGTCGTCGTGGGTCGAGCCGATGAACTCGAACGCCTCCCGAAAGTGCCGGGCGTTCTCGTCGGCCAGCTCCTGGGGTGATTTCCCCTTCTCGGCTGCGGATTTCTCCACCTTCTGCCCGTGCTCATCGGTCCCGGTCAGGAAGAACACGTCCCGACCGGCCAGGCGCATGAACCGGGCGATGCAGTCGGCCACGATCGTGGTGTAGCACGACCCCACATGCGGGCGGTCGTTGACGTAATAGATAGGTGTCGTGATGTAGAACGGGCGTCCGGAGGACACCGCGATAGCGTCGGTCGTCATGCGGGGATTGTACGGGCTGGGGCAGCCCGACCCGGAGGCCGGGGGTATCGACGCAGATTTTCTCCGAACATCCCGGAACCCGCCCGTCGCTCGCGTGTCTCACAGGTACTGGGGCCGTCACACACCATCGGGAATCCCAAGCGATGTCGCCCGGCCCTTCTGTTGGCCGGGCGGCGTCGTTTTGCTCTCACCCGCAATCCGCCCCGAATCCCGCGAGAACAAGATTGAGATCGACGAGGTTGACCTGACCGTCGCCGTCGGCATCACCATCGGACGTGTCCAGTCCGAAGTTCGCGAGCACGAGGTTCAGGTCGGCGAGGTCGACCGCGTCGTCGCCGGTCACATCCGCCGCGCACGGGTCGGGGATGTTGGTCGAATAGACGTAGATCTCACCGTCTTCGCGATTCCCGACGATCAGACGGGCGATGCCCTTGTCGAAGTCGGCGCTGACATTCACGTTGCCCCACTCGGTCACGCCCGGCGTGAGTCCGGTCAGCAGCACCGAGACCGCGCCGGTGTCTGTGTTCACCCGAAGGACCTCGCCGGAACCCGCGTCGAGCGCGAAGAAGTCCGTCTCGGACAGCGGGTCGGCGACCACGGCGTGCACTTCCACGAAGTCGTGGTCCGGCGTGTCGAGCGGCGTGAGCGATCCGTCGGCGTTCACGATGAACAGCCCGGCCGACGAGGCGTCGGCGACGAGCACCGTCGTGTCGTTGGCCGCGATGTCGAAGGGATCGACCAGCGTGCCATCATCTGTGTGGACCGCAAATTCGTCCTGCGCCGTCTCGACCGACCACGCCCAGACCTCGTCCGGACCGCTGAAACCGCGATCGGCCACCAGTGCCGTGCCGGGCGTCACCACATCGCCCGTGTACGAGTCCGGCACGATGCACATCCCGGTCGGGTCGTCGTCGCCGGAATGGAAGCCGGTGACCCAGTTCTCCACCGTGCCGTCCGTTCCGATGCGCTCGATGAAGCCAGGGAAGTCGTTGGAGGCGAACAGGTTGCCGGTGGCTGGGTCCACCATCAGCCCGCCGACATCGCCGATGTTCGAGAGCAGCTCGGTCGAGTCGTCCGTGAGGATGCGGAACACGCCGCCGTTGCGACTGCCGGCGTAGAGCAGCCCGTCGACGGGATTGATGAGCGGCGAGATCGGCTGGGTGAACACGACGACGCGCTCGAGGCTCCAGCCGTCTTCGACGAGCACGGGCGCGCTGTGGGCAAATCCGGCTGCTCCCGAAGCGATCGCAGCAGAAAGCACAGAAACGGCGTTCTTTGGCATTGGCATGGTGGGTCTCTTTCTTCTCTTGTCGAACAGTACCGCGCGATCTGTGGCTGATCTGCGCCACAGAAATGGCGGATCCGGCGGAAATCGTCCGAACTGTCGCCCGCCTCCAGCAACGAGGAATTTCTGAGATTCATGGCGGAGATGCCGGGGCAATGCCGCGGGATTCGTTGCCTTTCCAACTCTTCAACCCCGTAGCACCGAGAGATTCCATGCGCTGTCTGTTCGTCGCTTCCGTCCTTGCTGTCGCCTCGTTCGTCCCCGCGGCGTCCGCCCAGTCCTCCCAGCTGTTCCCGGGCGGCGGGTCCACGCTCCTGTACGACTTCTCAAACTACACCCGCACGTTCCCGTCGGATTATCGGATGGCCCTCGCCTACGAGTTCTCGCCGGCTCAGGGCGATGCCGAGTTCTTCGTCGCCGAGCTGCGCTATCGGTGGCGCTTTGACGGTGTCTTCAGCGACTCCGACGGCGCGCCCATCATCCAGATCGCTTCGGTCGAGCCGCTGCTCCGGCTGGACTTCACGGTGGACGGCGTCTCGTTCCAGCCCGAAACACCCTCGCAGCCGGCGCCGTCGATCTTCGCAGAGAGCATGACAAGCGCAGACGAGCCGAACATCTCGCGGTTCGACGACACCATCGTGGACAACGAACGCGTGTACCGCTACATCGTGCCCGCGGAGTACGCCCAGAACAGCCAGCGGATCGAGTTCGTGCTCAACTCCGAGCAGAACTTCGACCTGAGCGTCGCCAACGGTCTCGAGGCCGACTACGGCAACTTCTGGATCGCCACGTTCGAGCCGGAACTGACCTGGGTTCCCTACGAAGGCGTGACCTGCCCGGGCGACGTGAATGCCGATGGATCGGTGGACCTCGCCGACCTCAATCTGGTTCTGGCGAACTTCGGCCAGACCACTCCCGACGGCGACGCCGACAACAGCGGCGGCGTCGATCTCGCCGACCTGAACATCGTGCTCGGCGCGTTCGGGACAATCTGCGAATAGTCGACGATAAGACGGGTCACGCTCAGAGTATGGCGGGCACGCACGAAGGAGTGCGTGCCCGCTTCTCGTTTTGTCGCTAGCGGCTCCATCGCTTCACCTTGGGCGCCACCGTCGCCGACGTCTCCAGCACCGCCAGCAAATACCGCAGAGCGTCCACGGCGTGGTCGTTGCCGTCCTTGACGGGATGGGCAGCGGATCGGGCGCCGGTCTGGTCGTCCGGATACCGGTACGCCTCGATCGATTCGATCAGGCGCTGGCAGCGCCGGTGGATGCGCAGGGTCGGCTCGCCCCCGGCCGGCGCGAGGCGGGCTCGGATGAGGCGCAGGCCGTCGTCGATCGGCAGTCGGCGGCTGCGGACCACCACGCCGAGGCGGCGCATCGCCTGCGTGTCCGACAGGCCGGTCTGCAGACTCCGCTGGCCGGCGGCGGGGTCCACGCCGATCCACTGCACCCGCCATCCACGCGCGATCACGCGCTCGATGTGCTCCTCGAGCACGATGCCCGAGGCGCAGTGCTCATCGACGATCGTCAGCGCGCCCGATTCGTCGAGGCAGGCGAGCAGCAGCACCGTCGGCGAGCGCAGGCCGAGGTCCATACCACCGAGCCAGCGCAGGCCGGGCGCGTCGTCGGTCGGCGCGTGGGCACTCTCGACCACATGGCGATCGCGATCGAACTCGGGGAGCACCGCGCTGCGCCGGCTGGGGCGCTCGCAGAGCATCTCCGCACGCCAGCTCGCGCGATCGGATCGTCGCTTCATGCTCCGGGCGTCCTCGATAGAGACGTGCCCGATGGCGTGCTTCGCGCGCCCCGCGCACTCGGGGTTCAGAATGCACGATGCGCATTCCTCGCTCGGGGGGCAGCGTTCGAGCACATCGATCACGCCCCATCGGAACACCCGGCGCGGGTTCTCCGCGCTTGGATCGGAGTCGGGCTCGACGAGCGATCGCATCAGGCCGTGGGGCCGGTGCCAGGTGCTGAGTGCTTCGATGGAGGCGCGGATCGGCTGCGGGCCGCCACGCGACTGCGTGACGAACTGGGCGGCGGACCAGACCTCGGCGTCGAACAGTTCGACCTCGTCGCAGCGGAGCTTGTGCGGGCGCGTGCCCCGGACGGCCCGTTCGGACTGCGCGAGGATCTCGGCACACGAGCCCGAGTGCAGCACCAGGCGCCGCTCGGTGATGGACTTCACCAGCGGCGCGAGCGCCGGCCGCTTGAACAGATCGCGCAGGTGTTCGTGCATCCGCGCTGACTGCTGGAGCGAGCCGCCGAGGATCTTCACCTGCACGCCGGGCTTAAAGGCGAGATCGAGCGCGGTGGCGACGGCGGCGTAGAAGGTCTTGCCCGAGCCGCGAGCGGCCCAAACCACGCAGTCGCGCTCGGGCCCGTCCTCGAAGAACGCGGCCCGCAGGTACTCGAAGGGCGGGCTGCTCGCGGGGGTGAGGGCGTGGCGAGGCACGACGATGCCGAGGGCGCTGGCGAGCCAGGCGTGCAACGCGTCGGGCGATGACGGGCGGTGGGATCGCAGGGCGGCGCTGAGGGCGGCGGAAGGTTCGCCGGGTGGCGTCAGGTCGGGTGCGTCAGTCGGCTGGATCATCGGCGGCTCCTTGCGAAGAGGGGCGCCCCGACGGTTCGGTCGCGAGGCGGAAGGTGATGCCGGCCTGTTCGAGCAGGCGATGGATCGTGGCGCGCAGTTCGGGGTGGATCGTGTTCACATCGATATCGATCGGGTATATCGCCGATCGGTTGAGCGGCAGCTTGAGCGCATCGATGCACAGTTTGTGCAGCCCCGCCGACAGCGGCTCGTCGTGATCGAGCGCGCGGTGGATCTTCTCGGCAGCGCGCAGCCGCGCCAGCGCGAGGTGCTGCGCGACCGCCGCCTCGGTTGCGTCGATGGATGGCGCTGAGGACTCGGCGTGCTTCGTGGAAACGATGATCTCGGTCATGAGCGGGCTCCCTGAGATTGGTGCTCGCGGACCAGCCGGAGCAGCGCACCGGTGCGATCGCGCTCGCGCATCGAGCGCAGAGCGCGGATCACGGTCGATCGCTGGATCGGGGTGAGAAAAAAGGTGAGACTGGTGAGCAGCGCGTGCTCGTCGACGGGCGGGACGGGCTTGGGAACGGGGGTCATGGGTTCTCCGATGGACGGGTGTGGGTGTACGCGACCGGGCGCGCGGTGATCGCGCGACAGGCCGCCGGGAGCAGCGCGGGCAGACCGGCATCGGTCAGACGACGCGTCGCGCGACTGGCGTTCGCCCAGCGCGACAGTTCGGCGCGGAGCAGGGACCGCGCGGGTGGCTCGAGCGATTCCACGCGAGGGAGCAGCGTGCTGGGCTGCGCGAGACGCCAGGCCTCGATGTGGCAGGCCTCGAACGCGTCGAGCAGGCGACGGTGACGCGGCGCGATCGGGAGCGGCTGCGCGATCATGCCCGCGCGCTCGAATATCGGCGAGACGCGACCCATCGAGGCGACGGCTTCGGTCGCGGGTGTCTGCGGCGACGCCAGGTACGCGCGGATCAGCGCGCTCGCGACGCCCATCGATCGGTGCGACGGTTCGACGATCACGCGAGAGATGCAGCGCAGCTCGCGCGTCAGCCGGTAGGCGTCCGCGCGCGGATCGGTGCTGCGATAGCGTCCGGGCCAGGCGAGGTCGCGCCAGCTCGCGTTGAGCGTCGGCAGGCTGACGCCGAGCACGCCGGCGAGATTGCCCGTGCCGCGATCGAAGCAGCGCAGGACCCTTGTGACGGTCGCGGGCGCACCGGGGCGGTAGTGCAGGGGCGACAGCGCGAGCAGGTCGGCGCGATCGCCCTCGGTGACGGTGTAGAGGTCGTCGAACGACGGCGCCTGACGATCTGCTTCCGAAACCGTGGCATCGCCGAGCGTGGACAGATGGATGCGTGTCCCGGGGCGGAGCTGCTCGATCGCACCGGCACGGTGCGTGCTGACGATCACGCGGATGTTCAGGCCCCGCTCACGCGTTTCTGCGAGCCAGCGTCGGAGGCAGCGGGCGACGGATCGGGCGCAGGCCTCGTCGACGCGCCCGCCGAGTTCGTCGATGACCAGCAGCACGGGCGATCGACGCGCGAAGCGTTCGGCGCGCTGCATGGCCATGGCGAGCAGCAGGCGTTCGCGCTGGCCGTCGCTGAGCGTGGAGGCGCGGGCGGTGATGGCGCGGGCATCGGCGAGGCCGCAGCGGGCCAGGCGGTCGAGGGCGCAGCGCGAAGCGCGTTCCGGATGGCGATGCCGACCCGCAAGCAGATCGAGGCACGGTCGGTTGCCGGGGCGCAGCGCGCTCGGGTCGACGATCACAACGCGCTCGGGCCAGGCCGATTCGGCGAAGCACCGGCGAGCGTCGCGCAGCAGCGTGGACTTGCCGCTGCCGCTCGGGCCGGTGACGAGCGTGAGCGAGCCGGGTGACAGATCGAGGCGCAGGGCACGGTGCTCGCGCCGGGGCAGGTCATCGAGGGTGAGGCCGAGCGCGCTCGCGCCGTCGCAGGCGAGTCGCGTGGGCGGCGGGTCGGTGTGAACGGTCCGGGTGATGCGCAGCAGCGTGCGCGCGGCGCCGGTGACAGGGGCATGCATGGGGTTCAGTCCTTCTCGGGTTCGGGGGCAAGCGTGTCCGGTCGGGCGATGGGCAGGAGATCGCGCTCGAAGCGGTGCTGGGAGAACAGCGCATCGATCGCGCTGATCTCGCGCCGCACGGCGTGCTCGGTCAGGGCGAGTCGGCGGGCGGTGTCGCGCAGGGTGCGCGCGTGGAGGATGTGCAGCGTGCCGGCGAGGCGCCGCAGGTGGGGCCACGCGTGCATCTGCGACGCGACGAAGGCGAAACGCGGGTCGATCAGGCGCGCGACGATGCGTCGGAAGCGGCGGCGGAGAAACCGCGGACGCTCGCCCATGCAGCGGGCCAGATCGGTGACGGTCCGGCCCTCCTCGAAGATCGCGTGGATCAGCGAGCGATCGTTGGTCGGCAGGTGGGCGCTGAGGGCGAGGATGGCCTCGACGACCGGCCTCGGCTGGCGACGGCGCAGGTCGAGCGCGATCGAGAGGTCCAGCGAGCTGGCCACGGCCACCCGCGCGGGCCGGTGACAGGGTGTCGTCACCGGCCGCGCGGGGCCGGAGGGAGGTTCGGGTAGGGTGGGGTCGTCGGATCCGGATTCAGAGAGGGGCGAAGCGGCCTTGCGAGGCTCGTTCGACCGCTCGGTATACCAGCCATTCACGTCGATGAAACGGCAATTTTCCGGCATATGCTTGGCAATCTGGACCATTGGCTTCCCCTGAGTTTGATTTTCAGTAAACTTTGGCACGCCACCAGTGTGCCCACGAGAAGCGGATGCGCCAAGGCACTTGTTTGGTTTTTGATAGCATGTCCGCACAATCGCCGCGCCGAGGCGGACATGCGCCCCGAGGCCGCTCCGTTTTCCCCACACCGTCCCGAATCACCCATGGCCAACCAGCTCGAATCAGCCCCGCACTCCCCCGCTCCCGATGGCTCAGCCCGCATCCTCGGCGAGCGTCTGCGCGAGGCCCGGCTCGCCTCCGGGCTCACCCTGCAGGAGCTGGCAGGCCGGACCGGCTGCACCAAGGGCTACCTGTCGCAGATCGAGACCGGGCGCCGCGACTCCCCGCCCTCGCGGTCGCTGCTGGAGAAGCTCGAGGCCTCGGTCGGGCTGGAAACCGGGACGCTCACGACCCTCGCCGACTGGCTCGCGACGCCCGAGCCGGTCAGGCGCCAGGTCGAGCGGATGCGCCACTCCCAGTCGCAGGCCAAAGCCGCGGCGACCAAACTCCGCGCCATGGTCGGCACCGGCGCCCTCGACGAGGCGTTCCGCTCGGGCGAACTGCACAACCTGGTCCGCCGCCTGTCCGACGCCGGGGACGACGGGCAGCCCAAGGCATCTCCCAGCGCGACGCTGCGCGCGCTCACCGGCCTCGACCGGATGCGCGTGCTTCCCGCGCAGGTCCCGGTGATCAACAAGGTCGCGGCGGGCTATCCCACGGAGTTCACCGACCTCGGCTACCCCGCGCAGATCGCCGACGAGTACGTCAGCGTGCCGGGCGTCACCGACCCCGATGCGTTCGCGGCGCGCGTGTGCGGCGAGTCGATGCTGCCGGAGTACAAGGAAGGCGATCTGGTGGTCTTTTCGCCACTGGCCGACACCACGCCGGGCAGCGACTGCTTCGTGCGCCTGGAGCGCGACGACGAGACCACCTTCAAGCGGGTGTTCTTCGAGACCGGCGACGACGGGGCCGAACTGATCCGCCTGCAGCCCCTGAACCCGAGGTTCGCCGCGAAGGTGGTGGATCGCGAGGCGATCGCGGGGATGTACAAGGCGGTGTACGTGGTGCGGGCGCTGGGGTAAGCGCGGATCGTGATCAAGATGAGCCCTTGCTCATCGGAGTGTCATCTGGGGTTGATCGCGGAGGCTTAGGGTTCTGAAGTTCGTGGCGTTTCGTCGCGATCTTTGAATCCACCGCAACCCAAGCGAAGGAGACACCATGTCTACCGTGATCACCGGATTGTTCGACGACGCCAACAAGGCATCGCACGCGATTTCCACGCTCGAGGCCAAAGGCATCCCCGCGAAGGATATGAGCCTGGTCGCCAGCGAGAACTTCAAGAAGAACTCATTCGGCATCGAGCAGAGCACAAAGCTCCCCGAAGGCGCAGCCATCGGGGCGGGCACGGGCGGCGCGGTCGGCGCGCTGGTCGCCGGCTTCACCACCGTCGGCGCGATCGCGACCGGCGGAGCCGGCCTCATCGCGGCGGGGCCGCTGGTCGCGGCGCTCGCCGGCGGCGGCACGGGCGCAGCGGTCGGCGGCGCGGTCGGCGCTGGCGTCGGCGCGTTCATCCCCGAAGACGAGGTCAAGCACTATCAGGACGCCATCGAAAAGGGCTCCGTGCTCGTCGGCGTCGAGTGCGACGACTCGGACCGCAAGGACGTCGTGAAGGACACTTTTGAAAACTACAACGCATCGCGTGTCGCCAGCGCCTGACTGGGAGGCGTTCACACACGATGTTGGCATCCGGCGCGGACGCTCTACAGATGGGCGTCCGCGCCGGATTTTTTGTGGCGCGAAGGCCATGGCTCGGCGAAAAGTCCGGGTACCCGGGGCTCGCGCCCCGGGCTCTTGTTTTGTCGCCACTGTGCCACGGCTAGAACCGGTGCGTCGCCGACAGCGTTCGTCCTTCGGGGGTGGTGAACTGCGCGAGCAGGAGCAGGCGGGTGGATTGGGTGATGGATTCGGGGACGCCGCGGAGGGAGAGGCGGTAGGTGCGTGTGACGCGGTCGTAGGGCTCGGCGTTGGCTGCCGGGTCGGTGAGGTCGACCTGCCAGCGTTCGAGCTGGATGGGTGAGCCGGAGGTGGCGTCGTCGCGATAGAGCTGGAAGGAGACGAGGCCGAGGGCTTTGACGGGGTCTCGGTTGGCGTCGAAGAGTTCGAAGTGCGCGTCGATGCGCGGGTCGCCCTCGACGGGGTCGGTGATGAAGCGCGTGAGCGGGTGGATGCGCAGGGTTTCGGGCGCGAAGGGGTTGACGTAGCGGATGACGGCGCCCGACGACGTGCGCGCGGTACCGGTCTCCGCGAAACTGCCGGCGGGGACGGTGGCGGTGGAAAGGACGGGGTCGGGGTCGAGGCCCTTGATGGCGGGGCCGCCGGAGCAGGCGGTGAGCGTGGTCACGGCGGCGGCGAGGCAGACGGCGAGGGCTGGGGTGGTGGTTCGCATGGGGGGAGTTTAAGGGGTGAGATGAAGGTTGGGAGAAAGGAGAGGCAGCCGCGGCGCGGCTGACCCCTCATCCGGTCGCTTGCGCGACCACCTTCTCCCGGCTGATTGACCGATGGGGGTGAAGGAAAATCAGTTCGGTTCGAGCCTCGTAAACGAGCGCAGCTCGCCGGCTTCGGTCAGCCACAGTCGCACGCGGTCGCCCGTCCTGAGATCGGGATTGTTGACGGAATAGTCGAACTTCAGGTGGATGACTCTGGCACGCGGGCTCGAGGGGATCGCGAACCCCTCATCGATGCGACAGATGGCGACTGAGTTTTCTCGCAGCACTGACATGCCCGCGGAGTATCGCTCTTCGACAGTCTCGACCGTTGCGCGAACTTCGGCGACGCCAGCTTCGCTCGACGGCGTCGAGAGCGCCGTCCAGGTTTCGCTCAGGTTAAAGGTGTGGACGCGGTCATTCGGTGAGCAGGACGCCGATGCAAGGCTGGCAATCGAAACGGCGATCAGCGTCATGGATCTGGAGCGGCTGGGCATGTGTTCAGGATACTCCGTGTGATTGGAAATCAGCAGCGGCTGCGCCGCTGACCCCTCATCCGGTCGCTGCGCGACCACCTTCTCCCGCAAGGGGAGAAGGAGGAAAGCGCGGCGGTGGTTCTGCGATCGACATAGCCATGCTGCGCATGGCCATGCCACCCCAGCAAGACATGTGCTGCGGGACGCGCGGGTTGCCGTTCGGGTCAACCGGTGGCACCCAGGTGGGGCGCGGGGGTGAGTTTGTCGGCGAGCGTGCGCTGGCTGGCTTCGAGGGCGGTGATGGCGCGGGTGTTCTCGCGGACGACTTCCATGAGGGCGTCGACGTGCGTGCGCTGCTCGAGGATGCGCTGGTGGGATTCGGTGAGCTGCTTGTCGCGCACCTCGGAGTGGCGGCGTTCGATGAACCAGATGGCGGCGATGAGGCCGGCGCTGCCGAGGGAGGTGAACTGGACGAGGGAGTCGGGTTCGAGCATGGGTGGGGCTTTCAGCAAGGGGTGGTGAGAGAGGCGAGAGGAGAAGCAGCGACGTTGTCGCTGACCCCTCATCCGACCGCTTCGCGGCCACCTTCTCCCGCAAGGGGAGAAGGAAAAACACATTGGCACTGTCAGTCGTTGATGCGGATGTAGAGCAGGGTGTAGGCGAGGGAGAACGTTCGGCCGCGGTCGATGGGGCCCTGTGGGGTGAAGCGCATGAGGGTCATGTCGGACCAGGCCTGGCCGGCGGGGCCGACGAGGGTGGCGTTGCGCGGGAGTTCGGCGGCTGCCCGGAGCGCGTTGATCGTCGCCCACAACGCGGGCTCGGTGGAGGCGACGAGGCGACCGGTCTGGGTGATGACGAGTTCGCGTGGGCCGAGGTCGTCGGTGAAGGGCAGGCCCGAGTTGCCGTAGGGCCATTCCCAGGCGCGACCGACGCCGCCGATGGTGAGGCGGTGCGGGCCGAGGGTGTTGAAGTTGAAGGTGTGGAACGAGGCCATGGTCAGTTGGCTCCGGCGGGGAGGGTGGAGACGGGTTCGACGGTGAGCGGGTCTTCGTCGCCGTCGGTCGAGACCGCGACGGCGGTGATGGTCTGGGCGCACTCACGCTCGCTCGCGACCGATGACTCGACGCCGGTGATCACGGTGCGGGCGCTGACGCGCAGGGCGTGGGGCGCATCGGGCGTGCGGGCCGCGCGGAAGGCGAGGTCGAGTTCGTCGCCGAGCGCGATCGAGGCGAACGCGTCGTCGGGTTCGGGGACGCGGCGTTTGATGATGAGGGTGGTGAGGCGCTCGGGGACATCGGCGAAGGTCGGGTGCGGGCCGTCATCGGTGAAGTCGGTGATGACGGACTTGGCCTTGCGCGCGACGGCGATGGACTCGACGCCGGGGAGCGGGGTGGTGTTGAGGGTGACGTGGGTGGGGTGGAGGTAGAGCATGGTTGGTCTCGGCGTATGGGGTTGGCCCCCTCTCCCCTTGCGGGAGAGGGTTGGG
>JANSXG010000115.1 GCA_024743075.1 bacterium | reverse complement strand
CTCCAGCACTTCGACCTGTCGGTCGCCGTCAACGGCGAGAACCGAGCCGGTCCGATGATGCGCAAGTTCGGGATCAAATTTGCCACCCACCACCCGGCACCCGAAGCCGTCAAACAGCGTTTCTGCCGGGTTAGCAACACGGACGAATGGCGGGCGGTGCTCGACGAGTTCTACGCCGGCGAAACCGCCGGACTGTCAGCCTGAGCCCACGGGTTCTCGGACATCCGTCGCCTTGCCCATTTTCCCTCGTGGGTATCTCCGCCCCCGTTTTCCTCGGAACCTCTGGCCCATCCCGCGCGGACCGCCAGATCCGGCGCATGCTCGATAGGAGCAAGCCAAGAGCCGACCGAGGATCCGTTTCGTGCGCCAACCGTCCCGAGCCTTTTATGCAGACACCCCGACGGGACCCATCGCCCTCCCGAACATCGATCTGTACGCCCCGGCCCGGACCACCTTCGGCGAGTACCGCTTCCAGCACGCCTCCGACCCCGGCCCCCTGCTCTCCGGCGACCTCATCGATTTCATCCCGGCCGCCGATGGCCTGGCGACCGTGTGCTTCGGTGATGCGTCCGGGCACGGCTTCCGCGCCGCCATGACCAGCTCGCTCACCCGCACCGTTCTGCGCGCCAAGGACGCCGATCGCACGCCCTCCGCCCTCGTCCGGCGCGCTAACGCCCTGCTCACGCGCCTGCGCAGTCGCCCCCGCTTCGTCTCGCTCTGGATCGGCAGCTTCGGCGCCAACGGAGCCCTGTCGTTCATCGACGCCGGGCACGGCCACTGGTTCATCCTCGACGCCGAGGGCCACCTCCGGGCGATCTCGCCTATCGGCAACATCCCCATCGGCATCGACCCCGCCATCGACTACACCCCGGAACAGATCACCCTCGAGCGGGGCGACCGACTCGTGCTCTTCTCCGACGGCATCGTCGAGCAGCGCGACCGCAATGGCGAGGAATTCGGCCTGCGTCGCCTGCTCGGCGCGGTGCGCGATGCCGCCAGCGACGCCGCGGACTCGGTCATCCGCGCGGCCCGCCAGCACAGCGAAACCGCATCGCTCCTCGACGACGCCAGCATCGCCATCATCGAACGGGTCTAGCCGGTCGGCTGTACCAGATCGGCATCGTCGTTCCTCGGGCTGTTCACGCGCGTTGAAACCGGGTGACGCTGCAGCACGCCGTCGCTCGCGGGCCGCAGGAGATTTCCTGCCGCGGCTTTATCGGCGTTCGGGTCACACCAGCGGGCGATATCCTCCGGCTCGAGGATCACCGGCATGCGATCGTGGATCTCGCCCATGAACGCGTTCGCCTCGGTCGTCAGAATCGTGAAGCTGCCGTCGGGCGCGTGCTCGTTCGGAGGCTCCCAGAGCCCCGCGAAGAGCAGGATTTCATCGTCGGCTCGCAGAATCCGCCAGGGCTGCTTTCGCTTCTCGCCCTCGATCTTCTCCCACTCGTAGAAGCTCGAAACCGGAACAACGCAGCGCCGGCGTGAGAACGCCACACGGAACGCGGGCTTGGATGACGCCGTCTCCGATCGGGCATTGATCATGCGGCTGCCCATCGACGCACTCTTCGCCCAATGCGGGATGAGGCCCCACCGTCGCGCGACCAACTCAAGCCCACCCGAGTCTTCGTCGATCGACCCGATCAGGCTCGGCTGCGTCGGCGCGACGTTGTACGACCGGTCCAGCTCCGGATCGGACTGCGTGACGACGCCTTCGGGGAACTTGAGGTCCAGGAAGTCGTGGACCTGTCGCCAGGAGTACTCACGGGTGAAGCGTCCGCACATGTATCTGTCCTCCGCTGCGCATCATTCCGGCTCGGCAGCCATGATCGTCCCCCGATGCTACGATGCCCCTCCCCCGGTGCGGTGGCCGAGCGGCTGAAGGCGCTCGACTTGAAATCGAGTAAACCCGAAAGGGTTTCGTGGGTTCGAATCCCACCCGCACCGCTTTTTTCGCCCTGTTCCGGCCAAATTCGCAGGCCGCGTCAAGGATGCACGCATGGACCCGGCCGAACCCGCCCAGCCCGAGACGCCGGATACCCCCGACGCGCCCGACTCCCTGCCGCCACACCCGACGCTGACCGAATACTTCCGCCAGCTCGGCCCGGTCGTCGGCCTCTTGATCCTGCTCTCGCTCTCGGCCCCGGCGATCTTCGGCACCTTCGTGCTGGGGTATGGGGCGGTCAGCGCGTTTAGTGCGAACGCCAACTACGACGATCCGAACGCGCCCGACTACCACCCGCTGGCGGGCGACTGGGAGAGCGACGAGTTTCGGATGACGGTCCGTGTGGACGATCACGCGGAACACCCCGTAATCATTCAGATGCAGTGGCTCAAGCCAAGCAGTCCAATTGAGGGTCTCGAAGTTTACGCGACCGATTATGATCGAACGCTTCCGATCAAGGATGCCGTCAGGTTCCCGGAAGCCGACAGCGATATATACGACGTGGTTCTTGACCTTGAGGGCGAGAACGCGACCGTTCGATTCACGAGTTGGGCAACTGGCGCGGACCTGTTTGACTTGACGGTTCCGCGCCAGCGTTCGCTCGTCGGCGAACTCATCGACACCGCCGGCATCGCCCTCGCCGCGCTGATCATCGCCCTGCTCTTCGCCCTCTTCACCGGCTCGGCCCTGCTCCCGACCTACGCCCTCTCCTTCGCCTCCGGCGTGTTCTTCGGACCGGTATGGGGCTCGCTGGTCGCCATGTTCGGCGTCACCTTCGGCGCCCTCGTCGGCTACGGCTGGGGCATCCTGCTCGCACGCAAACGCGTCATGCGCGTCGTCGAGGCCAACCCGCGCGTCAAACTCATCCGCTCGGCCATCGTCGATCGCTCACTCAAGGACGAACTCGTCGCCGTCACGCTGATCCGCATCCCACCGAACTCCCCGTTCGCGCTCACGAACCTGATCATGTCGTCGCTGCACGTTCGCTTCGTGCCCTATTTCGTCGGCACACTCGTCGGCATCGCCCCGCGCACGCTGATCGCCGTCTTCCTCGGCGTGGGCATCGGCGAGATCGCCGAGGCCAAGTCGGCCGGCGGGCGCCTGCGCATCGGCATCAGCGTCGCCGTGGGCATCGCCGTCTTCTACTTCATCTACCGGCTGTTCAGTCGCTGGGTGAAGGAACGCCTTGCCCAGACCGCCGCGCAGGCGACGGCGAACCCCGAATTTCGCCCCGACTCCGCGTAAACCGCGAGTGGCACCGCTGGTATCCCACGCTAGGATCGGGCTTTCGTCCGACCAATTCCGTCTGTTTGCGAGGAGATTCCACCATGCGTCGATCGATGTCAGTCCTGCCTCTCGTGCTCTGTGGTCTGCTCGCTCAGGACATCACCGCCGCGGCTGGCAACCCCTCGTCGCTGCCCTCCTCCTCGCCCGTCCCCGCCGGCGAGCAGCCGTTCAACTTCCGATTCGACGGCATGACCGGCAACCTGACCTACAGCGACTCGGTGCCCAGCGTAAAGGACTTCCTCGGGTACTCGACGGGCGAGCACTTCACCCGCCACAGCGACACCGTCGCCTACGCCAAGGCCCTCGCCGACGCCTCTGATCGCGTCCTTTACACCCGCTACGGCCAGACCCACCAGCGCCGCGAGCTCGGCATCCTGACCATCTCCTCGCCTCGCAACCTCTCGCGTCTCGACAGCATCCTCGATCGCAACCGTTCGCTGGCGAACCCCGACGACATCGACTCCGCGCGCATGCTTGAGATCGCTGGCTCGAACCCGGCTGTCGTCTGGCTGAGTTTCAACGTCCACGGCAACGAGGCCTCCTGCACCGAAGCCGCCCAGGAAGTTGCCTACGCCCTCGCCGCCTCGACCAACCCCGAGGTCGAGCGCATGCTCGAGAACGTGGTCGTCGTCATCGACCCGTGCCTGAACCCCGACGGACGCTCACGCTACATCAACTGGTACGACCAGATCGTCGGCATCTCGCCCGACCCGAACCCCGATGCGCGCGAGCACGATGAGCCCTGGCCCTCCGGTCGCGCGAACCATTACCTCTTCGACCTGAACCGAGACTGGGTCTGGGGCACGCAGCCCGAATCACGCCAGCGCATGGCGATGTACCGCCAGTACATGCCTCAGGTGCACATCGACTACCACGAGCAGGGCATGCACTCGCCATACTTCCTCGGTGCGGGCGACACGCCCTACAACGTGAACATCCCCGCCGAGTCCAAGGACTGGTTCGACCGCCTCGGGCGCGCCAGCGCCGCGGCCTTCGATCGCAACGGCCTGCCATACGCCACCAAGGAACGCTTCGACTACCTCTACCCCGGCTACGGCAAGGTCACGCCGGTCTATCACGGCGCGATCTCCCTGCTCACCGAGCAGGCCGGGCACGGGCGCGCCGGGCTGACCATCGACGTCGAAGCCGCGAACACGCCCGGCTACAACCTCTCCCTGCAGGACCGTGCGCGGAACCACTACATCACCGCGATGTCCTACATCGAGCACACCGCCCAGAACCGCCAGGCCCAGACCGAGCGCTTCGCCCGCTACTTCCGCGACTCGAACGCCGGTCCCTCCGACACCATCGCTGGCTTCGTCTTCGACGCCGACAACGACCCCGCCAAGCTCGCCAAGCTCTGGGACCTTTGCTCGCTCCACGGCTTTGAGGTCCATCGCCTGACCCGAAGCGTCGAGGTGCCGGGCGAGACCGTGCGCACCTATTACCCGCCGTTCTCCACTGAGGAGCAGACCGTCTCACTCGATGCGGACTCATGGTTTATCCCGACCGCGCAGCCGATGGGTCGCTACATCCTTACCACCCTGGAGCGCGAGACCATGGTCGAGGACCGCGACACCTACGACATCACCAGCTGGTCCTACCCTGTCATGCTCGGCCTCGACGCGATGGAACTCACCGAGCCGATCGCCAGCGATTCGCTGGAGCCCGTCGAGAACTACGAGCCGCACGCGCACCTCGCGCTGGCCGACCCGGCTGATTTTGCCAGCAGCTACGCGTTCTTCATCCCGTCCGACGATCACCGGTTCCCGCAGGCCCTCGCGCTCGCCGCGGAGCACAACCTCGTCGCGCGCCTGACCGGCGACGCCATCACGCTCGAATCCGGTGAGACCGTGCCGTCTGGCTCGCTTCTCGTTATGCCCAGTCGCAACGATGCTGACAACACCCGCGACTTCGCGAACCGCGCCTTCGGCAAGGGCTTCTCCATCCACATGACCAATAGCGGCTACCCCGCCTCCGGCCCCGCCGTCGGCAACAACGCCAACCGGCGCTTCATGCCCGCGAAGATCGTCCTCGCTTCCGGCTCGCCGCTGAGTTCGCTGAGTTTCGGCCATACCTGGCATATGCTCGACCACGTCTCCCCCACCGACTACACCGCCGTCAACGTCGACAGCCTCGGCTCGGTCGACTGGGAGGACGTCAACGTGCTCGTGCTCCCCAGCGGCTGGCTCGGCTCGACCATCTCCGGCTCGACGCTCGACGCCCTGAAGTCCTGGGTCCGCTCCGGCGGCACGGTCGTCGCGCTCGACCGCTCGGCCCGCTGGGCCTCCTCCGAGCTCGTCGGCCTCGACTCCGATGAGAACGTCGACGCCGACTCCGATGCCGAACCGCTCCCCTGGGACACCACCGACCAGACCAAATCCGCCGATGTCCACACCCTCACCTACGCCCAGCGCGAGGCCCGGGGAGTGGACCGGCGCGTACCCGGCGCGCTGATCGCCGCGACCATCGACACCACCCACCCCCTGAGCGCCGGCCTCGACGAGCGCGTCGGCTTCCATGTATTTTCCGGCTCCCCGCTGCCAGTGGACTCGGGCGGCTATGTCCTCGCCCGGTTCGGCGAGTTCACTCCCACCGACGACGTCGAGTCGCAGACCTTCGCCCCGCGCATCGGTGGCAGCATCTCCCCACCAAACCTCCAGCGCCTCTCCGGCCAACCCGCCGTCACCCACCACCGCATCGGGCGCGGCAACGTCGTCTGCTTTGCCAGCGACCCGACCAACCGGGGCATGAACCACGCCGGCATGCGCGTGCTGCTGAATGCCATCCACCTCGGACCGTCAATGTCCGGAGCCCAGCCGCTTGGCGAGGATGAGGACGAGCACGGCGAGGGACTGGCCGGTTCTCGGGACGACTGAGCAGAGCGGCTACACTGCCCACATGCCCAGCGTCATCATCTACGACGACGGCGCAGCCGATCTGCGCCCGCTCACCGACCTCCGTGCCGCCTTCGACATCCGCACCGGTGCCCTGACAACCCGCGAGCGCCTCACTGTGCTGCTCGAGCAGGTCGCCGAGTGGCCGGTCGCGGCCCTGATCGCGCCCGCCGACATCGCGCCGCTCGTCGCCGAGCGCTCCCGCTACCCGGTCAACCCCGAAGACCTCCGGGCCGTCTGCGCCGACGCCTCGGACGACGACTCGGTTTTCGTGATCAACGGACGCGCCGTCCTTCCCCCGGCCAACCTCGGCGAGCTCGAAGTCGGCCAGGCCTTCATCGACGAGCACGAGGGCGAGTCCGGCTCGCTCATCGGCGCGCACCTGTCGATCGACGACGCCATCGTCTTCCTCCGCGACTTCTCCTCGCTCCCCGCCGACCTCGAAACCGCCGCCTCGCCCGAGCGCGTGCTGATGCACCACCCGTGGGATGTGATCGCCATGCGCGACCACGCCATGCTCATCGACCTGGCCATGCTTCTGTCCGGCGACTCCCAGGAACTGCCCGAGGGCGTCGTCGCCATCGAGGGCGATGACGAACCTTCCATCCGCATCGCGCCCGACGCGATCATCTACCCGACCGTCGTCCTCGACGCCTCCGAAGGCCCGATCGTCATCGACGACGGCGCGACCGTCCGCCCACAGGCGATCATCCGCGGGCCCGCCTACATCGGCATTCAGTCGACCGTGCTCGACCGCGCCATCATCAAGCCCCACACCGCCGTTGGCCCCATCTGCAAGGTCGCCGGCGAGGTCGGCGGCTGCATCTTCCAGGGTTTCGCCAACAAGGCCCACGAGGGTCACCTCGGCGACAGTTGGGTCGGCGAGTGGGCCAACCTCGGTGCCGACACCACCAACTCCAACCTGCTCAACACCTACGACCAGGTTGTCATGCAGACCGTCCCCGCGAGCGAAGGCGGGCGCAAGCAGCGTACCGGCCTGCAGTTCCTCGGCTGCCTCATCGGCGACCACACCAAGACCGCCATCAACACGACCATCATGACCGGCTCCTGCTTCTCGACCGGCACCATGATCGCCACGACCGCCGCGCCGCCTGCGTTTACCGAGCGCTTCGCCTGGTGCACCGACACCGGCATCCGCAGCTTCCGCATGAACAAGTTTGTCGACATCGCACGCACCGTCATGGGCCGTCGCGGCATCGAACCCTCCGAGGAATACATCGCGCGCCTAAACGCCCTCGCGTCCGCCGGCGGAGGCGACGAGTCGTGAAGACGCTCTACATCATCGACGCGTACGCACAGTTCTTTCGCGCCTACCACGCCATCCGCACACCGATGACCTCACCGGTCACCAAGGAACCGACCAACGCCACCTACGGCTTCGTCGGCATGCTCCTCAAACTCCTCGCCAACCATCGCCCGGACTACCTCGTCGTCGCCACCGATGTCTCCGGCGATCGCGGCACGTTTCGCTCAGAGCTCTATCCCGACTACAAAGCCAACCGCTCCGAGCCGCCCGACGACCTCAAGCCGCAGGCCCAGCGCTGCGTCTCCATCCTCGAGACCCTCGGCATCCCCGTCCTCGGTCTTGAGGGCTATGAGGCCGACGACGTGATCGCCACCATCGCCAGGCGCATCGGCGAGGAAACCCCCGGCGTGCGCGTGCGCATCGTCTCCAAGGATAAAGACCTCCAGCAGCTGCTCACGCCCACCGACGATGAGATGGGCGGCGTGGAGATGTTCGACGTCCACACCGATGAGCACATCGACGTCGCCAAGCTCCTCGAGGACAAGGGTGTGACCCCGGAGCAGGTCGTCGACATGCTCGCGCTCATGGGCGACACCGTCGACAACGTCCCCGGCGTGCCCGGCGTCGGCCCCAAGACCGCCGCGCAGCTCATCTCCGAGTTCGGTTCCCTCGACGCCGTCATCGCCGAGGCCACCTCCGATGCCCCGAAGAAGGACTGGAAGATCAAGGGCAAGCGCCGCGAGAACATCGCCGCCGCCGCCGAAACCCTCCCGCTGTCGAAGCAACTCGTCCAGTTGCGCGACGACCTCGATCTGCCCTTCGACCTCGCTACTGCTTCGACGGCGCAGTTCAACATCGTCGCGCTGCAGCCGCTGCTCGAGGAACTCGGCTTCGGTCGCTACCAGAGTGAACTGAAGTCGCTGCTCGGCGGAACACCGTCCGATGCTGCTTCAACTGTTGAGGCAAAGCCGACGGCGAAATCCAAACCCGCAACCCGAGACGAGGCCGAGGGCACGCTTTTCGCCGCAAGCGACTCGGAAGAAGTCAGCGAGACGCTCAACGCGCATCGCGCTCGCGACACCAAATACGAAACTGTCTCCACGAAGACGCAACTCAAGCAACTCGCCAAAGCCCTCAAAGCCGCCGACCTCATCGCCGTCGACACCGAAACCACCTCGATCCACGCCATGCAGGCCGAACTCGTCGGCCTCAGCTTCGCCACCGAACCCGGCAGCGCGTGGTACGTCCCCGTCCGCTCCCCGGACCCGCAGAGGCATCTCGACACCGAAACCGTCCTCGATGCCCTCCGCCCCGTCCTCGAGTCTGACAAGTATCCCAAGACCGGCCACAACCTCAAGTACGACCTGCTCGTCCTGCGCCGGGCGGGCATCCGGCTGGCCGGCATCGCCGCCGACACCATGGTCGCCTCCTACCTCATCGACGCGTCGCGCTCCTCACACTCGATGGATGCTCTCGCGCTCGCCGAACTCGGCCACTCCTGCATCCCGATCAAGGACTTGATCGGCACCGGCAAGAACCAAAAACGCTTCGACGAGGTCCCGCTCGACGACGCCGCCGAGTACGCCGCCGAAGACGCCGATGTTTCCCTCCGCCTCTACCACGCCCTGATGCCGCAGCTCTCCGGCGACCTGCGCGAACTCTTCGATGATGTCGAGATGCCCCTGGTCGCGGTGCTCGCTGAACTCGAGTTCAACGGCATCCTCTGCGACCCCGACGAACTCGACCGCCAGCGCGAGCGGCTGATGGTCCGTATCGAGGAACTCAAGGCCCAACTCGAAGGCGCCGCACCGCGTCCCTTCAACCCTGATTCGCCCAAGCAGCTCTCGGCGATCCTTTTCAACAAGCCCGACGACGCCGAGCCCGGTCTGGGCATCAAGCCCTTGAAGAAGATCAAGACCGGGTACTCCACCGATGCCGAGACCCTCGAAAAACTCGCGCTCGACCCGAGCATCGAGAGCCCGATCCCCGCGCTCATCGTCGAATACCGCCAGCTCACCAAGCTCGTCTCCACCTACCTCCTCGCTCTGAAGGAGGCCATCCACCCAGAGACGCACCGGATCCATCCCAGTTTCAACCAGACCGTCGCCGTCACCGGTCGCCTGAGCTCGTCGGACCCGAACCTCCAGAACATCCCCATCCGCACGCCCATCGGGCGCGAGATCCGGCACGCCTTCGTCGCACCCGAGGGCTCGGTCCTCATCTCTGCCGACTACTCCCAAATCGAACTCCGCCTGCTCGCCCACCTCTCGAGGGACGAGGCCCTGATCGACGCCTTCCACGCCGACGCCGACATCCACCGTGCCGTCGCCGCCCAGATCCACGGCATTTCGCCCGAGCAGGTCACCGACGAGCAGCGGTCCGGCGCCAAAATGGTCAACTTCGGCATCGTCTACGGCATCACCGCTTTCGGCCTCGCCCGACGCCTCGGCATCGGCAACTCCGAAGCCGCCGAGATCATCGAGGAATACAAGGCCCGCTTCCCCGGCATCACCACCTTCCTCGACCAGTGCGTCGACGAAGCCAAATCCACCGGCGCCGTCGAAACCATCCTGCACCGGCGTCGCCCGATCCCCGACATCGGAAGCAACCAGCCCGCCCGACGCGCCTTCGCCGAACGCACCGCCATCAACACCGTCGTCCAGGGCTCCGCCGCCGACCTCATCAAACTCGCGATGATCAACCTCTACCGCGAACTCCCCAACTCCCATCCGGACGCCCGGCTGCTCCTGCAGATCCACGACGAACTCGTCCTCGAAGCCCCGGAGGCTCAGGCCGAGGCCGTCAGCCGCACCGTCCGACAGTCCATGGAGACCGCCATGGAACTCTCCGTGCCCCTGAAGGTCGACATCGGCTGGGCGAATTCTTGGTACGACGGCAAGTAACCCGACCGGAGCCCCAAAGCCCGGCCCAGTAATCCCCAAACGGCCCGAATCCGCCCCTTCGAGCGCCTTCGCGCCTTGACAGCCACGCCGGATCCGATACATTTCCCTTCCCGCTCGCCCCGGCGATCGGGTCCCCTTTGGGGCGGTAGCTCAATTGGTTAGAGTCCCGGACTGTCGATCCGGTGGTTGCGGGTTCGAGTCCCGTCCGCCTCGCTTGAAACTCCGCTTGCTGCGGAGTTTTTTTTCGCGCGGGGGGCGAATACACCATTCAGCAATGGGCAATCGCTTTCCGTTTGGAATGGACCAGTTTGCGCGGGGGAACCCGCGCCGCCCATGCTACGATCACCGAGTTGTCCGATCGCGAAACCAAGAAGATGACCGGCAACGGATCGCGTGCTCGTATCCTCGTGGAAAACGATGATGCCGCGACCGCAGACGCTATCGCGCGGGTGCTCCGCAAAAGCGGTTTCGTGGTCGAGGCCGTCGCAGAACGATCAGAACCTGCAAACGGCACCAACGCTGTCATCGTCGATTGCGACCAACCCGAGGCCATGCGTCGGGCAGAGAAGTCGCGTCAGGAATCCGAGGACCGTTGGGCGTTCGTCCGCCGCGCTACCGGTGTCGGGTACTGGTACTGCGACCTGCCTTTCGATGTGCTCCACTGGGACGAATACGTCAAAGCTCACTTCCACCTGCCCGCCGATGCTCTCGTCACGATCAACACGTTTTACGATCGCATTCACCCGGACGATCGGCAACGCACCCGCGATGCCATCGCGCACGCGATCGAGCAGCGAGCCACCTACGACATCGAGTACCGCACCGTCGATCCGGAAACCGACGCTATCAACTGGATCCGCGCCATCGGTCGCGCGGACTACGCGCCCGACGGCACTCCCAAGCGGTTCGACGGCGTCACGATCGATATCTCAAACGGCAAACAGGCCTCGGAACAGGCGGCTGAAGCCGCAGACCG
>JANSXG010000030.1 GCA_024743075.1 bacterium | reverse complement strand
GGGGGCCGGGCGTGCATCGGCATGGCGCAGAGCATCGATGCGCCGAGGGCGATCGAAAGCTTCAGAGTGCGGATCGGTCGCATGGGTGCATGTTAGCCGCCGCTGGGCCGGGCGAAGCGGACGCGCTCGAACCCGGCGCGGGTGACGGCGTTGTAGGCGCCGAGGGTGTGCTCCCAGCGGGTGCCGGGCTCGGGTGCGATGACCATCTCGTGGTCGGACGCGAGCAGGTCGCCGCGGAGCGCACCGAGCGTCGTGGTGAGCGCTTCGTAGCCGTTGAGTTCGCCGACGAGCGGCGAGTCGGTGGTCAGGGCGTAGTCGGCTCGTCCGTCGCCGCTCGATCGGACGCTGACAAGGATGGGTTGTTCGGGCAGGGCGAACGGGTCGTCGGCGACCTCGGCGGCGCCCTGGCCGGGCAGGTCGAGCGAGAAGGCGTCTTCCTGTTTGGCGAAATCGGCGGTGAGCATGAAGTAGAGCAGGAGCAGGAAGACCACATCGATCATCGCGGTGAAGTTGAGCGCCATCGATGCCTTGCGAGCGCCGGTGTGGCGGCGCGTGCTCGTCCGGCGCCCGAGCGGCTGCTCGCCGGATCGCTCGACGACGGGTTCGCCCCAGTCCAGCGAACGCAGATCGACTCCGGTGGTCTTCGCGCTCATCGCTCGCTGTCCTCCGTGAGCGTGAGCAGTTGGACTCGCGTCAGGCCCGCATCGCTGACGGCCTGCAGGACGGGGTGGACGCGTTCGTAGGTTTCGGTGCGATCGGCGCGCACGATGACGATCGATTGCGGGTCGCGTTCGCGCTCGCGGACGAGCTGGCGAACAAGACCGTCGAGACCGGCTCGGTCGTTGTCGAAATCGAGCGTACCGAGGCGGTACGGCGCGCCCTCGCGGTCCTGCGGCACGACGTTGATGACGACGACCGACTCGCGCGCCGGCTCGTCGGTCTTCGCGTCGGCTATCTCGGGGAGCGTGAGGTCGACGAGGCGGGCACGCTGGATCTGGCTGACCAGCATGAAAAAGATGATCAGCAGGAACACCACGTCGATCATCGGCGTCATGTTGGCGTTGACACCGGTCGCTCCGCGTTGGTAGACGCGGGACCTCACGCGCTCTTCGCGACCTTGGTCTTCTCGGCCGCCCGCGCTTCGGCGGTTGGTGCTTCGGTGGTCGGCTTGAAGCGGTTGATGAGCTCCTCGGCTTCGCGGGTCGCCTCGACGGTGAGCGCGTCGATCTTGTTGCGCAAGAGCGCGTAACCGGCGAGGGCGGGGATCGCGACGACGAGGCCCCAGAATGTGGTCGTGAGCGCGGTGCCGATGCCTGCGGCGAGGCCGACGGGGTTCGGCGTGCCACCGGCGGCGACGATCTCGCGGAACGCGAGGATCATTCCGTAGACCGTGCCGAACAGGCCGACCATGGGGGCGACGCCGCCGATGACATTGAGGGGTTCGACCTTGCGCAGGCGTTTGATCGTGAGTTCCTCGGCGGTCTGGTCGAGGCCCCGGATCATGGAGCCGAAGCCGCTGGGGGCGTCGGTGAGGGCGGCGTGGAGCACGCGGGCGAAGAAGGACTCGTCGGAGGAGACGGCCTTCAGGCCGCCCTCGTAGTCGGCCTTGCCGAGCGCGGTGCGTGCGGCTTTGAGTGTCTGGTCAGGCAGGAATTTCTCGCGCTTGGTTTCCAGCGCGATGGAGATGATCAGCCCGACGCAGACCGCCGATAGCGCGAGCAGCAGCCAGATGATCGCGGTGCCGAGCAGTTCGATGTTGCCGGTGTCGGCGTGGCGCTGCACGAAGAACGCCTCGAAGAGCGAGGTCGTTTGCGGCGCCTCCTCTTGGGCGACGGCGACAGGGGCCAGCGCGACGAGGGTCGTTGCGAAGAGTGCTAGTCGTGTGGTCGTAGGTCGCATACCGCTCCGATTGTCACTGCGGGCCGAGCAGCTCGTCGAGCTCCTCACGAGAGATCACCGTAAACGAATTCCCGCGAGCGGACCCGTGCTCTCGCGCGATCGCTTCGAGCACACCGGCCGAGTCGAGGTCGATGAACTGCACGGTGTGGATTGCCAGTCGTCGGCGCCCCGTCCGCCGATCGCGCGGGTTCAACCGATCGAGGGTAGCGAGGATCTGTTCGCGGCTCTGTTCCCACGCGCCCGAGCCGGCGCTGGCGCGGGAAAGAATAAAGATCGAGCCGGTCTCCGATGCCTGGAGCAGGGCCACGGCGTGTTCGAGAGCCGGCACGGGGTTGCCCCGACCGGACGCCTGCACGCCCTCGACCCAGTCGAGCACCGCGCGACGGTTCTCGCGCAGGGCCCGGATCAGACGCCACTGACGCCGGGCGCCTGCGTTGACCGGATCGGGAGCGGCGATGAAGCCGTTGTCCTGAAACATAACGACCTGAAACCGCTGGCTCGCCCCGAGCTGATCCATGGACTGCTTGAGCATGGCCTTCACGCTGGGGAGCGAACTGACCATCGGCCCGGAGGCGTCGATCACGTAGACCACGTCCTGGGCGTTGCCCGCGCCGAGGCCGGCGAAGCGGACCTCCGGGTAGCGACGGGCCATCCGAGCGTCCTGCAACTGCTCGGCCTCCCCGGTGTCGCGCTCGGTTTCAGGCCTTGGCGCCTCAACGCTCCGGATCGTCGGTTCGAACAGTTCCGGGCGCTGGACCTCGGTCAGGAGCGGCTTGATCTCGGGCTCGGGAAGATCGGCGGGTGAGGGGCGTTCGGTGTCTGCAGACTCCGGTTCGTCGCTGGGAGAATCCGGGGCCATCGCGGGGTTGAAGAAACTCGTTTCGACGGGCGGTCCGGCGGGCTTTTCCGGTCGGGAGACCGACCAGACCAGAAACACACCTCCGATGACGAGCGCGGCGTGCAGCGCCAGAGACACCGCCCACGGCAGGGTGCGCTCCACGTTGCGTCGATCGATCCACTTCGCTCGGCTCATGCGAGCAGTCTATCGCAAGCGATCGGCCGGACGGTTCAGAGGAATCAGTCCCCGTCGTCGGCGAAGCCGTCGCGCCGGTGGGCCTTATCGCCGCGACCGAACATCAGGTGGTCGAGACTGAGCTTGCCCGGTCCAACGATCAGGAGCGCAAGGGCCGTCATCAGCACCACGAAGTGCAGCATGAGGGGCATCCAGATCTGCGCGGAGACATCAGGATTGCTGATCTGCGGGTCCGGGAGGAACCCAAGGATCCCGTCGCGCATGGCCCATGTCGGTCCGATCTCGAGCACCCACATCGAGAGGCCGGTGCAGATCGCGAGCCCGAGGGCCCAGACGCGCGTGAAGAATCCGAGAATCACCGCGTATCCGCCGAAGGCCACGATAAGGGCGAAGGCGATGGAGCCTATCTTGACCCAGATGCCGCCGTTGCCCACCGCCGGGGGCAGGACGGTGCGGTTCGAGGTTGCGTCATCGCCGTCGTCGACCGGCTCGGCGGCCTCGAGCGCGGTCAGCGCGACCAGCACCCAGCGCCTCGCGGTCTGGTCCGTGCCCTCGAACTGGGCGGCGGTATAGGCCGGGGTGCCGATGACCGCGTCGGCGCGTTCTTCGGATTCCGGCTGGGCGCCGGCCCGGCGGGTGAGCGAAACGCCCGACAGGGGGGGCGGTGTCACGGGGTCCGCGGCCTCGTCCGGGGCTTCCGGCGTGTTTGGCTCTTGCGACTCCGGGGTGATCTCCGGGGATGGCGTCGTTGCCGGCGGCCTGGCGGCGTCGGGCTGGCGGATATCGGCGTTGGCGAGAATCGCGGTCTGCTGGGCGGTCAGGTCCATGGTGCGGAGCATGGGCGTGCCGATCCAGATAAACGTCGCCGCGAGGCCCGTTCGCAGGAGCAGAGGGGCGATGTTCACGCTGAGTTTCTGGCCGAGGCCCATGGTGCGCTCCTTCGTGCGTCTGGGTGGGGTCGTCCGATTCTTCCCCATTTACTTGGGATCTCGACCGCGTGGGTTGAGCCCGCGCGTCGTTTCCTGACCACCATGTTACTCGGCGGAGGCCTGTTCACGCAGAATCGCCGATAGAATGGGCGAGTTCAGCGCGGGCGTGGCGGAACTGGCAGACGCGCGGGATTTAGGTTCCCGTGTCTTTACGACGTGCAGGTTCGATTCCTGTCGCCCGCATTAGTCCGATCCGGCGCAAGATCTGCGGATCGGGTCGCAGAAGACGCGCTTTTGGCGCGTCCGGTCGGAGTTACCCGGTCGACATGGCGGCGGTGGCGGCTATCTTCAGATTGAAGCAGCCATGAACGTCTCCGGACCATCCATCCCGTTCCACCTCGCCCGAGCGTACGGCGTGAAGCCGAACGCAGCGATCCGTCCGGTCAATCCGGTGGTTCGCCAAGCGGGGCCGACGGCCCAACCGGCGCCGCGCCCGACCGATTCGGTTGGCCTGACCAGCGGTGTGCAGGGCATCCGCCCGACGGAAGCGGGGCGAGCCGAGCGCATCGACGCGCTCGTCGGCGCGGAGGTTCCGGGCGGCGTGCGGTTCACCGAGAACGGCCCGGAACCGACGACGAACCCCTCGGACCTACGCAGCGCCGAGGCGATCCGGGCGCTGGTCGAAGGCAGGTCGGTGGCTTCGGCTCCGAACCTCGAATCGGCATCGATCCCGATGTATCGCAACCCGGCGATGAAGAACGCCGCGGCGGCGAGCATCGCCCACTCCCGGAATTCTCTCGACGTCTCCGGCTAAAGGCGCGGGTCGGCGAACACCTCAACTGCCGAAGTGCTGGAGCAGCAGGTTCAAATCCTGCAGATCGACGACGCCGTCACCGTTGAGGTCGCCGCCGCTCGATTCGAGCCCGAAGTCTGACAGCAGCAGGTTGAGGTCCTGAAGGTCCACCGCGCCATCGCCGTTGGCGTCGCCGGGGATGTCTTCGTGTCCCAAGGTGATGACGAGGTCTCGTCCTCGCCCGCGGACAAGGATCGTTCGTCCGTCGTCGCTCACATCGAGCGCGTTGAGCAGGCGGGTGCAGCACGGGATCGCGATCCCACTCTCGATCGCGACGGTGCGGAGCGGGCGCGTGCCGCCGGCACGGGTCCAGTAGAACGCGCGATCGTTGAAACCGCCGACCGCGACGGAGCCGTCGGCGTTGGTGCGGATTGTTCGGGCGTAGGGCACATCGACCGGGCCGATCGGATCAAGCCCTTCGAGGATCTCGAACGCGCCGTTCTCCCATCGGAAGTGCATCGCGGCGGTACTCGCCATGATGCGCCCGACGATGACCGTGCCGTCCTGATTCGTATCGATCGCGTAACTCGCGGTCGCCCACCACGGGAGCACCCCGAGCGACTCGACCTCTCCGTCGACCCATCGCACGGCCTCGGCCATGCCGCTCTCGTTGGTGCTGAAGCCGACCGCAACGCGTCCGTCGTGACTCACGGAAACCGCCGTGGCTTCGCCGGCGGCGCCGGTCAGCGGCTCGAGCAGGCGAAAGACGCCCAGGCGGATGGAGAACGCCGCGGCTTCGTCCTCACCGACGAGCGCCCGCCCGACCATGGTTGAGCCGATGCTGTTCACGCCGGTGATGAAAACGGGCTGCATGCCGGGGTACGACTGCACGTGCAGGGGTGAACCCTCGTACCACATGCAGGCCCCGTTCAGCGGCCCGTCGTTGGGGTCCGGCAGCGAGGCGAGCCCTCCGATGACGCTCCCGTCGCGGTTGATCGCGTAGGCGAGCGCGTGGGGCGGGACGTAGCCCGAGCGGCTGGGCTCGGCGAGCCATGTGAGCGCGCCGCGGTTCCACATTGCGGCGCGCGAGACGCCGATGCCGTCTTCGGTGTCGGTGTACCACTCGCGTCCGACGACGATGTGTCCATCGCCGCTGAGCGCTGCGGGATAGAAGGCGCGGGTCGTGTCGGGTGTGTGCGGGCGTTCGAGTTCGATCCAACCCGGTTCGGGAGGATCGACTTCCTGTGCCTGCACGGATGCCTTCGTCGCAACCGAAGCTGCGGCGACAGCCGCACCGAATCCCAATCGTCGCATGCGTTTGACTCCGTTCGGGCCACGGCGCGGATCCGTCCGAGCCGTCGAACTTGCAGGGTGCTCGATCGACGGATCGCTGGCGGATCCGACTCCCGAAACAGGTGGCACCCTGGGCCGTTGGTGATACGTGCGTCTGAACTCTCTCAGGGCGCGCACGTTAACCGTGCATTACGCAAACGTGAAGAGGACGGTTGCTGCAAAATCGGGAGTATTGCGCGGAAGTGCTCCTGCGCGTCAGAAACGAACAAAGTGCCTGAAAAACAAGTGATTTCCCAGATTGTCATCGGCTCGCGTGAACCCTGAAACAGGGGTGCGTTGCCCGGCGGATCGAGCACATCGTGCGTGAGGTCACGAAACGTCGGCACCCTTCGCGCGGTAGTACGGACCGACGTCCACGCGCGACGCCTTGGTGTACTTGCTTGCCATCATTGCTGACCAGGTCGCCTGTTTGCCGGAGCGTTCGAGCATGTATTGCTCGTAGACCTCGTCGTACGATCCGATGTGCCTCATGACCTCGTCGTCGCTGGGGTAACCGTTCTCGAAGAGCACGCCGTCGATGTCGACGCGCGGTCGCGGCATGGGGTCCTCGCCGGGGATGCCGACGCAGAGGCCGTAGAGCGGGTACACGCCGCGCGGGAGTTGGAGCAGTTCGTCCACTCGGTTCAGGTCGTTGCGCAGCCCGCCGATGTAGCAGATGCCATAGCCCATCGATTCGAAGGCGACGCAGGCGTTCTGCGCGAAGAGCGAGGCGTCGATGACCGCAACAAGGAACGCTTCGAGTTTGGCGTCGTACTCCTCGCCCGACTGCCGGGTGAGCAGCATGTGTCTGCGTACATCGGCGCAGACGACGAAGAACGCGCCGCACTCCACCACCTTCGGCTGGGGACCGGCGAGTTCGGCGATGCCGGAGCGGATCGCGGGGTCGGTGATGCGGATGATGCTGTAGGCCTGCACGTTCGAACTCGTCGAGGCCATCTGCCCGGCTTCGATCGCGCGCCGGATGTCCTCATCGGGGATGGGATCGGGCTTGAAGCGCCGTATCGATCGGTGCGCGAGCATGGTCTCGATGGCTGGGGCGCTGGACGCGGACGGTTGGTGCATGATGATTCCTGCATGCGATAAGGGTCTGCTCAGGCCTCCGGGCGCATCATCGGGAAGAGGATGACGTCGCGGATCGTGCGCTGGTTCATCAGCAGCATGCACAGGCGATCGATGCCGAGCCCGAGTCCACCGGCGGGGGGCATCCCGACCTTGAGGGCGTTGACGAAGTCCTCGTCGAAGGTGCGGAATGTCGTTTCCTCGTCGTCGATGCCGGCGAGCTGCTCGCGGAACTTGGCTTCCTGGATGTCCGGGTCGTTGAGTTCGGTGTAGGCCGGCCCGATTTCCATGCCGCCGATGAACAGGTCCCATCGCTGGGCCAACTCCGGGTTCTCGGGGTCCGGTCGCGTTAGGGGCGAGAGGGCTGCCGGGTAGTCGAAGACGAAGGTCGGGCGGGCCGGGTCGATTGTGGGTTCGGCGACCTCTTCGAAGAGTTCGTTGACGATGAGGATGTCGGCGAGTTGCGTGCCATCTTCGGTCTTGGTCTTCAGCCCGCGCTTCTCCGCCTCGGCGTGCGCCTTGGCGGTATCCGTCATCGGGAACCCGAGGGCGCTTTCGAACAGTTCGGCGTAGGTAATGCGATCGAACGGGCGCCCGTAGTCGATCTGGTGATCGAGGTAGGGCAGGACCAGATCGCCGGACGCGGTATCGTCGCGATCGCCCAGTTCGGAGGCAACAAATGACGCGGCGTCCCGGATCAGGCCTTCAGCGATCTCGGCCATGGTCTCGTAGTTACCGAACGCCTGGTAGAGCTCGAGGGAGGTGAATTCGGGGTTGTGGCTCTTGTCGACGCCCTCGTTGCGGAAGTTGCGGCTGAACTCGTAGACGCGGGGCATGCCGCCGACCATGAGGCGCTTGAGGTACAGCTCGGGGGCGATGCGCATGAACAGGTCGATGTCGAGGGCGTTCATGTGGGTGCGGAACGGGCGTGCCGCGGCGCCGCCGGCCATGGCCTGGAGGACAGGGGTGTCGACCTCGAGGAAGTCCTGGTTGCCGAGGTACTCGCGCATCCGGCTCATCATGCGCGAGCGCAGCTTGAACGCCTGCATGGCCTCGGGGTTGGTGTAGAGGTCCACATAGCGCTTGCGGTAACGCTGCTCGATGTCCTGCAGGCCGCTCCACTTCTCGGGCGGCGGGACGATGCTCTTGCTCGCCATCGTGACATTGTTCGCCCAGACGGTGATCTCGCCCTTGCGGGTCCTGCCGAGTCGGCCTTCGACCACGACGATGTCGCCGAGGTCGAGCTGCTTGACGAGCTCGAAGGAGCTTTCGTTGACGTCCTTCTTGCTCGCGGCGATCTGCAGGTCACTGGCCATCGCGCCGCGGAAGGGCGACGGCTCGATCGCGGGCTTGCCCGCGTCGTCGTCGGCTTCCTGGCCCTCGATCATGACGGCGGGGCCGGTGGTGTGGTCTCGGATCTGGAGCCAGATGAGCTTCCCCTGGCCACGCTTGAGCATGACGCGTCCGGCGACCTTGACGATCGGGCGACCGTCCACGATCTCGATCTGCGGTGCGTTCGGGTCGGCCTTGCGGGCGTCGGCGTTGGTCTGCTCGGCGTCCTGAAACTTCTGGTCGGCGGCTTCGTCGTAACGGGCCTTGGCCTCGGCGAGCGTGATGAGCCCGTCGGTCCGCTGGCCGTAGGGGTTCATGCCGAGGGCGCGAACGGCGTCGCGGTTCTCGCGGCGCTGCTGCTCAAGGCGATGGGTGGACGAGCCGGCATCGCTGCCGGATTCGGTGGTGGTGGGTGTCGTGGCCATAGGGAGGGCATGGTAGCCGCGCACGGAAGGTATCGTGGGCGTCTCTATGGCTCCGGAAGGCCCGTTTCTGCACACCGAACGGCTGGTGCTCCGTCCGCCGACGATGGAGGATCTGGGTGAGTATGCGCCGATCTTTGCCGACCCCGAGGTGATGCGCTACATCGGAGACGGTTCGCTACGCACGCCGGATCGGGTGGCGAAGTCGGTTGCGCGGATCCGCGAGTTGTTCGTGACACGTGGCATCGGCGGGTTCGTGCTTGTCGAACGCGAGACCGGGGACATCCTCGGGGACTGCTTCCTCGTGCCGATCATGCGCAGCGGGGCGGATCCGTCGGATATGACCGATCGCGGGCCGGAGATCGAACTCGGGTATCGCTTGAAGAAGGACGCGTGGGGGAAGGGCTTCGCGACCGAGGCGGCCGGGGCGGTGCTGAACTGGGCGACCGGCGTTGGTGGGCCACGCCTCACGGAGGTCGTCGGCGTGACGCACCCGGACAACGAGCCGTCCAAGCGGGTGCTCCGGAAGCTCGGCTTCGATGACGCCGGGGAGACCGAGGCGTTTTACAACATGACGACCTCGCTGCTGGTGTATCGGGTGGAGCGCGAGAGCCGATAAGATCATTGCTTTTGCGCGTCGGAGCGGCGATCCGCCTGGCATCGCGCCAGAATTCTTGTCTCAGAGAGCGGTTTTGGGCACAATTGAATAGGACCTTGAGGAGGAGATATCCATGCGCGCTTCGACCCTGATCGCGATCGCCGCGTCCGCTGCGGTGGTCGGGCTTGTGTACGCCAGCAACACCACGCTCATCCGTCCCGATTCGGCGACCGCCGAGAGCGAGTTCAGCGGCTCGTACGACATCGGCAACGCCATCGACGGCTCCGGCCTTCCGGTGGATTTCACGCCCGCCGATCCGCACGCGACGTACGTCCAGCACAATCACTGGACGACGCGTTCGAACGCGATCCCGAACGGCACCGCGAACGCGACATTCTTCTTCGACGAGCCGCAGGACCTCGGTCGGTTTTACATGTGGAACCATCGTTCGGACGGAGTCGCTTCGAACCCGTTCTACGAGGTCATGCTGTTCGATCTGATCTTCCGCGATGCCGACGGCGTCGAGCTGTACTCGATGACGGAGGTCCCCGCGGTCGGCGAGACGGCGGTGGCGCAGACCTTCTGCTTCCCGGAGGTCGTGGGCGTGAGTTCGGTCGAGCTCCGAATTCTGGAGAACCAGGGTTCGGTCTACACCGGTGTGGCCGAGGTCGCGTTCGGTGACGCCAGCCCTTCCAAGTGCCTCGGCGATGCGAACTTCAACGGCACGATCGATCTTGGCGACCTGAACGCGCTGCTCGCGGCGTTCGGTCAGCCGGTCTCACCGTGCACGCCTCGCGACACGAACGGCGACGGGATGTTGGATCTGGCGGACCTGAACTACATCCTGGCGAACTTCGGGAACGACTGTCCGGAGTGACGCGGGGCGTGGCTGCGGGTCCGGCGCGCGGTAGCATCCCGGCATGAGCCAAACGATCAAGCGCATCGGCGTCCTCACCGGTGGCGGGGATTGCCCCGGCCTCAACGCGGTCATCCGCGCCGTCACCAAGACCGCCATCTTCGACCATGGCTGGGAGGTCATGGGCATCCGCGACGGGTATCTCGGCCTGATCGAGGACCGCGTGTCGACGCTGAACGCGAACAATGTGTCGGGCATCCTGACCACCGGCGGCACGATCCTCGGGACTTCGAACAAGGCCAACCCGGAGAAGTACGCGACCGGGATCGATGCCGAGGGCAACACGATCTGGTCGGATGTCACCGACACCTGCCTCGCAACGATCGAGCGTCACGGGTTGGACGCGATCGTTGCAATCGGCGGCGACGGGACGATGTCGGGCGCGCAGCCGTTCATACGGGCCGGCGTGAATGTGATCGGTGTGCCGAAAACGATCGACAACGACATCGTCGGGACGGACCTGAGTTTCGGGTTCCAGACCGCCGCGGATATTGCCACCGAGTCGCTCGACCGGATCCATACGACGGCGGAGTCGCACCAGCGGGTGATGGTGGTCGAGGTGATGGGTCGCAACGCCGGCTGGATCGCGCTGCACTCGGGCGTCGCGTCGGGAAGCGATGTCATCCTGATCCCCGAGATCCCCTACGACCTCGAGAAGGTCGCGGCGTACACCGAGCACCGGCGCTCGATCGGGCGCGACTACACCGTGGTGTGCATCTCCGAGGGCGCTGCGCCCAAGGGCGGGCAGCAGGCGGTGCAGCGGCTCGACCCGACCTCACCCGACCCGGTCAAGCTCGGTGGCATCGCGCGCCAGCTCGCGCACAACCTGCAGGCGCTGACCGGCCAGGAGAGCCGCGCGACGGTGCTCGGGCACGTCCAGCGCGGCGGCTCGCCGACACCGGCCGACCGCGTGCTCGCGACGAGGTTCGGGCACGAGGCCGCGACGATCCTGGAGGAGGGCAAGCGCAACCGAATGGTGGCGTACGTCGGCGGCGATGTGACCGATATCGACATCACCGTCCCGGCGCACAAACAGCGGACGATTCCGGCGGACAACCACCTGCTGCAGGCGGCGCGTGCGGTGGGGACGTGCTTTGGGGATGGGTGAAGATCACTCCGCCGGCTTCGGCGGGTTCGCCACGCCCGCGAGCATGCCGCCGTCGATGTTGAACTCGGCGCCGGTGGTGTAGGCCGAATCGTCGCTGGCGAGGTGCACCGCCAGCGATGCGACCTCCTCGGGCGTGCCGAAGCGGTTGAGCGGGGCGGAGCGGGCGTATTCGGCGAGGCGCTGCTCGCGGTCGGGGCCGGTGCCGAGCATCGCGTCCCACATCGGCGTGAGGATCGCCGCGGGCTGGATGCTGTTGCAGCGGATCTGCAGGCCCTCCTCGGCGCAGTACAGCGCGACCGACTTGGTGTGGTGACGCACCGCCGCCTTGCTCGAGGCGTACGCCGCGGCACGCGGGATGCCGACCACCCCCGAGCGCGAGGAGATGTTGATGATCGAGCCGGTTCCGGCATCGCTGCCGGGGTTTGTACGCATGGCACGGATCGCGTGCTTGCAGCCGAGGAACACGCCGTCGAGATTCGTCCGGTGCACTTCGCGCCACGCGTCGAGCGACGCGTGCTCGGGGTCGTGCGGGCCACTCGGTGGGTCGAAGCCGGTGATGCCCGCGTTGTTGACGAGCACATCGAGTCGCGTGTGCGACGCGAGGACGCCGTCGATCACGCGCTGCCAGTCGGCTTCCTCACGGACATCGAGCCGGTGCGCCACGCAGCGGCCCTCAAAACCCGGAGCGGCCGCGTGCAGCGTGTCCTCATCGATATCGGTGAGGATGACGACGGCTCCCTCGGCGTGGAACGCGCGGGCGATGGCGAGCCCGATGCCGCGGGCGGCGCCGGTGACGAGGCAGACTTTGCCGGAGAGTCGTGGCATGGGCGGAGTCTAGCGGCGGTTCCGCTCGGGCAACGCCAGCGTTTCGGTCTCGCCGTTAGCCCAGGCTCGGAGGGCGTCGAGTTTGGCGTTCGCATCGGTATCGACCTGCGACAACTTGCCGTAAACGCCGGCCATGCTCCGAGCAAAGACTCCGTAGTCTCCGGCTGCCAGTTCGTCGTACACGGCGTCGATGGCCGCGGGGTCGCCCCAAGCTTCGGCGTATTTCTCGCCGACCTCGGCGATGCGCATCGCGTCGCGGATCAATCGGGCGCGTGCGAGGCGTGCCGTGCGGGTGTTGCCCAGCGCGCTCTCGGACTCGGCCTTCACGGATGCCAGTGCGCCGTCCAGGCCGGTTCCTTCGAGCGTCCAGTCGCTCACGTCGCGCGTCCGGATCTGGTTCGCCAGGCGCTGCGCGCTGATCGCTGCATCCCGGCCGACTCCGGCGACGAGCCGGAAGGTGTCCTCCTCCGGAAATCGTTCGAGCGCCTCGGAGAGGACGCGACGGTCTTTCTCTGAAAACTTGTCCTGAAACAGATCGACGTGTCGGGCTGCCGTGTCGAAGATCGAGATGCTAACGAGAGACGGCGACGGCATCTCAGCGCGCCCGATGTGCTCGGCGAGGCGGAACAACGCCGCGAGGCGTTCGGCCCCCTCTTCGGTCCAGTTTCGTTCGAGGTGACGACCCGCATCGAGCGCGACGATTCTGCTCGTTTCACGGGCCACATTCAGGTAGAAGTCTGACGGCTCTCGATCCTCGTTGAGCGCGTGTTCCGGTCGGCTCCCGAAATCACAGTGCTCCATCTTCGACGCTCGGATGATGACCTCGACGGCTTGAGAAGCATCAGTGAGAGCTCGCAAAGCCTCTTCCTCGTTCTGGTTCTCCGGCACGAACAGACCATCCTCGCTGTAGTAGAGGTCTGAGAGTGTTCGCCGGTATTCCCCGAGCCAGTACCAGCCGGCCCAGTACACGAGCGCCGCGTTCTCCGAAGCGGGCACAACCTCCCGCTCTGCCGGCTCCGCACCGACCGGGGTACTCACCATCACCCCCGTTCCCAGCATCGCCATTATCACTACAAATGCTCGCACCATGGCTGCTCCTTCCGATTCTGGTGTCATCCGACGAATCAGAGCATAATCGGTGGCCACCGGGCATTCGTGTCCTGTTCTGACCGAATCCGGACAACCCATCGAGGTTTCAGCATGCCAGACTCTTCCTCGCACTCGCCCTCGCGACTGGATTCCATGAACCTGCCTCCGGAGTTGCCGCAGGTTCCCCACGACTGGTACCGGCCCGAGGGCACGTCCGAGGAGGCGGCCCGGCGCTACTTCGAGGTCATGGACCGGCGCCGGTCGGTCCGGTTTTTCTCCGACAAGCCGGTCAGCCGCGAGACGATCGAGTGGATCGTGCGCACCGGCGGTACGGCACCCAGCGGGGCGCACAAGCAGCCGTGGCGGTTCGTGTGCGTGAACGACCCGGCGCTGAAGAAGGAGATCCGGGCCGCGGCGGAGGCGGAGGAGCGCGAGTTCTACGAGCGCCGCGCGACGGAGAAGTGGCTGGCCGACCTCGCGCCGCTGGGGACCGACTCGAACAAGCCGTTCCTCGAGATCGCGCCGTGGCTGATCATCGTCTTCCAGCTCGCCAAGACCGACGACGGCGGCATGGTCTACTACCGCGAGGAGAGCGTCGGCATCGCCACTGGCATGCTGATCTCCGCCATCCACCACGCCGGACTCGTCACGCTCACGCACACGCCCAGCCCGATGAAGTTCCTGTCGCAGGTGCTCGGGCGTCCGGACCACGAGCGCCCGTTCCTGCTGCTTCCGGTGGGGTATCCGGCGGATGATGCGACGGTGCCGCAGCTGGCCCGCAAGACGCTGGAGGAGATCATGGTTGTGAACCGGGGCGATGCCGGGGAAGATGGCACGCGATGAACACTCGACTCCACGGACGGATGACGGACGGTTCCCGCGCACGCCTGCTGATCGGCGCCGCTCTGCTGATTGGGGCGACCGCACTCATGGGCTGCCAGCAGCGCCGCTGGGGAGCGCTGACTCGCTTCGAGTTCAGCGACTTGAGTGTTGACGAAGGTCGCCAGATGCTGACCGTGTTCAACGAGGCGGGGCTCAACGCCGCGCTCGATCCGAGCGCCGAGGTGACGACGATCGAGGCGAAGAACATCCGCACGACCAAAGAGGTCTCCAAGCTCATCGGCGCGATCCGCGAGAAGAGCAAGCAGATGAACAAGAGCCAGCCGCTGACCGAGGCGACGCTCCGCTTCGGGCGCCTGCAGATCAGCGGCACCGTCTACACCTCGATCTCGATCGCCGTCAGCCCGAACGCCCGCGCGTTCGTCGCCGACCGCCAAAAGCAGGACCCCTGGCGAGAGGTCAAGGTCGAGGGCGGGCGCTTCGAGGGCGTGGTCAACACCGAGTTCACCGTCGCCGACCAGGGCGGCTGGGTCTACATCGCGGCGTTCCGCGAGGGCGCCGCGCGGTACTCGCGCGTGAACGTCCTGACCGGCAAGGTCGAGGCGGGCGTCCCGCTCCCGGCGGGTCTGCTGGATGTGAAGCAGTCGCGCGCGATTCGGTAGCGCTACGCCGCCGTGACGAGGTTATCGGAAGCGGCGGACTAGGTTCCTGTGCCTATGTCGGACATATTCGGTCGGTCACGCATTTCTGCGTGGAAATGCACACCGCTCGCGGTACTCTCTCACCGTGTCCCGCCGCGCAGCGTGATGTTCCCAGATCTGTGCTTTACGGGAGAACCGCGATGTCAATGAGCAAACTGAGAATTTCCGCGTCCGCCCTGTTGGCGTGCGCCGCCCTGACGACCGTCTCGTTGGCGGCTCAGGACGGCGACGGGCCGGGAAACGATTGCACCCCCGCCCAGGAGTGCTGGAATCTCTATATCTGTGAGGGGCTGTACTTCTGCTACGGCAGCGGTGTGGTCGAGGACCCGGAACTGCAGGACCTGTGCTTCGGCGAGTTCGGACCGGATCCCACCGGCAGCGGCGGCTCGGGCTACGCGGGTCTCTACCAGGCCTGCATGCAGAATGTCTGCCCGGATGGCTGGGGTTGGGGGGCGCACCAGGTCACGACGGTGCCCACCATGGAGCAGTGCAGCGAGATCTATCGTCAGGCGGTGACCGCCTGCAAGGGCGGGTCGACGACCATGCCGCCGTTCGGCTGCACCGAGATGCAGCCCGATCCGGACATCGTCCCGAGCAGGCAGATGAAGGAGGCCTGCATCCGGGCGGCCCGGATCCAACTCGAGTTCTGCAAGGCGAACGCGAGCGATTCGCCGTCGAACACGAACTTCATGAACAGCGTCTTCACGCTCGGTGCCGCGGAAACGGGCGAGCTCGACCCGGCCAACGGCGTGACCGACGGCGCTTGGCTCAAAGTTCCGAATGTCGAGGGGGATATCCCCGTCGACGGAGCCCGCGTGCACGCGATGGTCTGGGGCACGGACGGCTGGGAATGGATCGTGCTCAGCGAGGCCGGGCCCGACGCCGACGGCATGGTCGTCCCGGACTTCGAACTCTCTGACATCGACAACCACGCCAGCCTCGAGGACATCGAACTGCTCATCGAGTGGCTCAACCAGGGGCAGGTCGTCCGCCACACGCCGGTGAGCATCGACTTCGCCGCGACCGCCAGCGGCAACGATTTCGATCGCGACGGCTCGGTGACGATCGCCGATCTCGCGGCGTACCTGAGCGCGTACGAGGCTGGCGCGCCCCGCGCCGATGTCAACGCCGACGGCGTGGTTGATGCCGCGGATGTCGACCAGTTCATCACGGCCTTCGCCGCCGAGTGAACCGCTGAATCATCTCTCTCGATAGAGACCCGGGCCTGCGTCGAATCGGCGAGGCCCGGGTTTTTGCGTTTTGTCTCGCCGAATCAAGGTTGTAAGATATTTGTTTGCAAGTGTTTAACGAATTCCGCTTGCTCTGGCGAAGCCGATCCGCGAGCATGCTGTATGAGCCCATGGAGGATCCCGCATGAACGCTTCAACGGTCGTCGTCACAGCCGCACTCGGTGCCGGTGTCTTGATCGACCTGCCCGGGCTGCGTTACGAGGCTCCGCTCGTCGGTGAACCAGGGCCGATCGAGCGCGATCTGCGCTGGTACGGACTGCGCGAGTCGGAGTCGTCGAGAAATGACTGGCATAGCGGTGGCGGAATGAATTTACCGCCGGAGTGGCGTGAACAGGTGGAGCTTTGGGATGGGGTACTGCGCGAAGGACTGGAGCATGAGAGCGCGGCAGAGACGCCAGGAATGGTTCCGTTGTGGGGTCGCGAGAAGTCCGCTGTCGCGCGGTTGCTCGATGGGCAGAGCGCCGTTGATTTGGCTTTGATCCTGAGTGAGACGATCGATCCCGCGCTCCCCCTTCTGTACGGTGACTACAGGCGTGACGGACCAAATCGCGAAGATGCAACCGAGCAGCGGTCTTCTGCACTTCCCGCCGATTTCAACCACGACAGCAAACTTACGCTCGCGGATCTCGACGCGTACAGCGCCGCCTTTGCTGCCAACGCCCCGCGGGCCGACCTGAATCGAGACGGCCAGATCGATGCCCAAGACCTCCGCAGCTACCTCGACACCTTCGACGCGAACTACCGCCCCTAGCGATCCCGCTTCGTGATCGAGGGCATCAGCCACTCCGGCAACGCCCGAGGTTTTCCGTTTTGGTCCACGCACGCCAGCGTGGACCTCGCCGTCACCAGCAGGCGGCTCTTGCCGCGTCCGTCCTCGGCGTCGTGCCACACCTCGTACTCGTGATCGATCCGTGCCCGCCCGCCGCCGACCACGCGGGTGGTGACGACGAGCAGGTCGTCGTAGCGCGCTGGGGACTTGTAGCTCAGTTCCAGTTTCGCGACGACGAGGAACACGCCCTCGTCTTCCATCTGCCGGTACGAGGGCGTCCCCTCCGGGCCGAGCCGCAGCAATTCCGTCCGCCCCATCTCCAGCCACGCCACGTACGACGAGTGGTGCGCGACTCCCTGCGGGTCGCACTCGACATAGCGCACGCGCAGCGAGAGATCGCCTTCCGGGGCGAAGCCGGGTTGGTTGGTTGATAGTTCGGGGCTGTCGGACATGCCGCGAGTGTAGCGATGCCCCGCGATCGCTTTCGGCCGGGCCGCAGGCCCGATCCAGTACAATCCCCGCCCCATGAGCTTCGGACTCTCTCGCGGCAAGCCGCTCGACATCTCCGGCTACGGCCTCACCGGCGACGACCTCCCGCCCCTGCCCGACGACCTACTCCAGAACCCGGAGAAGGCCTGGGTCGACCCGCGCCAGTGGTTCGAGCACCCCGATCGCCCCTTCGAACTCGAGATCGGCTCGGGCAAGGGGACCTTTCTGGCCCAGCAGGCGGGTTTGCAGCCGGAGACGAACTTCCTCGGCATCGAGTGGGCACGGGAGTTCTTCTCCTACGCCGCGGACCGCATGAGGCGGAACCGGACCGAGAACGTGCGGATGCTGCACTTCGACGCGTCGGAGTTCGTGCGCTGGCGCGTGCCGACGGGCATCGTGAAGGTGCTGCACCTGTATTTCGCCGACCCGTGGCCCAAGCCCCGCCACCACAAGCGGCGCATGGTGCAGGACCAATTCCTCGCCGAGGCCTTCCGCGTCATCCAGCCCGGCGGCGAGCTGCGAGTCGTGACCGACCACGCCGACTACTGGTCGTGGATGGAAGAGCACTTCGCCCGCTGGTGCGATCCCGCCCACCAGTGGCAGGGCAAGACGATGTTCTATGAGCGCCACGACTTCGAGCGCCCGGCCTCCGCCGGCGAGGGCGAGGTCGTGGGCACGAACTTCGAGCGCAAGTACATCGCCGAGGGGCGCACCTTCAACGCCGCGATTCTGGTCAGACCCGCAGGATTGGACCTCGCCTGATGCAACGACCCGGCGCTGACAAAGAGAACATGGAGATGTCGGACTTCCTGTGCGACTTCTGTCGCACACCGTGGGACGGTACCTTCGCCATGGTCGAGGGGCACCAGGGGAGTCTGATCTGCCAGGACTGCATGACCATCGCGTACGACACGCTCGTGACGCAGAAGCAGTCCACCGCGCCCGCGGGCGCGAAGTGCACGATGTGCCTCGAAGAGCGCGACGACGCGACGTGGCAGAGCCCGGCCTACGAAGACGCCGTCATCTGCAAACGCTGCTGCAAGCAGGGCGCCGGTCGCCTGCACAAGGACCCGGACGTCGAGTGGAGCAAGCCGCCTCAGTAGCGGCCTGGCGCCTCAGCCGTCCGGAAACCCCCGAATCGGGACATGCGGCATCCGCGTGCGGCGGTCATGATGTCTCCATGAGCAAATCCGAAGAGACCGTTCCTCTCGCCGACCCGGAGCATTCGACGCTCGGCACGGTCATCGTGCTGGGCATGATGGGTCTGCTCACGCTTCTTGCTTCCGCCTTCGTGGCGTTCAGCGTCTGGTGGGCCACGGAGCAGGCCAGCCGCATCGCCACATGGCCATCCACGACGGGGACCGTGCTGTCTTCGCGCGTGGATGCGCAGCGGTCATCGAACCCGAGTCCACGCGCGACCGGCAGCACGGTGAAACGCATCCCCCTGGTCGATCGTTCCTACACCGTGAACGGGACCGAGTACACCTTCGACCGGGTCACACCCATGGAGAACGTCTCGCTGGGTTCGCGCTGGGCCTCGGACATCGTCGCCCGGTACAGACCGTCCAACACGGTCCAGGTCTACTACAACCCCGCCGACCCGGGCGAGTCGTTCATCGAGCCGGTCTACGACGACACCATGTTCATGATCGCCTTGGGGGCCTGCGCGATGCCCGCGTTCATCGCGCTGCTGACCACGCTCGGCGGCAAGGACAAGTATGCGCTGAAGTGGAAGATCCCGGTCATCGCCGGTCTGATCCTCGCCATTGGCGGGGGGGTCAACGCCTGGTCCTACTTCAACACCGTGCCGACCGACCAGTGGACACGCAGGGCCGAGATCACCGGGATCGCGGGCGCGGGAGTAGTCGTCCTGCTGGTGCTGACCGGAGTGGTCTTCCGCATCAAGCATCTGCGCTGGCGCCGACGTTTCGCGTGAACAGGCCGATCACTCCTCGCTGTCGTCGTCGTGGTCTTCGCGCTCGGACTCGCCGAAGATGCCCGACCCAATCCGCACCATGTTCGCGCCGCACTCGATGGCCATCTCGTAGTCGCCCGACATGCCCATCGACAGGATGTTGAACCGCCCCTCGCAGAGGTTCAGCTTCACCATCTCGTCGAAGAGCTCCTTGGTCCGTTCGAACGTCGCGCGGGTCTCGCCGGGGTCCATCGAGGTCGGGCCCATCGCCATCAGCCCGCGCACCTTCAGGTGTACCAGCGAGTCGATCTGCTCGGCCAGGTGCTCCGCCGCGGCGACCGCGCAGCCGTACTTCTGCTTCTCGCCCGTGCAGTTGACCTGCACGAGCAGTTCTACTTCCTTGTCGAGCTTGAAGGCCACTGAGTGGATCTCGTCGACCAGGCGCAGCGAGTCCACCGAGTGGATCAGCCGCGCCGTCTCGACGCACTTGCGCGCCTTGTTCCGCTGCAGGTGTCCGATCATGTGCCAACGCGCCCGGGGAAGCTTCGAGCCGCTGTGCCCCTCGCCCTCGGCCGACGCGAACAGTTCCATCTCCTGCTCTTCGCCGATGTTCGGCAGGGCGTCCTCGCGCGACTGCATCTCCTCGAGCATGGCCGCCCGCTGGACGAGCTGCTGCACGCGCGACTCGCCGAAGTCGCGGTGCCCCAGCCGGTAGAGCTCGCGGATCTGGTCCATCTCCGCGTACTTCGACACCGCCACCACGAGGATCTCGCCAGGTCGTCGCCCGCTCCGCTGCGCGGCGGCGCCGACCTTGTCCTTCACCTCGCGATACCTGCTCTCCAGAGACATCAGGGCCGTCATCCGTGCTCCTCACGCTTCGCGTCATCCGTCAGCGCGGCTCCGCCACGCCCAGCCGAAAAGCCGGCTTTATAAAGGATAGCCGCTGAGACCGGCGACGAGTACCCGCCGTCGGCGTCGCCGGTCCGGCCTATCATGGGCTCCGATCCCGAATTCCACTCCATCTGCAGGAATCCTGACCATGCCCGAGACCCTCACCGAACGCACCTCGCCCATTCAGCCCGGCGAAACCGCTCCCGACTTCACTCTCAAGGCCCAGAACAAGGAAGACTGGTCGCTCTCAGAGGCCGTCAAGATGGGCGATGTCGCGATCTGTTTCTACCCGATGGACTTCAGCCCGGTCTGCTCGACCGAGATGAAATGCATCACCGACGATTTCGAGAAGTTCGAGAAGGCCGGAGCCCAGGTCGTCGGCGTATCCTGCGATTCGTTCTTCGTCCACGAGGCGTGGGCGAACCAACTCGGTCTCAAGCAGACCCTGCTCGCCGACATGCACCGCCAGGTCTGCAAGGCCTACGGCTTCTACTGGCCCGATCTGAACATCTCCTCTCGCGGCACGGTCGTCATCGGCCAGTCCGACGACGGCATCGGCAAGGTCAAAGCCGTCCAGACCCGCGATATCCCGCAGGCGACAACGACCGAGGAACTCCTCAAAGCCCTCGGCTGATCAGGAATCCGACGAGTCCGGCTCGGCGAACGGATCGCTTTCGGGCGATGGCTCGTCGAGCGGGTCTTCGTCGTCGTCTTTGTCGCGTTCGATC
Organism: bacterium; assembly: GCA_024743075.1. GTDB lineage: Bacteria > Planctomycetota > Phycisphaerae > Phycisphaerales > UBA1924 > JANSXG01. The sequence goes on along the minus strand of JANSXG010000030.1, from coordinate 3,467 downwards.
TCGATGCGATACAGGCGGAGCCCGTCTTCTTCCTGGTAGGGCTGCACAACCGGGTTGCCGAACGAGTCCTCGGTGCGGGCGTTGCCGACGCCGAAGGTGACCTCATCCACATTGCAGGCGGTGAGCATCGCGGCGCCTGTCAGCAGGGCGGTAAAGGCGAGCGGGTTGCGGCGTCGGGCTTGGGTCACGCTGCTATCGTACGCTCCCCGACACCTCCCGCCCGCGAGCGACCACGATGACCACCCCTCAACCGTCCAACACCCCCTGCGTCCTGATCGTCCGCGACGGCTGGGGTGAGAACCCCAACCCCGAGCACGACGCCTTCAACGCGATCAAACTCGCGAAGACCCCTGTCGACGATGCCCTGCGCGAGCAGTGGCCCCACACCCTCGTCGCCACCAGCGGCGAGGCGGTCGGCCTGCTCGACGGCACCATGGGCAACTCGGAAGTGGGGCACCAGAACATCGGCGCCGGGCGCATCGTCGATCAGGACGCGGTCCGCATCACCAAGGCCTGTCGCGAGGGCAAGCTGCGCGAGATCAGCGCCCTCACCGAGCCGATCGCCCGCGCCCGCGACGAAGGCAAAGCCGTGCACCTCATGGGCATCGTCAGCGATGCGGGCGTGCACGGTCTGATCGCCCACGCCACGGCGGTCGTCGCGTTGTGCGCTCAACTCAACTGCACCCGCGTGTACCTGCACCTGTTTACCGACGGACGAGACACCGGGCCGTACACCGGCATCGGCTACATCGAACAGGTCGAGCAGGCGATCCACGAGATCGGCGTCGGCGAGATCGCCAGCGTCGTCGGGCGCTACTGGGCCATGGACCGCGACAACCGCTGGGAACGCGTCGAGAAGGCGTACGCCTGCCTCACCGGTCGAGGCCCGGCCGCCGATGCCGTCCCCACCGCCGAATCCGCGACCGACGCCGTCCAGCACCACTACGACCACCCCGCCTCCGACAACATGGCCGGCGACGAGTTCGTCCCCGCGACGATGATCGCCGAGAGCCCCGAAGACGCCTGTCGCAGCCGCATCACCGACGGCGACACCGTCATCTTTTACAACTACCGGGGCGATCGCCCGCGCGAGATCGTCCGCGCCTTCGTCGACCCGAACTTCACCGAAAACGCCTCGCCCTCGCCCGACAGCGGCACCCGGGGTTTCGACCGAGGCGACAAGATCGAACTCGACTTCGTCTGCATGACGCCCTACTCGGTTGAACTCGCCGCGATGCCGCGAGTCCGCACGGCGTTCCCCCGTCCGCCCAAGATGGAAGACATCGCCGGTTCGTATATCAGCCGCCTCGGCCTCACCCAGTTCCGCTGCGCCGAAACCGAGAAGTTTCCTCACGTAACATTTTTCTTCAACGACTATCGCGATGAGCCCTACCCCGGCGAGCAGCGCGAGATCATCCAGTCACCGCGCGTGAGCACCTACGACCAGCAGCCGGAAATGTCCGCGCGGGGCGTCGCCGACGCCGTGCTGCGCCGCCTCGATTCGCCCGACTGCGAACCGTTCATCGTCGTGAACTTCGCCAACCCCGACATGGTCGGGCACACCGGCAATCTCGACGCGGTCGTCAAAGCCGTCGAGACCGTCGATACGCTCGTCGGCGAGATCGTCGAGAAGACGCTCGCCTGCGCCGGATCGCTGATCGTCACCGCCGACCACGGCAACGCCGAGCAGATGTACTCGCCCGAGAACGGCTCGCCCCACACGTCGCACACGCTCTACCCCGTGCCGCTGTTCGTCGTCGGCGACGCCTTCGCCAGTCGCACGCTCCGCACCGGCGGTGTGCTTGGTGACATCGTCCCCACCACGCTCGAGATGATGGGCCTCGAGAAGCCCGAAGCCATGACCGGAAGGTCCTTGCTCGCCTGAAGGGGAGTCCAGTGAACGTCGACCTCACCGGCAAACCCATCCTCATCGCCGGCGCGTCCAGCGGCATCGGTGCCGCCACCGCCATCGCGTGCGCCAAGGCGGGCATGCCCGTCCTCCTGACCGCGCGACGCGAAGACAAACTCAAGGCGGTCGCCGAGCGCGTCCGTGAATCCGGCGCCGCCGCCGAGTACACCAGCGCCGACGTAACCAGCCCCGACGACTGCGAGCGCGCCGTCACCACCTGCGTCGAGCGCTTCGGCTCGATCTACAGCGTCTTCGCCAACGCCGGTTACGGCTTCGAGGCGACCGTCGCCGACTGCCTCGCCGACGACCCGTCCTCGCCCGACACCGACCGCATCCGCGCCATCTTCGAAACCAACTTCTTCGGCACGCTCAACGCCATCCGCCCTGCGATCCCGCGCATGGTCGAAGCGGGTGCGGGCCACGTGCTCATCTGCTCGAGTTCCATCGGCAAGTTCGCCGTGCCGCGTTACGGCCCGTACTGCGCGAGCAAGGCGGCGCAATGGCACATCGGTCGCGCGATGAACGCCGAACTGCGCTCAAAGGGCGTGTTCACCTCAACCGTCCACCCCATCGGCACGAAGACCGAGTTCTTCGACGAAGCCGCGAAGCGCAGCAACGGCAAGAACCTCGCCGAGAACACGCCGTCGTTCCTCATGCAGCCGCCGGAGAGGGTCGCCAAAGCGATCGTGAAATGCCTGCGCAAACCGCGTGCCGAGGTCTGGACGAACCTGCCCGTCAAACTCCTCGCCGGCCTGCTGACTGCGGCTCCGAACGCGACGGACTGGATGCTCCGCGGCGCGGCGAAGGAGCGCTGATCACCCCACCGGCGCGTACCCCAGTTTCACCTTGTCGGGCGCAAACCCCGACTCATCGAAGATGAGCAGCTCGTTCGCGGGCTGCTCGCTTTCGTTCAGCCAGCACTCGGGCAGCCACAGCTCCTTCTGCGGCGGGACCGGCTTGCCGTCGGCGGTCTGCACGAAGTAGCGACCGACGTTGTTCCCGTTGAGCATCACCTGCCCCTTGCTCAGCCCGGTCAGGTCGAGCACCAGAGGCCGGTCCTGCTTCGGCGCATCGAACCGGCAGCGCCACCACGCCGGGCGACCGCGCTGCTTCTTGGAGGCCGCGCCGTTCATCGACGCCTTGCTGGCCTCCTCGAACCGCTCATCGCCCGGCACCTCCCACGGCGCGAACGAGAAGCTGGCCTTCTCCGTCACATTCGTCGCCAGCTCGTACCACGACGCGCGCTTCTTCACCTCGCTCAAAGACATCTCGATCGCCTCGCTCGGCTCAAGCAGTGCGATCTGCACCGTGTTCTTGCCCTGACGCAGCATGTCGCTGTCCAGCACCGCCCGGATCGGCACACCCGGCTCGATGAGCATGATCGGCTCGTCGTTGAGGATCAGCGCGCCCTGCCAGCTCACTTCTTCGAGCACCAGCGCCACGGGCGACTTCCGCCGGTGCATGAACGACCAGCTCAGCCGCGTCGCGCTCGTCTTGTCGCCCCGGTAGGTGTTGAGCACGGGCTTGAAGTGATCCAGCAAATCCAGCGGCTCGCCGG
>JANSXG010000245.1 GCA_024743075.1 bacterium | reverse complement strand
TCGGGCGAAATGAGGTAGGCCAGCGTGCCGGCTTCGCGGATGCGTCTGGCGATGAGTTGTGCGGTCTGCGAGCCGAAGTCGACAACGAGGACGACCTCGTCGTCGGCAAGGAGGTGGCCGTCGACTTCGGGGGCGGTATGGGTGCTCGACATGCTCTGGGCTTTCGTGCGGCTGTCGGTTGGGAGAAGTCCGGTGGTAACGGAGGGAAGAGAGAGTATCGCCGCCTCGACACGGGCTGGCAACGCGGCGCGGGCGGATCCACCGGCTTTTGGCGGGAAGTTCTGGGGCGTATGATCCCGACATGGGAGTCGATGTTGCTTCTGGTCGCTCGAGGTTCCGCGCTGCGCGCTGGGTGGCGCTGGCTGCGCTCGCGGGGACGGCTTTCGGCGCGGCGTGCCACGCCCCGGCCCGACAGGCGGACTTCGGCTCCATCGACCCCAGCGAACGATCGGCGGCGGCGGCTCAGGCCGCGAGCGAGCGCGATCGGGATGCGGTTCCGGACCTAATTGTAATGCTGGACAGCTCCGACCCGGCGTCGCGGATGGTCGCTATCGCCGCGCTGGAACGAATCACGGGCGAGCGGCTTGGCTATTCGGCGACCGACGCACGCGTCGAACGCAACGCGGCGGTCCGGCGGTGGGTGAAGTACGCGAACGACAACGGGTACTTGGGGACCGCCCGAGAGAAGGGCGCGGTCGCCCCGGTTCCGTCGCGAACCGACGACGAGGAGGGCTGAGCGCTGGGTGAGAAGCCGCACATCGCGATCCAGATGTTCAGCCAGCCGCGTTACCTCAGCGGCGTGCGATCGTTGGTTTCCGCGGTCGCGCAGCGGCTTGGGTTCGATGAGTCGGCGTGCGGGCAGATCGCGCTCGCGGTCGATGAGGCGTTGTGCAATGTCATCCGTCACGGCTATCAGCGGAGCCCCGCGGGCACGATCTGGGTGAAGATCTGGCCTGTGGACGACGAGGCGGGCGAGCACTGCGAGGGGGCCGCGCTCGATGCGCCGCTCGATCAGCATCGGCCACGCGCCGGCGGGATCCGGATCGTTATCGAGGATCTCGCGCAGCAGGTGGATCCGGAGGCGATCCGGTCGCGCGATCTCGAGGAGGTGCGCCCGGGCGGGCTGGGCGTCCACATCATGAAGGAGATCATGGACGAGGTCCGATTCGAGCACCGCGGGCCGGATGAGACGGGCGAGCGAGGTCGGGGGATGCGTCTGACGATGGTCAAGAGAAGATCGAGCGAGTAGGGCTGAGTAGCCGAGGAAACTGGCAGGGGCGAGGAAACGAGGAAGACATGGAAGTGCGTGCAGAACAATCCGGCTCGGTTTCGATCGTCGCGGTCGAGGGCGATGTCGATCTGAACAGTTCCCGCTCGTTGCAGACGCAGCTGCGCGAATCGCTCGGGTCCGCCCCAGACAAGCTGATCGTGGATCTCTCGGGCGTGCCGTACATGGATTCGTCCGGCGTTGCGACGCTGGTCGAGGCGATGCAACTCGCTCGGAAGAAGGACACGAAGCTCGTTCTGTGCGCGATGAGTGACAAGGTGCAGTCGATCTTCGAAATCGCACGCCTGGACAAGGTCTTCACGATCGTGCCGGACCGGGCGGGGGCTGAGGCGATCTGATGAACGCGATCGTGCGTCCCATCTCGGGGATCGGGGCGCGGGCCTTCCGCGTGCTGGGGCACATCGGCGAGCTCTGGTTCCTGCTCACGGGCGTCGTCGGTTGGTTTTGGCGGGCGATGGTCGATCGCAACATCCGCCTTGGCAACCAGGCGATTGTCGCCCAGATGGTCCGGATCGGCGTGCAGTCGATTTTCATCGTCTCGCTGGTCGCCGGCTCGATCGGCTTCATCCTCGGCTTGCAGATGGCCCCGCCGCTCGACGAACTCGGCCAGGTGGAACTGGTGCCGAACATCATTGCGGTCGCGGTGCTGCGCGAGCTCGGCCCGCTGATCGCGGCGATCGTGCTGACCGGTTTCGCCGGGGCCGCCATCGCCGCCGAGATCGGCACCATGGCCGTCAACGAGGAGATCGAGGCCCTCGAGGCCCACGCGCTCAACCCGGTCCGCTTCCTCGTCGTGCCGCGCATGGCCGCGGCGGTGATCAGCCTGGTTTGCCTCGCGGTGATCGCGAACATCGCCGCGATCGGGGCGGCGGCGGTCATGAGCAAGACCGTGCTCGGCATCCCGTGGACGACTTACTACGAGAACACCGTTGCCCAGGTCGGCGTGGTCGACTTCGTCACCGGCCTGATCAAGGCCGGCGTGTTCGGCATGCTCATCGGCCTGATCGCCTGCGGCAACGGCCTGCAGGTCAAAGGCGGCGCGGAGGGCGTCGGACGCGCGACGACGCACACGGTGGTGCAGTCGGTGGTGGCGGTGGTCGTTGCTGACCTGATGTTTACGGTGATCTTCTATGCGCTAGGTCTGGTATAAAGGAGTGCTAGCGCAGCCCGTTTGGATGGCAAGGCGATTCGAATATCATACCGCAACACCGAAAAGAATGGTTTTCTGTTTCGCGGCAGATATAGACAAGAGATAGTGCTTTTTCGCGCGAGGAGTGCCGCGATGTCCGGTGAGAAGGAGAAAGGGATTAGAACGGATCGTGGCCCCTCTTGGATCTTCACCGCCCAGACATTGCTGTCCTAAGCTCTGATGAGTGATGAGTGCAAACTTGCTGCAACAGATAGGTCCCGTGGCGACGTTGAATGCCATTGGGAGAGGGAGATGCCGATCTCGTTAGTCATTCATACGATCCTTGCGATGTTCGCTCTGCTGTTTCAATGTGCGATGTTTGCCTGTACGGCGAATGCCGGTGCGGCTTCGGACGGCCCATTGCACCCGGGCGTGGGATTTCGAGTGATGTCGAGCCAAGATCACGTTCGAGTGTTCGCGGGCGTTTCGGGTCCTTGTTCGCTTCGGCCGGTGCCT
>JANSXG010000171.1 GCA_024743075.1 bacterium | reverse complement strand
GGACGTCGTGGGAAGAGGTCGGCGGTGGGTTCGGGCTCGGTGCGAGTGCCGACAACCCGGCCGCGATCACCTCGACCGACGACAGCCTGATCATCGGCGGCGCGTTCACCCAGGCCGGCAACGGTGAAGGCCCGGGCTCCGGCAGTGCGACCGGGCTGGCCGAGTGGGTCGCCCTGTGCGAGACCGACTGTCCCGGCGATGTGACCGGCGACAACTCCGTCGATCTGGCGGACCTCAACCTTGTGCTCGCGAACTTCGGTGAGGTGACCAGCGACGGCGATGCCGACGGCAGCGGGAATGTCGATCTGGCAGACCTGAACCTCGTGCTGGCGAACTTCGGCACCGACTGCTGAGTCTCGCCGATCGATGCCTTCGCAGGGCGGCTCCGGTCGGGGCCGCCCTTTTTTCATGGTGTGCGAACGACGAGTCGCTCTGCGCGCTGATTTCACCGACTTTTCCTTGTGCCCCCTCGCATTGTGGCTGTAGTTTCTTCGAATGGAGGAGCGGCTCATGCATCGGCTACTCGTATTGGCACTCGCGCTGATGTGTGCAATTGCGACGGACGCGGCACCGGTGGTGGTGACGCCGAAGCACCGGGCGGCGCCGCCCGAGGAGATGCTGCTCGGCGGCCCGCTCGCACCGGTCAGCCCGGCGGACATCCCGCTCTGGTCGCGGGGCGCGATGCTTCGGGTGGAGTTGGATGCCGACGGTCGCTGGGACGGCGTCTTGCCCGATGACGGTGGGGGCGACCTGCGCATCGTTCCGGTTTCGCAGGCCCGAGACGATCTTGTGCTGACGCTCGATGATGGAAGCGGTCGTGGGCCAATCCGGCTGACTCCCGCCACGGAGTCGGCAGGCGCGCAGACCGTTGAGATTCAAGCGATCGGATTCTTCACAGGCTATGACGTGCGGGCGCACCAGCCTGGTCGGTGGCGAGCATCCATAAACGCACCCGCCCAAACAGGCGTCGCGTACCTCGCGTTCGCCACCGAAAGCCCGGCGGGGCTGCTATCGGCTCGCGTCACGGATCGGACGGTCGTTGGTCGCCCGATCGAGTTCCGCGCCTCGGCCCACGAAACACGAAATGGGCCAGTGCTTCGCGATGTACTTATGGAGATGATCGTCTCGACGCCGGACGGGCGCCGAGTCACGATCCCGATGACGGCGAACGACGGCGGCGTGTCGTCGGGATTCTTCACGCCGGACAAGACGGGTGAGCACAGCGTTCAGATCGTCGCCCGCGGCGGGTCGCTCCTGCGGACCGCGCAGCACACGCTCGGTGTTGTTGCTGAAGACGTGATCGTCGGAGGCGGCGCGCTTGCCAGGATGTCCGGACAGGGCCCAACGCTCCGGATCGATATCGGGGCGCTGGATCGCGGGCGTGTTGAGCATTGCCGCGTCACCGCACAGCTTTGGGGCACCGACGGCCGTGGGAACGCCGTCCCGATCTGCTGGATCGGCGGGATGACGATGCTGCAGGCGGGCGCTGACGGCGAGGATTCGCTGCCCCTGGATGTCGACGCCCGCTGGATCGGGCGAGCGGGGGCGTCCGGGCCGTTTGAACTTCGGCATGTCGAGGTCCGCTGTCCGCGTAGTTTGGCCCTGCTCTCCGGCTCCGACGCAATGCCGCTTCAGATCGACGCGGATGTCGCCGGCATCGCGAACCCCGGACGGATCCTTGAGGAGATGCGCGTTGCTCGCCGAAGCGAGGATCTCGGCTTCGTTGTTGATCTCGATATACCGGGAATCAACCGCGCGGCCGGTGGTCACAACCTGCTGCTGGTCCATGGGTACTGCGCCGACGGAAATCCGTGGCCGCTCGGGAACTTTTCCGGAGCGATCGAGGTCTTTTCAGATCCCGAAGCCAATCGGAGCCACGATCAGTTCGCGCTGCTGCTCAATGCACTCGCCGATACGACGAAGTCGTCCGGAGTCGTGGCGCACAGTCAGGGCGGCTGCGCGGCCCTTCACCTGTACACCTACTACTTCAGTGCGATGGATTGGGCGGAGGGGCCGCGGCTGATCCAGTCGCTTGGCACGCCGTACCAGGGCACCCCGCTGGCCGGCAACCTCGCGGCGCTGGGCGACATTTTCGGGAGCGGCTGTGGGGAGAACGCGGACCTGTCCGTCGACGGCGCCGCGGCGTGGCTGAGCGGGATTCCGAACGATGCCCGCTCGCGGGTGTACTTCTGGACAACCTCGGCATCCGGCGCCTGGTGCAATTTTTTCAGCGGGCTGTTCCTCACCAACCCGGAGGACGGTGTCGTGGAGGTCGCGCGCGGACAACTCCCGGGCGCCAACAACATGGGTAACACGGTGGGGCAATGCCACACGCTCGGCATGAGCAACCCGCCGCAGTATCAGGACGCCAGCCGAAACTCGGAGATGAACGCCAATGCCGCTCGCTGATCGAATGATTGCCTGCACCGTTGGTGCCCTGGTCACGGCCAGTGCGTCCGCCGATCTCGTCCAGTGCTCAAGCGCTAGCTTGCCTATCCCGGACGGTTCGTCCAGCGCATCGGTGGTGCTGACCGTGCCGCCGGATGCCGTCGGTACGGTGCAGGGCGTCACGGTGTCTGTCGATGTGGCGCACGAATGGCTCGGGGATCTGACCATCTCGGTCTCCCACGGCGGTCAGTCCGCGATCCTGATCGACCGGGTCGGTATCGGCACCTGGTCGTTCGGTTGCGGAGGCGATGATATCGATGCCACGTTCACCGACGCTGCCACGGCCAGCGCCGACGCACTCTGCAGCCCGGGAGGGCCGTCTCCGATGTTTTTCGGCGAGATTCTCCCTACCGAATCGCTGGGTGTTTTCACCGGATCGTCGGTCGCCGGCGATTGGACGATCACGGTGACGGATCACAATCTGATCGACGCGGGCGTGGTGAACTCGGTTTGTATCTCGATTACGACGGATGCGGTGCCTTGCAACGGCGATGTGACGGGTGACGGCGCAGTCGATCTCGCCGATCTGAATCTCGTGCTGGCGAGTTTCGGCCAGACCACGACCCAAGGCGACGCCGACGGCAGTGGCGAGGTGGATCTCGCGGACCTGAATCTTGTGCTGGGTCAGTTCGGCGCCGACTGCTGAAGGCGGTGCGATCGCGGCCTCAGCTCGTGGACTCGGGATGCTCCGGCTGCTTCATCGAGAGGGCCGCAACGGTCAGCGGGATGGTCAGCAGCGCGCAGGCGAGCAACGGGAGTCGGTAACCGTCTGAGAACTTCGCGCCCAGCGAGAGCAATACCGGGCCGACGGCTGTGCCGATGATCATCGATCTCGTGAGCGTTCCACGGATTGCGCCGTGATGCTTGCGGCCGAAGTAACGCGCGAAGATCGGGCTGGCGAGGACGAAGATCAGCGATTGGGTCATGCCCATGAGCACCATTGCGCCGTAGAGGGCGGGCAGCGCCGAAGCGAAGGCGACGCAGGTGCAGGAGAGGCCGAGTAGGACGGTGGTGCACGTGAGAAGGATGCGTTCGCGAAAGCGGTCCACGAGCATTCCGCTGATCGGGACGGCGAGCATCGCGACGAGGCCGGCGAGCGGTATCAGTCTGGCGGCGACTTCGGGGCTGTGCCCCGCGTCGTGCACGATGACCTGGTGCTCGAGCGCGATGGCGGTAAAAATCGCGGCGTTCGCGACCAGCGCGCCGGTAACGATCCAGTATGCGCCGGTGCGGATCGCCTGCTTCGCTGTGAAATCAGGCGGGAGTGGGGTTCCTGCTCGCGGCCCGTGCGTGTCGCGCGAGATCTCCGCCGCGGCGTCGGGTTCGGCATCTTCGAGGCTGTGGTGCTCCTCGGGTGCAATGTTGTCGAGATGCTGGCCGATGTCCTCGGGCTTGTTGCGGAAGAGGATGACGACCAGTGGGATGACCGCGAGGTATACACCCAAGCCGAGCAGCGCGTACGCGCTCTTCCAGCCGAGCCACGCGATCAGGGCGATCGCGATCGGCGGGAGGAGTACGTTGGCCAGCGACATACCGGTGTGACGGACGCTCTCTGCAATTCCCAGACGCTTCTCGTACCACATGGCCAGTGTGTGGCCTGCGACGAGGCCGAGCGCTCCCTGGCCGAACGCACGAAGGCAGAAGAATGCGAGTCCGAGCTGATAGATGTTCTCGGCGAAGCCGATCATCGCGCAGGTGAAGGCGAGCAACGCCGCGGCGATTCCCATCATCACGCGCGTGCCGAATCGGTCCGAGAGCGAGCCGACGAGCGGCATGAGCAGTCCCGCGCCCAGTGTGCCGATGCCGTAGGCGGTCGCGAGGGGAGCGGCTTCGTCCAGCCCCAGTTCTCTCTGAAACGAGCTGTAGAACTGGGAGACGAGGAATGTCTGGCCGGGGGATGTGGAGATGGTCGCGACCGTCGCGACGCCGAGCATCGTCCATCCGTAGTAGAAGCGAGGCCTGGAGGATGTTGAGGGTGCGCTGGTCAAGGGGGCAAGCGTAGCAACGCGCGCCTCCGCGGGCGATCAACCGGCACCCGATTCGTCGGTGGGCAGATCAAAATAGTCTCGGATGAACGCGCGGATCTCCTCGCTGCGGGTGAGGTTGACCAGGTCGAGTAAACGGGTCAGGTCGCGCTGCTTCTTGCTGTCGATTTCGTCCGCCGAGAGGGAACGGTCGTCGAGCGGTCGGGCGAAACGGAAGTGGCCCACGAACGGTGCGGGTTCGATGACGCCGAGTTTCTCGAGGGTGGTCAGGGCGTAGCCGATCCGGCCGTCGCCGCGCCCTTTGCCGAGCACGAGCAGGCGGATATCGTCCTCGGTGAAGGTCGAGTCGCCGGGAACATTTTCGCCGAAGCGCGTTTCGATGGTGGATGCGACCTGCGCGAGCAGGTCGGCGGAAGGATTGGCCCACTCGATGAAGTTCTGTTGGATCGAGAGGTCGTCCTGACAGTAGAGCAACTCACAGCGCGAGGGCAGCCCGTCGCGACCAGCCCGCCCGATCTCCTGATAGTACGCTTCGACCGAGCCCGGGATCTGCGCGTGGAGGATGAACCGGATGTCGGGCTTGTCGACACCCATGCCGAAGGCATTGGTGGCGAGCAGGAGGAGGTTGTCGTCCGATCCGGCGTCGATGAACCGGTCGTAGACGCGCTTCTTGCGGTGCGGGTCGAGTTGGCCGTGGTAGATCTCGATGCGACGGTCGGGCATCTTGCGGCGGAGCCGGTCGGCGGCCCGTTCGAGATCCTTGATCAGCGCGAAGTAGACGATGCCGGTGCCACCCATCTCCGTTGCGGTGCGGACGATGCGCCGATCTTTGTCGGCGTCGTCCCAACACTCGTGAACGCGGATTGTGAGGTTCGGACGGTCGATGTCGCTCGCGAACAGGGGCATCTCGGACTCGGGGAGCCCAAGGGTTGCCCGGATGTCCTCGCGGACGCGCAAGGTCGCGGTGGCGGTCAGGGCCACGGTGGGGGGGGAGCCGATCAGCCGGCGGAACTCGCCGACGCGCTGGTACGCCGGTCGGAGGTCGTGGCCCCATTTGCTGATGCAGTGAGCTTCATCGACGGCGAGGAGCTTCACGCCGCCGGGCACACGGTCGAGTGCTTCGACGAACGGCGGCTTCTCCATCCGCTCAGGCGTGGCGTAGATCAGTTCGAACTCGCCCTCGGCGAGTTGCTGGTATCGGCGGTCCCGTTCGGTCCGCGAGAGCGTTGAGTTGATGTACTGGGCTCGGATTCCCTTCTTGCGGAGCGCGGCGACCTGATCTTCCATCAGCGCGATGAGCGGGCTGAACACGAGGGCAACGCCGGGACCGGTGCCGTCGCGTCCGGAGAGCGACAGAGCGGGAAGTTGATAGCACAGGCTCTTGCCGGAGCCGGTCGGCATCACGACGAGTGCATCCTTGCTCGACATCACGCGGTCGATAATCCGCTGTTGCAGCGGGCGGAGCGACGGGAAACCGAAGCGGGATTCAAGGATCGATTGGACCGAAGCACTCACGGCGCAGCGTGTCCCGACGCGATGATCTCCATGGGCATCTCAAACTCTCGCTCGAAGACGTCCGCCTTGCGCTGCGCGCCCAGGATGTCCGCGCTGATATCCTGCGGTGATCGGGCGGTGAGCGTGTACCGGTGCGCTGATCGCGTCAGATTGATCGATTCGACGAGCTGCGTATGGGTGCGATCGAGCCCGTCGGCGATGCGGAGGATCGCGGCGAGGCGGCGGACGATCGGTTTGTCGTCGCTGTCGAGATTCCGATAGTGGGCGTGCTTCTTCTTCGGGCGAGCCTTGCGATG
>JANSXG010000095.1 GCA_024743075.1 bacterium | reverse complement strand
TGGCGAAATTGTCCTTCCGGGCGAGGTGGTCGAAGCGGGTCGGGTCAATCGCGGCGATCAGGCCGAAGGCTCCAAAGCCCAGGAGTGTGACCGCGGTGCCGGCGATCGTGGCTGCGCGTGGGGTCTGGGTGAAGGTCATGGCGATCTCGCAGCGGTACGGGGAATCCACACAGTTCAGCAGGGCATCATACTGGAGGCGTTCCGATTCGACCCCGCGCGGATGAGGGCGGTCTAAATCCCCGGCTCCCGCACGCTCGGCTGGTCGAGCGCCGGGCCGGTCGTGTTTCGGTGTTTGACACCCGGCCGGGTGCCCTCGCCGGTCGTCGCGACGCGCTCGTGGGCCTTCGGTTCGGCGGTGAGGAAGGTATGGACGATCCGGATCGCCTCGTCGATGTCGTCGGTGAGTGTGATGAGGTCCAGATCCGGCGGGCTGATGGTCTTGTAGCGGTGCTCCATGGTGGTGCGGATCCAGCCGAAGAGGCCGGACCAGAACTCCACCCCAATGCAGATGACCGGGAACGGGTCGATCTTCGCGGTCTGGATCAGGGTCAGGCTCTCGAAGAACTCATCCATCGTGCCGAAGCCGCCGGGGAAGATGATGAATGCCCGGGCGTACTTCAGGAACATGACCTTGCGCGCAAAGAAGTAGTCGAAGTCGAGCTTGATGTTCTGGTACGGGTTGGGCACTTGCTCGTGAGGGAGGGCGATGTTGAGGCCGACGGAGACGCCGTTGCCTTCGCAGGCCCCCCGGTTGGCGGCTTCCATCACGCCGGGGCCGCCGCCGGTGATCACCGGATGGCCAAGCTCGGCGAGTCGCTTCGCGCAGGCTCGAGCCTCTGCGTAGACCGGGTGATCTTCGGGGGTCCGGGCCGAGCCGAAGATCGAAACGGCCGGTGCCAGAGCGGCGAGCGTCTCGAATCCGTCCACGAACTCCGCCATGATCTTGAAGACCCGCCAGGACTCCTCGTGGATCGGGCTGTGCAGTTGCTGCGGGGGGCGGTTCCGACCCGCATCGGGGCGTTGGCTCGTCATCGGCGGCGGCTTTCCTTCAAAGTCGTAAGTGTCTTCTGCGTAGGCTCTTAAGTGATCCAAAGAACCTGCGGATTTGGGGATTTATCAAGGTCTTGCTAGAATGGCCCGTCTATGGCTACTTCGCGATCATCGGGTTCGGGCAAGCGTCCCGTTCGGCGTGCTGGACGCTCCTCCTCATCGGCCAAATTGACCAAAGCGGGCTTCGGAAACTACCAGACCGCCCTCCGCTGGCTCTACGATCGGACCAATGTCGAGCGTCTGCGCCCGAGTCGCGTGGACCAGTCCGTCTTCAAACTCGACCGGATGCGCAAATTGCTCGAGGCGATCGGCAACCCCGAGAAGGATTTGCGGATCGTGCATGTCGCCGGCACCAACGGCAAGGGCTCGGTCGTCGCGATGACCGCCTCCTGCCTCCGTTCATCGGGGTACGCGGTCGGCGTCTATACCAGCCCGCACCTGGTCGACATCCGCGAGCGGGTGCAGATCAACGACCAGATGATCTCGCACGCCTCGTTCTCCGAGCACCTGCACCGGGTCGGCATGGCGTCTCAAAATCTCTCTTCCGACCTCGGAGAAGCGACCTTTTTCGAACTGATGACCGCGATGGCGCTGCTCTACTTCGCCGAAGAGGCCGTGGACGCGGTGATCCTCGAAACCGGCCTCGGCGGGCGCTTGGACGCCACCAACGCCGTGACCCCCGATGTCACAGCGATCACCAAGATCGATTTCGACCATCGGCTGTTCCTCGGGGACACGCTCGAGGAGATCGCCGCGGAGAAGGCCGGCATCTTCAAGCCCGGCGTTCCCGCGCTCACCATCGCACAGACCCCCGAGGTCATCGAGGTCTTTCGCAAGAAGGCCGAAGAGGCCGGGTGCACGCTCGAGGTGCTCGGGCAGGAGATCGAGTTCTCAAGCCGCTTCGAAGCGAACCAGCAGCTCGGTCCGCACATGCGAATCGGTCTCACGACGGACCGCTCGAACTTCGAGCACGTGCCGGTCCCGCTCCCCGGCGAGCATCAGGCCCAGAACTGCGGCCTTGCGTTGGCCATCCTCGACAAGCTCGGCGCCGGCGGGTTCGACCTCCCCGAGATGCGCGTGCTCGAAGGCCTCGAGTCCACGGTCGTCCCCGCTCGGATGGAGATCGTCCGCGGCGAGCGCCACCGCGTCCTGCTCGACGGCGCCCACAACCCGTCCGCGCTCTCGGCTTTGGTCAAAGCCATCGGGGCGCATGTGCCGTACGACTCGCTGATCATGATCTTCGGCTGCGCCGCGGACAAGGATGTCGACGCGTTGCTGGAACAGGTCTCGCTGTCGGGCGACAAGGTTGTGTTTACCAAGGCCAAGGGCAACCCCCGCGCTGCGGACCCGCACGATCTTGCCCGTCGATTCGAGTCCAAGTACCCGAAGATGTACCAGATCGCGGATACGCTTGAAGAGGCGCTGGTCATCGCCGAGCAGGCTGCGGGGCGCGACGACCTGGTCGTGGTGACCGGCTCGTTCTACCTCGTCGGCGAGGCGAAGAAGTACCTGCGACAGCAGGCCGATCGCGCGGCGGCCGCCGCCAAATAACTCGCTCCGGCGAGAAGGGAATCTTCCATGGTCCGTCGTGTCGCTGCCGGTCGCAGAGTTGGTCAGTCCGTGCTCGTCGGCATCGCGACGCTCGTCGCGAGTGGCCTGGGCGGTTGCGCCCACGTCGAGGGGCGGACGGTGCTGCTCCAGGGCGCGAGCGTCGGCGAGCGGATCTCGCCGGATCGAGTGCAGGTGATCGCGGTTCAGGCCGATTCCGACCGTTTCGAGCGGATCGCGCAGCTCCAGTACCGCACCGACGGGGACAACTTCGATGGTGCCGCGGAGAGAGTCCTGATCGACCGGCTCAAGGAAGAGGCCGCTGCGCTCGGCGCGGACACGCTGCTGGATCTGCGGATCGTCGTGGAAGAGGACGGTGTCGAGACGACGGTCACCGAGCAGACCTACGGCGACATCAACCCCAGTGATCGCGATCGACGGTGGGGCACGACGACCACAACCGCCCGGATCCGGAGCGGCCCCGCGTTTCGCACCGTCGCGACGGCGGTTGCCGCCCGGCGCCGCTGAGTGGCGCCCGGATGCCCGACCGGCGCTTGCTACACTGCCCCCATGGCAGAATCGAGCACTCCATCGCAGGCGTCGAGCACGCCCGCTCACCGGTATACCCCCGAATTCGCTGGCGAGATCGAAACGCGCTGGCAGGCGTGGTGGGACGCGCACGATACGTTTCGCCAGCCCAACCCGGGCGATGACGGCTTCGACGCGGATCGTCCGAAGTTCTACTGCCTCGATATGTTCCCGTACCCCTCCGGCGCGGGTTTGCACGTCGGCCACCCCGAGGGCTATACCGCGACGGACATCCTCTGCCGCATGAAAATGATGCAGGGCTTCAACGTCCTGCACCCGATGGGTTGGGACGCCTTCGGCCTTCCCGCCGAGCAATACGCCATTCAGACCGGCGTGCACCCGGCGATCACGACCAAGCGGGCGATCGACAACTTCCGGCGACAACTCAAGCGATTCGGCTTCGGCTACGACTGGTCGCGCGAGTTCGCGACGATCGATCCAGATTACTACAAGTGGACGCAGTGGATCTGGCTCCAGGCCTACAACAGTTGGTTCGACGACTCGGTCGCGAACCGCGAGGGTACAACCGGCGCGGCGCGACCCATCGCAGAACTCATCAAGAAGCTGGCCGACGAGCGCGTGCTCATCGGCCCCGGCGGGGAGTTGGTTCACGCGGGCCTTGAGCGCTCGACCGAGTCCGTCGGCGGGCATCGCGTCGGCTATCGCACCTGGTCGGAACTCGGCGACGACGAGCGCGAGGCCGTCATCGACAACGCGCGACTCGCGTACCTCGGTGAACAGACGGTCAACTGGTGTCCGAAGCTCGGCACCGCGCTCGCCAACGAGGAAGTCATCGACGGGCGCTCCGAGCGAGGTGGATTCCCCGTCTATCGCAAGCCGCTGCGCCAGTGGATGTTCCGAATCACCGCCTTTGGCGACCGGCTGCTCAAAGGGCTGGAAGGCCTCGACTGGCCGACCTCGACGGTGACGATGCAGCGCGAGTGGATCGGGCGGTCCGAGGGCGCCGAGATCGACTTCGAACTCGATGTGCCCGAGGCGATGGTCGAAGCGCTGTCGTCGGACGGCGCTCCGGGGGCGCTGCGCGTGTACACGACGCGCCCGGACACGCTCTTCGGTGCGACCTACATGGTCGTGGCGCCCGAGCATCCGCTGGTGGCGCTCGCGCTGTCCTCGCCGCTCGCCGAGACCGATGCCGAGGCGCTGCGTGCGTACGTGCACGAAGCGAGCAGCCGCTCGGATGTGGACCGCCAGGAGGCGAAGAAGAAGACCGGCGTGTTCACCGGTGTGTACGCGATCAACCCCGCAACGGGCGAGCGGATCCCGGTCTGGACGGCGGACTACGTCCTCATGGGCTACGGCACGGGCGCGATCATGGCGGTGCCGGCGCACGATCAGCGCGACTTCGAGTTCGCTCAGGCCTACGGCATCGACATCCGTGATGTGGTCTACCCCTCGCCGCTGTTCCCGCTGTGGTGGCTGGGCAACCACGCCACGCGCGAGCAGATCGAGTCGGTGTATCCCGGTGATCAGGACGGCTGGCGCGTGGTGCTTGCGGATTTCCTCGGCTACGTCACCGGGCGGGGCACGCCCATCGCCGAGTACCCGGAGGCGATGAAGCTGATCCTGACGCGTCGGCGCACGCCGTCCGCCGGGCCGGCCGACGCGCACGAGGGCCGCGCGATCCGCGGCGCGGTCGTCGAGAGTTGGCTCGACACGATCCGGGACATGAAGTACGCGTCGATCGGAGATTTTCTGGAAAGGGCCGGCCAGCCGCGCCGGAGCGTCCGACTCGGCGAGGCGGACAGCGACCACGGCATCAACGTCGCGTCGGCGAACGATGAGGTCTCGCTGAACGGCCTGCGCACACCGGAGGCGAAGAAGCGGATCATCGAATGGCTGGAGAAGAAGGGCCTCGGGCGCGGCAAGGTGAACTTCAAGCTGCGCGACTGGCTGTTCAGCCGTCAGCGCTACTGGGGTGAACCGTTCCCGATCGTGTTCGACGAGCTGGGTCGCCATTACCCGGTGCGCGAGGACGCGCTGCCGGTGGTGCTCCCCGAGATGGCCGATTACCAGCCCATCGAGTCGGACGATCCGACGCCGCTGCTGGGAAAGGCGACCGACTGGATCGCGACAACCGCCGGCGAAGCGGGCGTGGACCCGGACCTGCTCGATCCCGAAACGCCGGTGCGCCGCGAGGCGAATACAATGCCCGGCTGGGCCGGCTCCTGCTGGTACTACCTGCGCTACTGCTCGCCGCAAGAAGGCGACCGCTTCGCCTCCACCGAAGCCGAGCGGTACTGGATCGGAGAGAACGGCGTGGACCTCTATGTCGGCGGTGCCGAGCACGCGGTGCTGCACCTGCTTTACGCGAGGTTCTGGCACAAGATCCTGTTCGACCTCGGGCACGTCGAGTCCCCCGAGCCCTTCCGCAAACTGTTCCACCAGGGGCTGATCCTGAGCCACGCGTTCCAGCGCGGCGACAAGTCGCTCGTCCCCGTCGACGAGGTCGAGCAGCGGGGAGACGGTTTCGTGGAGACCGCGACGGGCGAAGCGGTTTCGCAGATCGTCGCAAAGATGAGCAAGTCGCTGCGCAACGTCGTGAACCCCGACGACATCATCCGCGAGTTCGGAGCCGACTGCTTCCGGCTCTACGAGATGTACATGGGCCCGCTCGACGCGTCCAAGCCGTGGGCGACCAAAGACATGGTCGGTCTGCAGCGATTCCTGCAGCGGGCGTGGCGTCTGGCCATCGACGAAGAAACAGGTGAACTCGCGACGACTGATGATCACCTTGAGACGGTCGAGAAGCAGCTGCACCGAACCATCGCCAAGGTCGGCGAGGACGTCGAGCGATTGGCGTTCAACACGGCGATCGCCTCGATGATCGAGTTCGTCAACACGGCCTCCAAGGAGGGCGGCGTGACCGTCGATCAGCTCGACCGGTTCACACGCATCCTTGCGCCTTTCGCGCCGCACATCGCCGAGGAGATCTGGTTGCGCCTCGGGCGGGGAGCGCCCGTGTCCCGCGCCCCTTGGCCGTCGTTCGATCCGTCCATGCTCAGCGATGACACCGTCGAGGTGCCGGTGCAGGTGCTCGGCAAGGTGCGATCGAAGATCATGGTGCGTGCCGATGCGGACGCGAAGACCATGGAAGCCGCCGCGCTCGCCGACGAGAAGATCCAGCAGTTCATCGACGGCAAGACGGTGCGGAAGGTCATCGTCGTGCCCGGACGGCTCGTGAACATCGTCGCGAACTGAGTCGAAACCCGCGCCGGTTAGTTGGCCGACTTGGTCGTGCCGTCGTTGGGCGCCAGTTCCCGGCGCAGCTCCGCGAGGCGGTCGCGGAGCGAGGCGATCTCCTCTTCGGCAGCGCGGCGCTCGGCGGCCGGAGTGCCGGCATCGGTCACGCGCCCAGACAACTCAAGGATTCGGGACTGCGAAGAGGCGATCCTTCGGGCGATCTCGGCCAGGCGCTCGGCGTCCGGACGGGCCTGCGCCTCGCCCATTACCCGGACAGTCTCGACCTTGATCTCGCGGGCCGGGCGCCCGTTGACGACGTCGTCGGGCCGAACGCCGATCCGCTGGATCTGGATGTTGCGCAGCTGCTTGGCGATCACCGCCTGATTCCGGAACCCGGCCGGGTTCTCCTCGGCCGGGAAGAACGCGCCGCGCGCAAGGAACGGGAAACGGATATCCAGGGACTGCACGACGCGACCGTGGAAGCCCACATTGCGGGGCGGGCTCGCGTCGCGGGCGACGAGCGCATCGTCGAGCGGGTTAAAGTTCATCCGGCTCAGCAGCGCATCCCACGCGCGCTGGCGGTCGATGGGGCTCATCGGGGCGTTGGTGTCGAGCATCGCCCACTCGCCGAGTTTCACATCGGTTTCGACAATTTCAAAGCCGTCGGGGCACTCTGCAAGTGTCACACCATCGAGACTCAACCCGCGAGCCTCCTGCGCCTTTGCTAGGAGGGCCGCCGCAACAGCGGCATCACGAGGGCGATACACCGTCAAGCGCACAGTCTCGTACGGGTTGTGCGAAAATATGAGCGGACGGAGTTCCTGCACCGCCAGCGTGGGAACTAAAGGAAGCCGCTGGCCCGCGACACCGACGATGATGTCGCCATTCTGCAACGAACCATCAGTTCCCGCGGGAAAGTCGTCGTAGATATGGTCAATCATCGGCAACACGCTTCGTTCGACGAAGCGTACGCCGATCGCCGGACGAGGTGCTTCAAAGAACCGTGCGCGGTGGATCGCCAGCGCGCGCCGACGGACTTCCGGGATCTCGGTCTCGATGCAGAGCTGGAGCAGGTCTACATCCGAGATCGCGACATCCGAACGGATCTCGTTCGTCGCCTGCTGGCGTTTTTCGAAATCGTTGGATGCGAGTCGCGCCTCAATCGTCGAGGCATCGGTGCCGGCACCTGCGAACACCGGCGCGCACAGGCCGCTGCACACAGCGATCAGGGCGGCTGAGATGGTTCGACAGTTGCGCACGCTCAACTCCTCACAGAGGGTTTGGAGGCGTCCCGCCTCGCATCACCCACAGTGAGTTTAGTCCAGTGCCGTCGCGAGTCTCTCACGATTGTCGAGAATCCACTTGGCTTTTCCTTGCACCATGTGGAGGACATTCGATGCGTCGTGGCCTCCGAACCGGCCCGTGGCGGCGATCGGGGCCGCGGCCTCGGCGATCAGAGATTCCACCATGAGATCGGGCAAAGCACGCAGTTCTGCGGTAGACAGCAGGGTGGAACTCCGCTGCTGCATGCACTGTTCGTAGCCCGTCAGGGTGGCTTTGAAGCGATTCGGATTGAGTTCGGCCGGCCATTCGTGGGGAGGCTTGCCGGGCGATGCAGTCATCGAGCATTGCAGGGCGGCGCTCGCCAGGTCAACACAGCGGACATCGGTGCGGGCTGTCTCGTAGTCAATCACGGCCGCGAGCCGGTCACCTTCGAAGAGCATGTTGCCGGGGTGCCAGTCGCCGTGGATGGTTTGCCGAGGCCAGTCGGCGAGTCCGAGATCGTCGACGCGCGCGGCGGCTCGCTCGTAGACATCGGCCAGAATTGCTCCGAGTTCGACGGCCCGCTGAGGGTTCGATCCCGGGAGCATTGACGCGTCGAGGGTGCGCAGGCGAGAGGGTGTGAACGGGTTAGCGTGGTAGCTCGGGGCGGTGCGGATCTGCTGCACCGACACCTCCGCTGCCATCTGGTGGAACAGCGCGAGAGCCCACCCGGAGGCGGCACACTGCGCGGGTGAACCGGTGAAGCGGCTTCCCTCGATGAACCGGAACAGTTCGTAGATGCGTCCGGACAGTTCGAGGATGCTCCGCTTGGACGACCGCGTGCCCAGCAGTTGGGGGAGCGGAAACCCGGCGGAACTGAGTTTGAGCTGCAACTCGTGGGCGAAGCGGGCCTGCGCCGGGGCATCCGGACCCGACGCTCGCCGTTTCAGAACGAACGCTCCGTTCTCGGCCCGGATCAGCAGTTTGGGTGTCGAAGCCGAGCCGCGTTTGAACTGCGCGATCGAACGGATCACGCCCAGGTCATAGTGCGACAGCACGATCGCCAGTTCCGCCGGTTCGAACGGCGATGGGCTGGTCGGAGCCGGCGCGGGCGAGACCGTCGGGCGAGGTTGTTCGATGCTGGTCTCGGGCATCGCGGTGCATCCTCCGGGCGTGAAGTCGACCGACCGGGCCTTACTCTACGTTCTGCACCTGCTCCTTGATCCGGTCGATTGCGCCCTTTACCTCAACAATCGCGCGGCTGATCTCGGCGTCCGAGCTCTTGCTGGCGATCGTGTTGGCCTCCCGGAGCATTTCCTGGGTCAGAAAGTCCAGCGTGCGTCCGATCGGTCGCTCGTCGTCGTCCTTGAGCAGTTCCTCGAACTGGTCGAGGTGTGCGCCCAGTCGCGTGATCTCCTCGGCGATGTCGCTGCGCTCGGCGAAGATGGCGACTTCCTTGATCAGATCGCCCGGCTCGAGCTTGCGCCCGACCTCTTCCAGCAGCGATTCGATCCGCTGGCGCAGGCGATCCTGGTACTCGGCGACCACGAGCGGGGCCCGCTCGGCGATTGTCTTCAGCCGGGCGGCGATGATGCCGTGGTGGCCCATCAGGTCGTCGATGAGCATCAGTCCCTCGCGACGACGCATCGAGACCAGATGGTCGCAAGCTTCGTCGAGCAGCGCCGAGATTTGCGATCGCATCTCGCGCTGGTGCCCCTCGTCCTCGGCGGTCGGCTGGAGCACGCCGGGCAGGTGCAGCAGCGAGCCAAGCCCGATCGACATCGAGCCGTCGGCAACCTGCCGGGTCTTCTGGAGCTGCTCGATGTAGCGCTCGAGCGCGTGGTGGTTCACATCGAGCGCGGCGGTCGCGCTACTGGAGGAGATCTTGATCGTGCAGACGATCGAGCCGCGCGTCAGCCGACGACGCAGGCCCGACTCGAGTTCCGGCTCAAGGTGCTGCAGTTCCTCGGGCAGCCGGATCGACGCCTTGAAGTACTTGTTGTTGAGCGAACGGACCTCAAGGTGGCAGTTCACGCCATCGACGGTGGACGAGGCGTCGCCGAATCCGGTCATGCTTCGGATCAAAGTCTGATCTCCGTTCGTAGTTCAGAAATCGTGCCTGGGCGCTTCAGCCCTCGGGCGTGCCGTCGCCTGCATTATCGCTCGCGCCCTCACCGTCGCCCGCGGGCGGGTCGAGGTCCGGGTTTTCGGTGTTCGGAGCGGGCGGCGCGTCGGCCGGAGGCACGACCGGTGTACCGTCCATATTGAAGCCGGGGGGCGGGCCGTCCATCGGCTTGAGCTCGATCGAGCCGCCGTTGCCGGTGTTGATCGTCGGGGGCGTGGGCTGCGTGCCGGTTCCGCTCGTCCCGGTTCCGCCATCGGTTCCGGTGCCGGAGGCTCCGTTGGCCGCTCCCTGAGCCGGAGCCGCGGACGGGCGGATCATGTAGTTCAGACCCGCCGCAGAAACCAGGAACACGATAAAGATCGAAATCGTGAGCGTGGTCAGCACGTCGCCGGTCTTGGCGCCGAACGCGGTCTGGCCTGCGCCGCCGGCGTCGGAGGACGAGCCGAACGCGCCCGAGAGACCGCCGCCCTGAGGTTTCTGAATGAGGACAATCAGGATCATCGTCAGGGACACAAACAGAAACCCGACGATGCCGAGGCCGATCCAGAGTTGTGGTGAGGCGAGGGTGGTCACGGTCTGGCCTTGGTGGAAAGAAGGTCTGGGGTTGCACGCGCCAGCAGGCACGGACCTCCCCGGGTCAAAATCGTTGTTTGGAGGCTGTCCTCCAGCGTTGCACAATCCCGCTTCCGGGGCTTCCGGCGCGGAAGGGAGATTCTACGAAAATCGCGGGGAACCGTCGACCGGAGGCGGTTCCGGTCGCGTCCGGTCAGAGGACGGCCTGGCAGATCGCCAGGAATGAATCGGCCTTCAGCGACGCCCCGCCGATCAGCCCGCCGTCGATGTCGGGCTGTGCGAACAGGTCCGCGGCGTTGTTCGGCTTGACCGAACCGCCGTAGAGCACCCGCATATCGGTCGCGGGCTGCTGGCCGAACAGGGCCTCGAGCACCTTTCTGACGGCGTGGTGGGCGTTTTGGGCGTCGTCGGGCGTGGCGGTCTTTCCGGTGCCAATCGCCCAGACTGGCTCGTAGGCGATCACGAGGCGCGACAGTGCGTCCCTGGGTACGCCTTCCAGCCCCGCTCGGAGTTGGCGCTCATTCACCGCGTCGGTCTGCCCTGCCTCGCGCTGCTCCAGCGTCTCGCCGATGCAGAGCACGACGTGCAGACCGGCCTCCAGCCCGGCCCTGGTCTTGGCATTCACCAGATCGTCTGCCTCGCCGACGACATGGCGACGCTCCGAGTGGCCCGTCAGCAGCCACCCGCAGCCGAGGTCCTTGATCATCTCGTTCGAGATCTCGCCGGTAAACGCCCCGTTGGGCTCGTGCCAGGTGTTCTGCGCTCCGAGTTGCACGCCACCCGTGCCGACTTCGGCCAGCGAGTAGCGAACCGCGTCCAGGTGCGCGGCGGCAGGGAAAATCACCCGCTCGACGGACTGCATGCCTTTCGAGCCCGAAGCGACCGTGCGAGCGAGCGCGACGGCCTCCTCGCGATTGAGGTTCATTTTCCAGTTGCCGGCGACGATCGGGGTTCGGTTGGCGGTGCTCATGGCGCGAGTATAGCCCGGCGGGCTCGTCGGGCTGTCAGGCGTCCGTATCGTCTTCCGATTCCGCCTCGGCCTGTTGCTGCTTCCGCTTCATCTCTTCGAGGCGGCGCTGTGTTTCCAGCAGGCGCTCGGTGGACTCCTGAAGTTCCCGGCGCAGGCGGTCCGCCTCGGTTTCCGGCTCGACCGCCGGCTTGGCGGGCTTGGCATCGATGGGTTTCGGAGCTTGTGCGTCACCCGGCGGAGTGGCAGCGGCCTTCCGCGCCGCCTCGGCGCGCTGGATCATCTCGTTGGCCAGTTCGTTCTTGCCCTGAGCCTGCATCAGGACCGCGACGGTGAACCACGCCTCGTAGGAGGGCTTGCGATGCGCGTGACCGACGGCGCGGCTGACAATGGAGTTCAGTTCGAGCCCGGGGCCGAAGAGCTCGTCGCCGCGGATCGGGATCGTGCGGAGTGACGGATCGGCCTCGAAGGCCTCGGCGAGCTGTCCGCCGGCCGTGTCGTACTGCCCGTCCGCGGCGTAGGCGATGCCGAGCAGGCGCTGGGCCTGGCGGTTCGGTTGGGCCGCTCCCGTCTCGCTCCGGCGCTGTTCATCGGCGGCTGACGCGAAAAGCACAATGGCCTGCTCGTAGTCGCCGCGACGCATCGCCCGCTCGCCGAGTTCGCGATCGGTCGGCGGCTCGGCGTTCGGGTCCGCGCCGATGAGGGCCGGGTCGTACCGACGTGCCAGTTCGATCAGCGTCGAAGTATCGGGGGTGTCGTAGGTGCGGTAGTAGCGGTAGCTGCGCGGGTAGTAGTACCGGCCGTAGTAGCCGCCGCGGCCGTACGTGATGATCGGGTAATTCGTCCCGAACGGGTAATAGTAGTCACCGCCCCCCACATTGAAATACACGGAACCGGAGCTCGCGCGCACCTGAACCGAGGAGCCGCTCGGTTGCGATGGCGCGGGGGTAGCGCTCGGAGTCGACGGGGGTGCCTGCTGGGGCGACTGGTACCAGACGCTGTCATCGGGCCCAGCGAGTGCTGGTGTCACGCCGGCGACGACAAGCAGGCCCGCTGCGAGCACGATGTTGGTTGAGAGTGGCATACCGCGCCTTTCCGTGAACCGGACCGCCTGGTCCGGGTGGTGATCGGTCTCTGGAGTGTACGGGCGGACCCGCTGGCAGCAGCGATCGCGCTTTGCCCAAAAGGTAAGTCGCTTGAAACGCCGGTTTGTTCCGGAAAATGCCCGAACTGTGATAGCATTTTGTGCGGGTAAGCTCCGCCCTCTCACCGGTATGATCCGAGTCCTCGGTCTCCGAGAGCACGCATTGGAAGCGAAAGGACCGCCTGGGTCATGACGATCGACCTCTGTACTCGGATCTGGAACGGGCGCGACCCATGGGGCAACCGTGGGGGCGCCCACGGCCCCTGCATCGAGGCCGTCAGCGCGAATCCGAACTCGCACGAGGCCGCCATGGCCTGCGTCGATGTTGCGGCCGTGGTCGGCTACATGTGCGATCGGCTGGGTGTGCATCTGAGCGACGATCAGGTCCTCGACGCGGTCGCCCAGCACCCCGAACGCCGGGTCGGCTTTCTCGGTGTCGATGTTTCGCGCGACGACGCGGCGCGTCGCGTCGAGGCTGCGTCGTCCCACGAAGGAGTCATCGGCATCGCGGTCTCGCCCGCCGACCAGGGCGTGCGCCCGACCGACGATCGCTTCGTCGAGGTGATCCGTGTCGCTTCCGAGCACGGGCTGATCGTGATGATGCACAACCCCGGGTTGTTCCATCCGGCCTCGGACCTGTCATTCGGCGATCCACGCCTGCTCGACGATGTCCTGCGCGAGTACGACGACGACCGACTGATCCAGTCCGCACGGTTCGTCCTCGGTGATCTCGGCTGCGTCCCCGTTGAACTGACGCTGGCGGTCGTCGCCAAGCACGAGCGAGTGTTTGTGGAGACCTCTGCCGTAGCCGGGCGTCCCGGCCGGATGCGCACGGCACTGTTCGCCGCACACGAGTTCGGCGTCGCGTCGCGAGTGCTCTTCGCTTCGGGTTTCCCTCGCGAGACGCCGGAGCGCGCGATCGAGCGCCTGTACTCGGTCAACGGTTCGAGTGCGTCGGGCGACAGCGGCGAGGCCCGAGTGCCCCGCGAGGTGCTCCGGCAGATCATCGAGGGTGATGCACTCGGGAAGCTTGGCGTGAAGCACATCTGGGCGGGACGCGCCGGTGGTGCCGACGCGACGGTCCACACGCCCATGCGCACCCGCGATCGGACGGAACTGCTGAACGCTGGCGACGAAATCGAGGAGGGCTCGTGGTGATCTCAACCCTTCGTCGCCTGGCCCTGCTGGCCTGCTGCGCGTCCGCTCTGTCGGGCTGCTCCGGTAGCGGCGGGCTCGGCCTCGGCATGTTCTCCGGCGGCACCGGCAACGCGACG
>JANSXG010000164.1 GCA_024743075.1 bacterium | reverse complement strand
CTGGACTGGACTGGACTGGCGTATCAACGCCCGCGGTAGGTGATTCGGCCCTTGGTTAAATCGTAAGGCGACATCTCCACGGTGACGGTGTCACCCGGGAGGATGCGGATGTAGTGGCGGCGCATTTTGCCGGACACATAGGCCAGAATCTCGGTCTTCTGCTCATTGGGGAGCTCGACCTTGAACATCGCGTTGGGAAGGGCCTGCGTGACCTTCGCCTCAAGTGTGAACTTGTCGTCCTGCTTCGTCATGCAATCCTTTCCAGGCAGTCGGCTCGACGAACATCGAAGGCGAAGGCCTTCTCAGCCGCGCTGCTGCGTTTCCGTACGAATATCGTCTCAACCGGTCTTGGCCGGCGACGATTCGACCACATGATAGGTCAATTTTCGTGTTTTGGCCAGAAGAGGCGCCAAACTCCTTCATTTCTGGAGATTCGCGCGGGGAAACATCCGTCTTCTGCTGGCACAAATGCAGGGTAGATCCGGCTATTCTGACTCGCCCAACCACGGAGCAAGCATGCCGCAGCACATCGCAACCGCCGGAATCAGTGTCCTGTCCCTCGCCCTATTCGCGATCGGAGCGCGCGGAGAGGACCAGCCTTGGGACATCGAGAACCCGCCCGGTGAGACCCATGAGGTGAAGATTGATACAACGGAGGGCACGTGGGTTTCGGTCGATGTTTCGCCGGACGGCGATTTGATCGCATTCGATCTGCTCGGCGATCTGTATGTGATGCCGATCGGGGGCTCGGTCGACGGCAGCGAGGTCACCAAGCTGACAATGGGGATGGCGTGGGACATGCAGCCGCGGTTCAGCCCGGACGGGCGGTCGATTGCGTTCACGAGCGACCGGCTTGGGGCATCGGGCAAGTCGGGCGACAACATCTGGACGCTTGGGATCGGGGCGGATGACGCGTGGGGGACTGATGACGATGCGTTCACGCAGATCACCAACGAGACCTACCGCCTGCTGAATGGTCCGGCCTGGCACCCGTCGGGCGACTACATCGCGGCGCGCAAGCACTTCACCTCGCGACGTTCGCTGGGCGCGGGCGAGATGTGGATGTACCCCAGCGCCGGCTTAGATGCCGGTGCGGCGGGGGGATTGCAGATGACGGACCGGCCGACCGAGCAGAAGGATGTCAACGAACCGGTGTTCTCGCCGGACGGGCGGTACCTGTACTTCTCTGAGGATGCCAGTCCGGGCTCAACCTTTGAGTACAACAAAGACTCGAACAAGCAGATCTATGTGATCAATCGGCTGGACACCGTCACGGGGCGACAGGAGCGGTATGTCTCCGGTCCCGGCGGCGCGTGTCGCCCGACGCCGTCACCGGATGGCAACAAGCTGGCGTTTGTTCGCCGGGTTGGTCCGCAGTCGACGCTGTTCGTGATGGACACGAATTCGGGGGCGGTCGAGCCGGTGTTCAGCGATCTCGAGCGCGACATGCAGGAGGCGTGGGCGATTCACGGCGTGTACCCGACGATGGCGTGGACACCCGACAACGAGAGCATCGTGCTGTGGGCGCGCGGGACGATCAAGCGGGTCAATGTCGAGAGTGGTGAGGCGACGGAGATCCCGTTCCGCGTGCGCGACACACGGAAGATCAGCCGACCCCTCGAAACGCCTCAGGACCCGGCGCCCGGTAGTTTCGATGTGCGTGTGCTTCAGGACGTCGCGGTATCGCTGGACGGGCGTCACGCGGCGTACAGCGCGCTGGGACGTGTGTATCTGAAGCCGCTCTCGCCCGCTGGATCGGCTGATGCCGAGCCGTACCGCCTGACCGAGCAGACCGAGCACTTCGAGTTTGATCCGGCGTTCAGCCGCGACGGCTCGATGGTCGCGTGGGTGACGTGGGACGATGAGCAGCTCGGGTCGATCCGGGTCGGTCGTCTCGACTCTTCGGGACGCCTGACCCGCTCATGGCGAGTGAATACATCGCCGGGGCACTTTACGAATCCGGTGTTCTCACCGGACGGCATGCGGCTGGTCTACGAACGGGTGACGGGCGGCTGGATCCGATCACCCCTGTGGGGGCGTGAGCCGGGGATCTACTCGGTGAGCGTTCTCGGCGGCGAGCAGGGACAGGAGCAGCTTGTCACGCGCAATGGCTCGGATCCGCAGTTCGGCGACTCGAATGACCGCGTGTTCGTGACCCGGCGATCACCGGGCAAAGAGGCTGACAACACGTCGTTGGTCTCGATCGATCTCGCGCGTGATGGCGCGGGGAACCAGATCGAGAACGCGGACGAGCGCACCCATTACACCAGCACGTGGGCCAGTGATTTTGTGGTTTCTCCGGACGGCGGACGCGTCGCGTTCGTTGAAC
This sequence comes from bacterium, assembly GCA_024743075.1. Lineage (GTDB taxonomy): Bacteria > Planctomycetota > Phycisphaerae > Phycisphaerales > UBA1924 > JANSXG01. Next base: position 4,580 of record JANSXG010000164.1, on the reverse strand, counting down.
GGTTCCACGCGTTCGTCGCTCCGTTCGTGAACTCGGGTCGACCGGTCGCGGTTGGCCCGGACGCGTCGAACCTGCCGGTGCGCCGCGTCTCGAAGGCGGCGGGCGAGAACATCGCCTTCGACCGCGACGGTGCGGCGCTGTACTGGTCACTCGGTCCGGACCTTTTCGAGGCGGATGTCGATGCGGCGATGGCACGGGCATCGGACGCTGAAGCACCGGAGCCGCTGCGGACGGGCATCGGCTTCAGCGTGGAGCACGATGTGCCGTCGGGCACGGTGGCGCTGGTCGGCGGCACCGTGCTGACGATGGCGGGCGACCCGTTCGATCAGGACCTTGGCGTGATCGAGAACGGCGTGGTGGTGATCGAGGGCAACCGGATCGTCGGCGTGGGGGCCCGAGGCGATGTGCGCATCCCGGCGGACGCCCATGTTATGGACATAGCCGGTCAGGTAGTGATGCCCGGTTTCATCGAGGCCCACGCGCACGGCGCGCAGGCGACCAGCGGGCTGATCCCTGAGCAGAACTGGGTGGACCTGATCCGGCTTTCGTTCGGCGTGACGACGATCCATGACCCCTCGAACGACACCAACGCGATCCACACGGCCCGCGAGACGACCATGGCGGGCGACCTGATCGCGCCGCGTACGTTCTCAACGGGAACGATCCTTTACGGCGCGACCGGGGGTTTCAAGGCCGAGATCGATTCGCTCGATGACGCGGTGTTCCATCTGGAGCGCATGAAGGCGGTGGGGGCGTTCAGCGTGAAGAGCTACAACCAGCCGCGGCGGGATCAGCGTCAGCAGGTGGTCGCGGCGGCACGCGAAATGGGCATGCTGGTCGTGCCCGAGGGCGGTTCGACGTTCATGCACAACCTGACGATGATCGTGGACGGTCACACGGGCATCGAGCATACCTTCCCGGTGGAGATGGTCTACGACGATGTGAAAGACCTCTGGGCCCCGGCGACGGATGCCTGGCCCCAGACGCACGGTGTCGGGTACACGCCGACGCTGAGCGTGGCGTACGGCGGGGTCGGTGCGGAGCACTTCTTCTACGAGCGTGACGACCTGTACAACCACCCGAAGCTCGCGGAATGGTTCCCGCCGCAACTGCTGTTCTCGCGGACGCGCCGTCGCATGAAGGTTGCCGAAGAGGATTACGCGCACTTTGATACCGCCCGCATCTGTGACATCGCTGTGGGTCTCGGCATCAATGTCCAGCCGGGCGGGCACGGGCAGCTTCAGGGCCTGAACACGCACTGGGAGATGTGGGCGATGTCCCACGGCGGCATGTCGAACCACGAGGTGCTCCGGGCGGGCACGATTCTCGCAGCGCGCCACCTGAAATTGGATGCCGATCTGGGCACGGTTGAGGTCGGCAAACTGGCCGACCTCGTGGTGTTCCATCCGGACCGGGACCCGCGTGAGAACATCCGCGACACGGAGTTTGTGCAGTTCACGATCGCGAACGGGAGGGTCTTCGACGCGACGACCATGAACGAGCTGGGCAACCACCCTCGCGAGTGCCAACGGATGTTCTGGGAGCAGCCGGGGGTGGGGTACACGAACCTACCAGCAACCGGTGCGCAGTTCGGCTGCCACGGGTGCGGGTACCCGAGTTTCTGCTCGTGGATGCACGAGGGGGCGACGCCTTAACGAGGCGAGTTGAGTTTCTGCACGAGTTCGGCGAGGGCCTTGACGTCCTTGGCGGAGGTCACGCGATCGATGTCAACCGGCTTGATGTCGGTCTGCCGTAAAGCCGTCTCGGCGCGCTTCCACAGGGAGTCTGCTTTCTTGTCGGAATCGCAGAGGTACAACTCGGTGACCAATTCGCCGAGTTTGGTCGCCATGATCGTGTCCTTGTGGTCGTAGTACCGGTCGACGATCTTCTTCTGGTGGCGGCTGAGCGGTTCGCCTCTGGGCATGTTGGCTCCGGTTCATGCGTGCAGGGTTCGGAGTCCGATCGTACCCTGTCTGCCTGAGCCGGCAACGAAGGAGGCCTCGGTGAACGCGCGGGAAGTGAACTTTGACGGTCTGGTGGGTCTGACGCACTCGTACGCAGGGCTCGCTTCTGGGAATCTGGCTTCCGCGAAGAATGCGCTGCAGACCTCGAACCCGCGATCGGCGGCGCTCGAGGGGCTCGCGAAGATGAAGAAACTGGCGGATCTGGGCATCCCGCAAGCGGTGCTCCCGCCGCACGAGCGTCCGGACCTGACGGAACTTCGACTGACCGGCCATCGTGGGAGTGACGCGGAGGTTCTGGAGGCTGCCGCGAAGGAGACGCCGTCGTTCCTACTGGCGTGCTCAAGCGCGTCGGCGATGTGGACGGCCAACGCCGCCACGGTCAGCCCGAGCACGGATACATGGGACGGGCGGGTGCACATCACCGTGGCGAACATGATGAGCCACTACCACCGAAAGATCGAGGCACCGACCTCAGGTCGGATACTGCGGTCGATCTTCGCCGACGACGGGTTCTTTTGCGTACACGATCCGTTGCCGTCGATCACGATGTTCGCCGACGAGGGTGCCGCGAACCACACGCGTCTGGCGAAGCGACACGGAGACCCGGGGGTCGAGTTCTTCGTTTTCGGGAACTACACCATCGATGCCGATGCCGCGGCGGGTTCGCCAGAGCAGTTGCCCAAAAGGTTCCGCGCACGACAGACGTACGAGGCGAGCCGAGCGATCGCGCGTTCGCACGGGCTCGATCCGGATCGGATCGTCTACGCGCAGCAGTCCCCGGACGCGATCGATGCGGGCGTGTTCCACAACGATGTGATCTCCGTCGGCAACGAGAATGTGCTGATGTACCACGCCGGTGCGTTTGTGGGCAGCGACGAGGTGATCGCGGAACTTGATAGGCGCACGAAAGCGGTTGGCGCCGAGTTGATCCCGATCCGAGTCGATGAGAAGCAGGTCTCGCTCGAGGACGCGGTCTCTACGTACATGTTCAACTCGCAGTTGGTCACGAAGCCGGACGGCAAGATGCTGTTCGTCACGCCGATCGAGTGCCAGGAGCACGACGCGGTGCGTGAGACGCTGGAGGCGATCGTCGCCACAGACAACCCGATCGATGAGATCGCGTACATCAACGTCCGCCAGAGCATGCGAAACGGCGGCGGGCCGGCGTGCCTGCGGTTGCGGGTGGTGCTGAACGATGCGGAACTGGCTCGATTGAACGCTTCGGTGCTGCTCACGGACTCGCTGTACGAGTCGTTGGTCGCGTGGGTCGGGACGCACTACCGTGATGCGCTCGATCCGAAGGATCTGTCGGACCCGCGCCTGCTCGCCGAAGGGCGGACCGCGCTCGACGAACTGACACAACTGCTCGGGCTTGGGAGCATCTACCCGTTCCAACTCTGAGCCGGGTGGACGTGCCGGCGGGGTTCCGAGCGGGTAGGTTTAGGTGCCAGATCAGTGAATCTCGGAAAGGCAGCGACCCATGGACAGCAATTCGATCGAGTCGGTACTTCACGAGGACCGGAAGTTTGACGCGCCCGCGGCTTCGGAGGTCGGGGCCCCTCGTTGGCTGGTTTCGTCGATGGACGAGTACCGAACGATGTATGAACGATCGGTCAACGATCCGGAGGGGTTCTACGCCGAGGTCGCCGCGGAATTGCATTGGTTCGAGAAGTGGAATTCTGTGGTCGAGTTCGAGGCGCCGGACGCGAAGTGGTTCGTCGGCGGCAAGACGAACCTCTGCTACAACTGCGTTGATCGTCACGTCGAGTTCGGGCACGGCGACCAGACCGCCATCGTCTGGGAGGGCGAGCCGGTCGGGGACGACGGGCCTGAGGTCAGACAGATCAGTTACGCCGACCTGAAGAGGCAGGCAGCGAAGTTCGCCAACGTGCTCCGGTCGCACGGCGTCAAGAAGGGTGATGTCGTCACGATCTACATGGGGATGGTGCCCGAACTCGCGGTAGCGGTCCTTGCGTGCGCCCGGATCGGCGCGGTGCACTCGGTCATCTTCGGCGGCTTCAGCGCCCAGGCGATCGTGGACCGGGTGGTGGATGCGCAGTCGAAGGTCATCGTGACATGCGATGGGTCATGGCGTCGCGGGAAAGTCGTGCCGCTGAAGGCGAATGTCGATGAGGCGATCGGCATGCTCAAGGAGCAGGGCGACTCGATCGTGGAGCACGTCTTCTGCGTCGGCCGCTGCCATAACGACATCGCGTGGGGCGAACTGGACCGCTGCTGGACCGAGGAGATGGGCAAGGCGAGCGACGACTGCCCGTGCGAGGCGCTCGATTCCGAGGACATGTCGTTCCTGCTGTACACCTCCGGATCTACCGGCAAACCGAAGGGCATCGCCCACTCGATCGGTGGGTACATGGTGCACACCTACCTCACCAGCAAGTACACGTTCAACCTAATCCCTGATGAGGGGCAGGTCTACTGGTGCACTGCGGATGTCGGTTGGATCACCGGGCACAGCTACATTTTGTACGGTGTTCTTCCGAACCGGGTGCCGACGCTGATGTACGAGGGCGCTCCGAACTTCCCGGCCGAGAACCGGTTCTGGGATATTGTCGAGCGCCACAAGGTGACGCAGTTTTACACCGCGCCGACCGCCAT
>JANSXG010000198.1 GCA_024743075.1 bacterium | reverse complement strand
TCCGCCGTCGCGGGTGAAGATGCGGAAGTCGGTCGAGCCGTCGCGCACGAGGACGCCGAGGCCGTCGTTGAGGATCGACAGCGCCGTGTTCTCGGAGACGGTGCGGATGTTGGAGCCGGTGACGGTGTTCGAGGCGACGCCGCCGGAGGCGGTGGCGATGCCCAGACTGGTCGCGGTCTCGTAGCCGAAGCCGTTGGAGATGATCAGGTTGGACGCGGTCGAGCCGGTTTCGTCGGTGATGATGATCGCCCCGTCGTCCACGGAGGCGGTCACGCCGATGTTCGGCTCGGCGTTGATGCGGTCGAGCACGTCCTGGACGGTCACCACGGTGGAGAGGTCGACGGTCGCGGAGTTTCCTGCGCGGTCGGTGATGTTGATGGTGCCGCGCTTGATGCCGTTGCCGCCGTTGAGCTCGGCGAGTTCGGTGGATTCGTCGATCCCGCCGCCGCCGATCTCGAAGGAGAACTGGGTCGCGCCGATGCCGGAGTTGTCTCGATCGACGAAGCCGCGGCTGAGGGCACGCTGCGTGGAGACGAGGCGATCGACCTGGAACCGGTAGGTCCCTTCGCTGGCGCGCGTGGACGAGGTGGCGGTGAGCACGTCCTGGTTGGAAGACGACGCGCTTGTGGCCTGGAAGATTTTGTCGAGGCGGAACTTGCCGGCGGCGGTGCCGAGCGCGAGCAGCGAGGAGTTGATGCTCAGGAACGCGGCCTGCTTCTGCTGGAGCTGGAGGATGCGCTGCTGGGCGAGCTGCTTGGGGCGCGCTTCGATGGCTAGGAGCTGCTGGATGAGCGAGCCCGAGTCGATGCCGCTGATCAGCCCGACTGATGATGTGATGCTTCCCATGACGCAGTCCTTCCGTGGCTCGCCTCGCGGTGCGCGTTCCTGCGCAGCGCGATCGTTCGATGGGCGCAGGGGTTGCGCCGATCGGAACTCCACCGTGTGCTCCGCACGCGGCGTGCCAGCCTCCGGCCGGTCTGGTCAGGCGGCCCGACGACGCGGGGCCGCGGCGGGTCGCAGCGGGAGCGCGTCGAGGGCGGGCAGGGATCGGTCGGGCCGTGTCGGCCGGTCGAGCCCCGCTGCCTTCAGTCGCAGCACGTCCATGGCCCACGGGGCGAGGACGCGCTGGAACATGTCGCGGGCTTCCAGCTCCGCGTGCTCGGGCGCTTCGTACGCGCCGGAGTGGCCGCCCCAGGCGCTGTCCCATTCGAGGACGGAGCGTGCGGGGCGGATCGGCGCGCAAGAATCGCGTTCGCAGTGGTTTGTATCGGCGGCGTGGGGGGTGGTGCTGGAGCCGGACGCGGGGTGGTGGGGAGTCATACCCGCTGCTTCGGTCCGTCTGTGACGGCTCTGAAGGGGAGGAAAGCGGGATGACCGAGGAAAACCACTCATCTGGGGAGATGATGGGGGATTGGTGTGGGGATCGCGCGACGAGTGCGCTTGGGTTGGGGGAGGGGGAGTGACAGTGCGTCGCCGGTGCGGCCGGGTTCAATCGCGAATGACGACGGCGATATCGCTCACTTTCTGGAGTCCAAGGCCTTCAACCAGATCGACCGGGGTGGTACACGAGCTCGACAACGGTATAAAAAAAACCGGCTCTCTCAGGAAGAGCCGGCGAGTGGCCATCGGGTGACAAGGTCAATTCTTAGACAGGGTCTCCATCGCAAGCCGAGAGGCAGTCGGCGTAGGAATCGTAGATAGTGTCTTCGATCCAATCAGCGACTGCACGCAAGGCGCGTGCTGTAGCCCTCAGGTCTGCGGCGGTTCGTGCGCAATCCGTGAACGTATCGAAGTAGTGGTCGCAAGTGCTGGGAAACTCTGCACTGGCTCGGCAGTCGATGTAGTCTTCGAGGGCGGCGTCGGCACAGGCTTCGTAGCCCGCGGCCTCGTCGTCGGCGGCGTCGGCTTGGTCGCGAAGGTCATCGATGGTATCGCTGGCGTTGTCCAGATCGTCTTGAAGTTGCTGCCAGCATGCGTTGTAACATGCTGGATCGTGCGGCACGGGATCTGCCGGAACGGGGCCCACGGTGGCTACGCCCGCCACAGACACTGTGCTGGTGGCGGCATGCGCCGGAGCGACGGGATGGACTGTGACAAGCATCGCGGACATGATGACCATGAGCGATACCAAGATCGTCGTGCGCGTACTTTTCATAGATTTACCTCCTTGGACTGCAGGGAACAAGTTTCGGTGATTGCTTATCAAGCGAACTTTCCCATTTTCACGTTAACCCGGCGACGCTGCCGGGCCATTCTCTAAGAACATATCACCTCTCGCGCAATGTGAAAGCCCAATCTAGACGTGTGCAAGTGCAATCTGCTACAAGCACGGCGGATGGCGTAGCCAACGAGAAGCCGTCACAGCTGCGCCGAGCCTACCGCGGTACAGACCGTTTCAGGGCGCATGAGGTTGTCGGCCGAGTCCACGGCACCCGAATGACAGCGGCGTCCGATCGTCGCACCGTCGGTGTGGCCCGCTCACACCGGCCGTCTGAGGTAAAGCGGCTAGGCAGCGAGCGACAGGCATAGTCGCTTTGAGCGGCGGCCGCGGTCTCTGCTCGTGTCGTATCCTCAGTGATCCGATGACGGGTGCACGCTTCATGGTGGATCCCTTTGCTGGCGGGAGGGTGAGCGATGACCGACACGACAGGAATCGCTTTATCGATCATCCGGTGCTTCGATCAAGAGGCTCGCGACGGTCATGAGGGAGTCGAGGTGTTTCTTCACGGCGCCGAGATCGCCGGATTGTCGCTGGACCCCGGCGAGTTGGTCTATGGCGGATACGAGTCGACGTTTTACTTCACACCGAAGTCGCTGATCATCGCCGCGGATGGAGAAGTCACGAAGATCCCTTGGGAGGCGATCAGGATGTGCTCATCCGTCCTCGAAGCGAACCATAAGTGGTCGGTGCTTCTCCTCAACGACTTCCGCAGGGTTGAGATCGAGCTGTGCGGCCGATGGCAGGGACGGATCGGCGAGTTGTATCACTCGATGATCGAGCGGATGAGCGGGATCACGTGTGGACGCGAGGGCGTCATGACGATTCGAGAGTTCTTCGGTCAGGTTCGATCGGAGGACGAACTGATGCCCAATCTCATGGTGCACCCGGGCCTCGACGCGTTCCGATCTGCGCTCGATCGGCTCGAAGAGGAACTACCGGGGACCATCTTGTACATGCTGATGGCTGCCGGCGACCCTGGGACGGCCACCGGCGTCGTCGCGGTCACCGAGCAACCAAAGGAACGCTTTGAGCGGTTCGCGCGGGAGTTCGGCGCGGACGGGGTCATTGAAGCGGACCAGATCGTGCCTGTGGATCTCCTGCACGTCCCGGATAGTCATCGGGTTTGGCACATCGTCTGGGACTGAGGAGCGCGACCGGCCGTCGATGGAGCCGGCGGGTGGCGTGGTCTACGCGAAGCGTAGCCCACGGGGAGCCGCTCGCGCTTTGTGTCGACGTGGGCTCGCCCAACTCCGTCGGTCGAGACCACGCCACCCAATGGGATGGAGGGTCCAAGCGTCGCACCTTCGGTGCGAACCCCTCACCCCGGCCCTCTCCCGCAAGGGGAGAGGGAGGCGAAGCCACCCGATCTTCCGCGGTCACTGCGTGCGGGGTTCGCGCCTTGCGTCGAGCAGCTGCTTGGCGAGTTTCTGCATGTCCTCGACGGAGTCGGTTTCGTCGACGATCTCGACGCCGAGGAGGGTTTCGAGGACGTCTTCGAGGGTGACGATGCCGACCTTGCTGCCGTACTCGTCGACGACGATGAACAGGTGGTCGCGGCGCTCGATGAACTGCTGAAGGACGGTCGAGAGTTTGGCGGACTCGGGGACGATGTGGGCCGGGCGGGCGATCTCTTCGAGGGTGGCGTCTTGGCGCTCTTCGGCCATCGCGGTGAAGAGGGCGTGGCGGTGGACGAGGCCCCTGATGTCGTCGATGGAGTCGCCGGTGATGGGAACGCGCGCGAAGCGCGGCGGCTCGGCGCTCATGGTCTGGGCGACGGTCTGGCCGGCGGGGAGGGTGAAGGCGACGGTGCGCGGGGTCATGACCTGTTCGACGGTAGCTTCGCGCAGGGCGATCAGGTTGCGGAGGATGCGGGCCTCGTTCTGGTCGAGCGCGCCCTCTTCGTGGGCGAGTTGGGCGAGGCTGTGCATCTCCTCGCGGCTGATGATCGGGGCGTGCATCTTGCGTCCGGCGAGGAGCTTGGAGATGCGGTCGCAGGCGACGACGATGGGGTAGAGGATGAGGATCATCCAGTGGACGGTCCAGGCGGTGAAGGCGGCGAGGCGCTTGGCGTGCACCGCGCCGAGGGTCTTGGGGATGATCTCGGAGAAGATGAGGATGGCGAGGGTGACGACGACGCCGACGACGCCGACCCAGGCCTCGCCCCAGATGACGGCGGACTGGGCGCCGACGCCGGCGGCGCCCAAGGTGTGGGCGAAGGTGTTGAGGGTGAGGATGGCGGCGAGGGGGCGGTCGACATCGTCCTTCATGACCTGGAGGCGTTGGCCGGCGTGGCTGCCGCGCTCGGCCATGACGGCGATGTGGGATCGCGGGATGCTGAGCAGCGACGCCTCGAGGAGGGAGCAGAGGAACGAGACGCCGATGGCGATCGCGAGATAGAAGAGGAGCAGGGCCATGGTTGGGGAGGGTAGGCGGAACTGAAACGGCCGGCCGTCGCACCTACGGTGCGAACCCCTCACCCCGGCCCTCTCCCGCAAGGGGA
>JANSXG010000157.1 GCA_024743075.1 bacterium | reverse complement strand
TGACCGCGAAAGCCGCCTGGGCCTTCACCCGGTCGGCGAACCCGCCGTGGCGTCCGACGATCGTCCCCTCGCCCTGCGGGCACAGGTTGTGGTCGCCCGACAGGCACTGCGAGCACTCGCGGCACGACCCGCTGTGCCACCCGACCCCCACGCGGTCGCCGACCTTCAGGTTTGTCACGCCGGGCCCGATCTTCTCGACCGTCCCCGCTGCCTCGTGCCCAGGCACGAAGGGGTACTCGGTCATCCCCCACTCGTTGTTCAGCATCGACAGGTCGCTGTGGCAGATGCCGCAGTGCGTCACCTTCACGATCACCTCGCCGTGCCCCGGCTCATCGAGTTCGTATTGAAACGGTTCGAGCTTGCCGCCGGCTTCCTTCGCGGCGTAGGCGTTCACAGTCATGGACATCGTCGGGTCTCCTGATGGGGTTCGGGACCGGATCCTACCCCGCGCACCCGGCCGCCGGAGCCGTTCACCGCTAGGATCCAGATCCAAATCATGGGAAATCAGGAGCAGCCGATGCCGTCAGCCAACGTCCAAGTCGTTCAACGCCTCTACGACGCCTTCGCCGCCGGCGACCTGCCCGGCGCGTTGGCCTGCATGAGCCCCGACATCGAGTGGCGCCAGGCCGAGGGCAACCCGTGGGCGGACGGCAACCCCTACATTGGGCCCGACGCGGTCGCGCAGGGCATTTTCGCCCGCTGCGTGCACGAGTTCGACGGCTTCACGGTGCATGTCGGCGAGATCATCGATGCCGGCGACACCGTCATCATGCTCGGTCGCTACACCGGGACCTCGAAAATCACCGGCCAATCGCTGGACGCCCCGGTCGCTCACGTCATGCGCCTCAAGGGCGGCAAGATCTCGCACTACCAGCAGTACGCCGACACCCGTCAGCTCGCGAGAGTGATTGGCGCCGACAGCTGAGCCGTGCGTCACCGCTCAAAAAGCCACACGCCCCGCGCATCGCGCGAGAGTCGTGCGCCATGGCCGGGGCGTGTGCGTTCCACCTGATGGCCGAGGTATCGACGCGATCCGGGCGCGACTGAATCGCTGCGATCGCGCTTTGCAAATATTTCGTGCGCAGCGCGCCGATCACGCCTCCGCGCGCACGCGCAGGTGCGCAAGCGTCGCCGAAACCTCGTCCACGCTCGCGCGCCCCGCCACCGCGCGGCAGATGCGCGACACCCGACCCGGGCCCTCCGCTTCCGCCGCCTGCTCGATCGCCGCGTACACCTTCGGCTCGACCCACGCCGCGATCTGCTCCGGCCGGCGCGACTCGATCCACGCTTCGAGCAGTTGGCGCGTCGACTCGCGCGTCCGCCCGATCTCCTGGGCCACTTCCTCCAGCCCCGCGCCGGAATCGAACATCTCGAAGGCTGTGTCGCGCCGCTCTTGGCTGCGCGACGCCCCGGAACCGGTGGAGCCGTTTGTGAACGCCCAGATGTGATCGATGATGATCCCGCCGTACTCGTCGAGCTTCTTGCGACCCACGCCGTGGACCCCCAGCAGCTCGTGGGGAGAAGACGGCTTGAGCCGGGCCAGTTCGCGCAGCGTCCGGTCGCCGAACACCACGTACGCCGGCACGTTCCGCTCCGAGGCCAGGTCCCTTCGCAGTTCTCGCAGCGACTCGAACAGCTCCCGGTCCACACCGGTCCAGTCGCCATCGCCCGACTCGCTGCGCTTCGCCACCCGCGAGCGGTACAGCGTCGGCAGTTGCTCTTCCGGTGCCCGGAGGGCCTCAACCCCCGCCTCGGTCAGCGTGATCACCGGGTACTCCCCCGGGGCCCGCTCAATCAGCCCCCGGTCCTCGAGTTGGTCCATGATCGACCCCAGCGCCTTGGCCGAGAACTCCTTGAGCAGCCCGAAGGTGCTGAGCGAGTCGTGCCCGCGCGACTCAATCTCCGCCGTCCGTCGCCCGCGCAGCACACCGATGATGTGGTTCGCCCCGTACGCCCGTCCCGCGTGACGCTCGATCCGCGCCACGCACGACAGCGCCTTCTTGATCACCTGCGCCGAATCGGCGATCGCCTCAAACTCGCCGAGGCACACATCGCACGCGCCGCAGCCGTCGCCCGTCGCATCTTCCGGCAACGCGTACTCCTGACCGAAGTACTCCACCAGCGCCTTGTGCCGGCAGCTCATCGACCCGGCGTACCGCTGCATGTGCCTCAGCAGTTCGAACTGCGGCTCCAGCTGCTCGCGCGACAACCCCGCCTCCGCCGCCGACCGCTCCATCAGCGACTTCCACTTGGCGATGTCCGCCGGCGAGTACAGCAGCACGCACTCGGCGCTCAGCCCGTCGCGCCCTGCCCGACCCGCCTCCTGCTGGTAGTGCTCCAGACTCTTGGGCAGGTCCATGTGCACCACCGCGCGCACATCGCCGCGGTCCACACCCATCCCGAACGCCACCGTCGCCACGATCACGTCGATCTTCTCGGCCATGAACCGCGACTGGATCTTCGACCGCTGCGACGCCGACAACCCCGCGTGATACGCCGCGGCCTTCACTCCGGCAGCCTTCATCGCGTCCGCCGTGCGCTCGGTCGCCTTCCGGCTCAGGCAGTACACGATCACCGCCTCGCCCCGATGACGCTCGATGATCTCCAGCACCTGCTTCCGCGCTGAATCTTTCGGGAGCACCCGGTAGGTCAGGTTCGGCCGGTCGAAGTTGCCGACCAGCACCTCCGGGTTCTGCAGTTTCAGCTGTTCGACGATGTCGTCGCGCACACGAGGCGTCGCCGTCGCCGTGAACGCGTGCAGACTCGCTTCCGGGTATCGCCGGCGCAGCGAACTCAGCGCCCGGTACTCGGGCCGAAAGTCGTGCCCCCACTGGCTGATGCAGTGCGCCTCATCCACCACGATCGCGCCGATCCGCACGCCCGACAGCAGGCGCACAAGGTGCGACGAACCCAGACGCTCCGGCGACACGTACAGCAGGCGCAACCGCCCCGCCTTCAGGTCCGCCTCCACCTTCGCCTGCTGCTTCTCGTCCAGCCCGCTGTGCAGCGCCGAAGCCGGCACGCCGTTCGCGCGCAGACCGGACACCTGATCTTCCATCAGAGCGATCAGCGGGGAAACCACCACATCCGTCCGGGGCTTCCCCTCCGCCGAATCGTCGATCAGTGGCGGCACCTGGTAACACAGCGACTTGCCGCCGCCAGTCGGCATGATCACCAGCGAATCACGCGTCCCCAGCCCGGCCCGGATCGCCACCCGCTGGATCGGACGCAGCCCGTCAAAGCCCCAATACTGGCGAACCACGCCCAGAATCCGCGCATCCAGTTCATCCTGCTGATCCGCGGCGTACGCTTGCGAGGCTCCGTCCTGCATCGGGGCCATGCTACCGCATCCCGATCCCCCAAACCCTCCCGACCGATCATGGCCGCAGCGAGCAACAGACCATCATTCACACCCCGGGCCCGCGCGTTCACGCTGATCGAACTGCTCGTCGTTGTGGCCGTGATCGCGATCCTCGTCTCGGTGCTTCTGCCCGCCCTCTCGCGCTCGCGCAACGCCGCCCGCGCCGCCGTCTGCACCGGCAATCTCCGCCAGATGGGCCTGCTTACCCGCGCCTACGCGACCTCCAATGACGGACTCACCCCAGCCCTCGGCGTACCGTGGGGGCGCGACCCCTACTGGGCCATCGTCCTCCTGCAGGATTCCGAGCGCGTCGGCGACGGCCCCGGCGACCTGTACCACGAAGAGTCGTTCCTCGTCTGCCCCACCACCGACGCCCTCGAACCCGCCGACCTCACCCGCACCTACGCCATCAACGTCACCGGCTACGCAGGCCAGCCCGGCGACAAGGCCAACTTCGACAGCGAGATCGCCCAGATCCGCTTCGATCGTGTGCGCGCTGCCAGCCGCACGCCTCTCTACACGGATTCGGCCATCGCCCCCGTCGCCGATGGCGCGCCGCCGCCGACCCGAACCACCTCCGTTATCGACTTCCGCGACCCGGACCACGTCGCCAACCGTCTCGGGCGTGTTCACGCCAGCGAATCGTTCCACGCCGTGATGTTCGACAACTCCGTGCGCGCCCACGAGGACATCCAGCCCAACTGGACCGACCCGCTCCCCTGATCGACTCGTGTGCCGCTCTCAGCGCAGCGACGACCGGGGCACACCGACCCGCATCGCGATCCCGTCGGGGATCAGGTGCTCGCTCGACGGCTCCAGCACCGCTTTCGCGTGCTCGAACTTGAACGGTGTGATCCCGAACCGCTCCGCCACGCTTCGCACCACCGGCGCATCGCGCCATTTCTCCTGCGCCAGCAGCAGCCCGAACGCCGCACGCACCTCCGCACGCGTCCCCACGCACTCAAACGGCTTCGCCTCCGGGCTCAGGAGCGCCGCAAACCCATCCGCCTGCGACTCATCGCGCAGCATGTCGCTCCCGAAGATCGCAACCAACTCCTCCGGGCCCATGAACGGCGCCAGCCCGAGGAACACAAACCGGCACTTCGCACAGTCCCCGCACCACCTCGCCGATCGCCGGTCGACATCCCGTCGATACGCCGCGTTGCAGCTCACGAACGCGCCGTGATACGCCGGCAGCCCGGCGAACCGCCGACAGATCGCCAGTTCGCTCCACGGACGCAGCACCGAGAAATACTCCAGCCCGATCCGCTCCTCCTCCAGCCACGCCCGCAGCGCGCGCTCGAACGCCAGCGATTTGCTGTACTGGTGGTTTACCGCGCCAAGCGCCTCATCCTGCACCGTCGGCTCCTCCGCCGACCGCTCGTTGGCCATCACCACGCCCTGCGCGCCGCGCAGCACCGCCTGGATCAGCAGGATCAGCGAGTTGATCGCCGTCACCGGCACATGCCCGTTCGGCGCTCCGGCCTGATTCCACGCCGCCAGTTCCGGCGCGAGCCGGCGCTCGATCTCCACCAGTTCCACCCCCGACGCTTCCGCGCAGGCCCGCACCGGCTCGTACCCGCCCACGCACACCGCCGTCGCCGCCTCCTCCGCCTCGCGCAGCATCTCCAGCGCCACCACCGAGTCCTTACCGCCGCCCAGCGCCACCAGCCAGCCCGATCCCGACGCCCCGCCCTCCAACTCCGGCAGGGCCGTGCCCGCGAACTCGAACCCCGGCGCGATCGCACCCAGCCCGTTCCGATACGCGAACTCCGCGAGCCCCTGCGCAAACACCCCCTCGATCAGCGCCCGACCACGCTCACCGACCGCCCCCTCCACGCGCACCATCCGCGCCAGCCGCGCCTTGAAATAACTCGTCGACGCCACCGCCGCGAGCATCAGCCCCAGGCGCTCGATCACGCGAACCTGATCGTCGTCCAGTTCAAACGGCCCGCCCGGAAACTGCACGGTCTCCACCACCGGCTCTTCCTCATCGAACCGCATCGAAAGGCGCAGCACGCCGCTCGGCGCCTCGAACCGCGCACCCTCAACCGTCAGCAGCTCGCAGCGCAGCGCCTCCGGCACCCTCGTTGTCGTCACATCGCTCATCGGCGCCGATCATACGCGCCGGCGCGAGCGCACAGCGCAAAGACCGAGCACCAGCAGCCCCGGCGGCGACGGAATCCGCATCGCGTACGCCCGCTCCACTCCGTCCAGCACACCCACCCCGACCACCCAGCCGTCATCGCTGATCCCCGTCGCGCTCAGCAGCGTCCAGCCTCCCTCGCCCTCCAGTTCGATGAGCCCCACCGTCTCGTGCCACGCGAACGCCTGCCCGCGCAGCTCGAACATCGCCTCGTCGAACACCGTCGCCTCACCGACCACCCAGCCCGAAGCGCTCACCGCCAGCGCCTCCGCGCCGATCCACCCGTCCAGCAGCCCCAACGACTCGATCCCGCCGCCCGGCGACACCAGCACCGGCTCCATCGGCGCGCCGAGACTCGCAGCTCCGGCCCCCACCATCACACCGCCCGGCTCGCAGGCCCGCGCGACCATCCAGCCGTCTTCCCCCGTCGGGCTCGGATCACCAAGGTCGACCCACTGCTCCCCCGCCAGTCGCTTCGTCCGCGCCGGCCCCACCCCGTCCGCCGACACGCTCATCACCAGACCGCCGGCCGCGTCCACGAACCCCGACTCCACCCGCGCGCCCGCCATCGGCGACGCCACCGGCACCGGCAATTCGTCCGACGCGCCGTACACCACCGGCTGGTCCTCGCTCTGAAGACGCCCGAACCCGTACACCAGCCCGTCCGCGCCCATCGCAATCGCCGGGAGCGACACCTCACCCGCAAACTTCCCCTCGTGCGGCAGTTCGACCAGCCCACCATCCGCCCCATACAGGTACGGCAACTCTCGCCACGCCTCACGCGTGTCCCACGCTGACAGCACCAGCATCCCGTCCGCCCCGATCGCCAGACGCGTCGGCGCCAGCCACTCGGGCGTCGCGAGAGTCTCAGGGGCGCTCAGCGGCGAGTCCCAGCGCACCAGTCGCGGCGCAATCCCGTCGGCGTGCATCGCTCCGAGCACCTCGCCGGCCGGCGAGATCCGCGGAGCGAACGCGGGCAGCGCGCCGAGATCCACGATCGGCGCGGCGTAGGTGACCGCGATCCCGCAGGACATCGGTGCGGCGGCTGCGAGCCTCACAGCCCACTTGCTCGATTTGCGGAGAAGCCCCATGCTCAGCAGATCGGCGATATCGCCCCCATGGGCCCACACAACCCCGCCCCCGCGGCATCCCACCGACACACCAACCTCCCTCCGGATACCTCCCCATGATGACCGAAGTTCCCCCGCCGCCGCCGAAGAAACGCTCGAAGCTCCTCCGCATCGCGCTGACCCTCGGGCTCGTGGTGCTCGTCGGGGCCGTCTGGGTCATCGTCAGCGTCCTCATCGCCAAGCCCTCGGTGGACCCCACCGTCCACGCCAAAGCCCTCGAACTGGCCCAGCGTGGTCAGCCCGACCCCGACCAGCCCAGCCGCTACCCCCAGCTGATCGAGGCGCTGGCCGAACTCGATGAGCAGATCGACATCCTCGCCGACGAGATCATCTCCGACGAGCGCTACCAGCAGACCCAGAGCCGCTCGCTCAACTTCTACGCGATCGCCGCCGAACCGGATTCGGACGATATCGATGCCGAGAAGATCGCTCTGCAGGCGATCGACGCCCGGCGCGCTGCCGAACTCGTCCTCGAACGGGCCCTCCTCGACGACTTCCTCGCCTCACTCGAAGCGCCCAACCTCGCCAACGAGTACCCCACCGCCTACGACGACGACGGCAACCTCGTCCCGATGTTCGGCTGGACCCTCGGCGAGCTCGGACAGTTCCGTGAACACACCATGACCGTCGCCGCCACCTCGCGCGTGCTCGCCGAGCGCGGCGAG
>JANSXG010000096.1 GCA_024743075.1 bacterium | reverse complement strand
TCAAACAGCGCGGGCAAGATCGTGCTCGCGACGGTCAAGGGCGATGTGCACGACATCGGTAAGAACCTCGTTGACATCATCCTGAGCAACAACGGCTACACGGTCTACAACATAGGCATCAAGCAGCCGATCAACTCGATCATCGACAAATGGCTGGAGACTAAGGCCGACGCGATCGGGCTTTCCGGTCTGTTGGTCAAGTCGGTGACGATCATGGAAGAGAACCTCAAGGAAATGAACGATCGGGACATCAAGGTTCCCGTTGTCCTCGGTGGAGCGGCGCTGACGCGCCACTACTGCGAGGGGCATCTGAAGGGTGTGTACAAGGGCGAACTGTTCTATGGACGCGACGCGTTCGCGGGGCTGCGCACGATGGACCACATCGTGGGTGGCAAGACCGATGTGCTTCACGAGGAAGTCGCCGAGCGGCTGAAGAAGCGTGGCGAGGCGGAGGAAGTCGTCGCTCGATCCCGCGCCGAAAAGGCAAAGCAGCAGGACGAGTTCGTCGCGAACAAGGGATCGGACGGCAGGGCCGCGACGGCGGAGAAGCTGCGTTCTGATGTCGAGCGTGATGTGAAGGTGCCCGTCGCTCCGTTCTACGGCAGCCGCGTGATCGAGGGGCTGGATCTCGACGAGATCTACCCGTTCATCAACCCCGTTGCGCTGTTCCGGGGCCAGTGGCAGTTCAAGAAGGGGTCGCTGTCCGACGCCGAGTACCAGGCGATGCTTGAGGACAAGGTCTACCCGATCTTCGAGGACCTGAAGGTGCGCCTGCGCGAGGAGAAGATCCTTGAGCCGAAGCTGGTGTACGGCTACTGGCCCTGCCAGTCCGATGGCGATGATCTGCGGATCTATGACCCGAACGACCACGACAAGGTGATCGAGAAGTTCACCTTCCCGCGACAGGACGGCAAGAAGCAGCTCTGCATCAGCGACTTCTTCCGTTCGGTCGAGTCCCGCGAGAAGGACGTGATCGGCTTCACCTGCGTCACGATGGGCCCGCGTGTCAGCGAAGAGGCCAAGAAACTGTTCGAGGCCAACGACTACGCGGCGTACCTCTACATGCACGGCATGGGCGTGGAGACCGCCGAGGCGCTGGCCGAGCTCTGGCACAAGCGGATGCGCACCGAACTGGGCATCGGCAACGAGGACTCACCGAAGATCAAGGACCTGTTCCGACAGAAGTACCGAGGCTCGCGCTACTCGCCCGGCTACCCGGCCTGCCCAGACATGAGCGACCAGGAGATCCTCTGGCGACTGCTTGAGCCGGGCCGGATCGGCTGCGAACTGACCGAGAACTGGCAGATCGACCCCGAGCAGTCCACCAGCGCGTTCGTGGTCCATCATCCCGAGGCGAAGTACTTCAACGTTTGAGCAACGCAGTCACGACCGAAACGGCCTTGCCCAGCCGTCACAATCGGCAGGGTCGGTGCC
The DNA here is from genome assembly GCA_024743075.1 of bacterium. GTDB lineage: Bacteria > Planctomycetota > Phycisphaerae > Phycisphaerales > UBA1924 > JANSXG01. Next base: position 11,860 of record JANSXG010000096.1, on the reverse strand, counting down.
GGTTTGACGCGCTTTCGCTTCCGCATCGGGCGGGTTGAAAGTGAGCCTTCGGGTATGACCAGGACACTTCGCTATCGTGCTTACCTTTCCGCTTCGCTCCTTGCCGTTGCCGGCGGGCTCATCGGCTGCTCTTCGAGCGGCTATTCCTCCGGCTCCTCGTGGGACGGGCTGACGCAGGCCGAGCAGGCCGCGGCACAAGCCGGCATCGACCAGGTGGAGCGGATCTACAACCGCGATCCGATCGAGTCCGCCAGCGGTCTCGCCGAGGCGGCGGAACTCGAGTTCTTTGTCGCGGTCGACCCGTCGGACCCGCTGATCGGCGTAGTCCGCAGCGCGGTGGACGAGCCGGCCAGTGACTCGGACCAGTTCCGCTGGATCCCGATGGTCGACGCGACCACCTTCCGCGAGGTCGGTCGGAGCGTTCCCTCGCCGAAGATCAACCTGCCGCCCTACGAGTCGCGCTCCAGCGGCCTTGTGGTGTCACGCTACATGAATACCTACTACCTGCTGGTGCACAACACCGGCTCGAAGCGTGCCTGTGCGGGTTTCGCGCCGGGGTTCGCGGTCTCGAACGCCGAGGTGAACTTCGACAAGTTCACGCGCCCGACGGTGGACTTCGCTCTCAACGGGCCCGGGACCGAGGCGCTGCGTCGTTTGACCTCCGGGAACAAGGGCTCCGCCATCGCCGCGGTCGTCGACGGCTGGGTGATCTGTGCGCCGCGCGTCAGCGGCCCGGTCAGCAAGGGCTCGCTCACAACCGGCACCATGACCTTTACCCAGGCCGAAGAACTGGCGATGCGCCTGAACGCGGGTGCGGAGCCGACACCGCTTCAGGGCGAGGTCGAGGTCTCGACCGTCTCCATCGAGGACTGATCGGCCCGGACGGGTGCCACCGGCCGGCTCGTGCGGCGGCTTTGGTATCCTCCCGGTATGAGCGCGAACGCGACCCAATCCCTCGATTCTCAGGCGTTTCTCGACGATCTCCGCTTTCGCGGCCAGCTCTACCAGTGCACCGATGAGCCGGGCCTGACGGAGCACCTGCGCACGCCACGCAAGCTGTACTGCGGCCTCGACCCGACCGCCCCGAGCCTGACCATCGGCAACCTCGTGCCGCTGATGCTGCTCAAGCGGTTCCAGATGGCCGGGCACACGCCGTACATCCTCGCGGGCGGTGCGACCGGCTTGATCGGTGACCCGTCGGGCAAGGAGGCCGAGCGGTCGCTGCGCACGCGCGACGAGATCATGGGCAACGTCGAGGCCCAGTGCCGGATCTACCGCTCGCTGTTCGATGTGGATTCCGGGTCGCCCAATGCCGCGCGTCTGGTGAACAACATCGACTGGATCGAGAAGATCAGCTGGCTCGAAGCGCTGCGCGACATCGGCAAGCACTTCTCGGTGAACCAGATGATCCAGCGCGACTCGGTGAAGAACCGGCTCGAGGGGCGCGACCAGGGGATCAGTTACACCGAGTTCAGCTACGTCCTGCTCCAGGCGCAGGACTTTCTGCACCTGTACCGCGAGGAGGGCGTGACCCTCCAGTGCGCGGGCAGCGACCAGTGGGGCAACATCGTCTCCGGCTGCGACCTGATCCGGCGTCACTCCGGCGACGATGAGGACGCCGCGAGCAAGGCCTTCGGCATGACCGCGCCGCTGCTGGTGAAGGCCGACGGCAAGAAGTTCGGCAAGACCGAGACCGGCGCGATCTGGCTGAGCGCCGATCGCACGAGCCCGTACCGCTACTACCAGTTCTGGCTCAACGCGGCGGATGAAGATGTCATCAAGTTCGTCAAGATCTTTACGCTGCTGAGCAAGGACGAGATCGGTGCCCTCGAAGAGCGTCATTGCGCAGAGCCGTTCAAGCGCGAGGCCCAGCGGACGCTCGCGCGCGAGGCGACGACAATCCTGCACGGCGAGGAGGCGATGGAGAGGGCCGAGGCCGCGGGGCAGGCGCTTTTCTCGGGGGATCTGGCATCGCTCGATCTCGACACGCTCAACGAAGTGCTGGAGAGTGCACCGAGTTCGGAGCATGCCAAGGCCCAACTCGGCGATGGCGGTATGTCGCTCATCGATCTGCTCGCAGAGACGAGCCTCGCCAAGAGCAAGAGCGAGGCCCGCACGCACCTCAAGGGCGGCGCGATCTCGATCAATGGTCGCAAGGTCGGCGAGGACGACACGCTGAAGGCCGAGGACCTGCTCCACGGCCAGATCGCGGCGATCCGGCGCGGCAAGAAGAACTGGCACGTGACGCGGTGGTCGTAACCATGTCGGCATTCGACCAACTCGTCCAGGACGCCAAAGCCAGTCGCAGCGAAGACGCGATGCGCGCGGTGTACGAGAAGCTGCTGAACCTGCCGTCGTGGTTCATGCTCGGCTCGCGCGATGAGCCCAACAAGCCCGTGCTCTGGCCGTTCACGGTGCATCAGGCCGAGGAGGGCGAGCGCACTCAGGAGGGCGAGGGTGGTCAGACCGAAGCCATCTGCCTGCTCGCGTTCACCGACACGCAGCAGGCAGCGCGGACGGCGCAGGCCATCGGGTGCGTGCTCGAAGACAAGACCGTCCCGGTGATCCGCACCGCCGTGCCGCAGGCGGTCGAGTGGATGCGGACGCTGACCGAGCACGGTGTCACGCGTGCGATGTTCAACCCGCACGGCGAGTCGTTCCCCCTGCGCCTCGCCGACGCCCCGGTGCTGCACGCGCTGTTCATGGCCGATGACGACGCGCCGAGTGAAGGTGGACCGTCGTGACCGCGACCACCAACCGGCGCACGCTCGGGCGTACCGGGCTCAAGACCTCGATCGCCGGTCTCGGCTGCGGCGGGCACTCGCGACTGGGCCTGCGCAAAGGCCTCGGGCACGACCACGCCGTCAGCGTGGTGCGCCGGGCGCTCGAACTGGGCGTGAATCACATCGACACCGCCGAGAGTTATGGCACCGAGAGCGCGGTCGGCGAGGCCATCCGATCGGTGTCGCGTGACGAGGTGATTCTGTCCACGAAAAAGTCGCTCTGGGCGTTCGACGGCGATCCTCCGGTGACCGCTGACGTCTTCGTGCAAGGGGTCGAGGCGTCGCTGAGCCGGCTTGGTGTCGACCGCATCGACATCCTGCACATCCACGCGCTCGCGACGAGCCAGATCGAATTCGCGATGGCCGAGATCGTCCCGGCAATGCTGCGGCTGCGCGAGCAGGGCAAGATCCGTTTCCTCGCCGCCAGTGAGTACTTCGACAAGGACCGCGGGCACGACGCGTTCGCGAGGCTGCTCGAAGACGACGGCCAGCCGTTCGATGTCATGATGATCGGCTTCAATCTGCTCAACCCGTCGGCGCGCCATCGGCTGCTGACGAGGACTCAGGAACTCGGCGTCGGCACCCAGTGCATGTTCGCGGTGCGTGCGGCGCTCTCGCAGCCGGCCAAGCTCGTCGAGCAGATTGGCGATGCGATGTCGCGCGGTGTGATCGATCGGGCGTTGATCGACGATCCGCTGGACCCGCTGGCCTTCGTGACCGATCCGGCATCCGCAGAGCCCGGTCGCCCGGCACCCGTCACGCTTATGGAAGCCGGTTACCGCTTCTGCGCGCACGAACCGGGCATTGATGTGGTGCTCTCGGGGACCTCAAGCGGTGTTCATATCGAGGAGAACGTGGCATCTATCAGCATGCCGGCGCTTCCAGAGGCGACGCTCGATCGGCTGGAGACGATTTTCGGTTCGGTCGATTGCCTGAGCGGGAACTGACCGGGCGATCCGCGTTACCGGACGGAGTCACAATCGGTCGCCTCTGTCGGTGGACACATCGCGCGTTCGGTGCCACCATCCATCAGACATCGCCGCTCCGGCGATGGCACGCACGAGATAGCAAGGGGGCCCGCTTGGGACTGCTCGATCGATTCAAGGGAAAGAAGAAGAGTCAGCCCGAAGGCGCCGAGCCGGATCAGGAATCGCCGGTCGCGCCGGTGAGTGAAGACGCCAGCGCTCCTGCGCAGGCCGAGAAGGCTGACATGACCGACCAATGGCTGGCGCCCCAGCAGTCGTCCCCCGCATCGCCGACCGAGAACCGGGAACGGTTCACGGGCGCCGCGGGGACGATCAAGCCGTTGACCCACAGCCAGCCGGTCGAGACGGGTGACCCCGCGCGGGGCGTGGCGGTCCCGAAGAAGGAGCCCGCACCCGTCCGCGAAGTCGAGCCGGTGAGCGAGGACGAGATCGACCGCCTCACTGCGCAGGCGATGAAGGGCCACTCCAGCAAGGATGTCGAGGCTCTCTGGGAGGCGCTGCTCTCCAAGCGTGAAACGCACATCCTCCAACGCGGCAAGGCCGAAAAGACCGAAGCCCACGCCGTCGAGTCGCCGCTCGGGCCCATGCTGCTCTTCTTCAGCGCGAAGTACCGCGCTGAATCGCTCGTGAACACCAAGCCGTATCGCAACTCGCCGTTCGTCTGGAAGATCGCCACGATGCCGACCGAGCAAGCCCTCGCCTGGCTGTTCGAGCAGCAGAAGCAGGGCGTGCAGGCCGTAGAGTTCAACCGCTCCGACCAGCCCGGTCTCGCGAGCGTGCTGCAGGCGATCCCCTCGCGTTACGAACGCGTGCACGCCAAGCGGCCAAGAAACGCCGACCTCGTCGATCCCGATTTCGACGCACTGGCCGAACGCGCGAAGATCGCCGGACACGCCGATGCCCAGCGCGCCCTGCTCGACGCGTTCTTCTCGCTGCAGCGCTGGTACGCGTTGCGCGACCCGAATCGTCCGAACCAGCCGGGCTTCACGCTCATCGAGCAGAACCCCGCCCTGATGCTGTTCACCAGCGAAGCCGAAGCACGGGCCGCCGCCGAGAACGCAGGCCGTCAGCGCGAACTTCCCAAGATCATCATGCCGGTAGTTCCGTCGAAGATCGCGACATGGATGGCCGGACTGCCCGCACAGGGGGCGCAGCAGGCCGTTGTGAACCCGGCGTCGTCCGCGTTCGTCGTCCCGCTGCGAAGCATCGACCAGCAGATCGCAGGCCGCGCCTCGCGAACGGCTTAATCGTCGAGCGATTCGAGCATTTCGCGCGTGTAGGGAACCAGTTCGTTCCACCGACCCTCACGCACGGTATCGCACCAGCGGGGGTTCGCGATCAGCGAGCGCCCGACCGCGATCATGTCCGCCTCTCCGCGCGAGATCAGTTCCGCGGCGGGGGCCGGATCGGTCGTCTGCACCGCAGCGCCCTCGTCCATCGATGCCGACACGCTCACGCGCCCGACCGCCACGGTCGGCATCCCGCCGGACAGTTTCCGCGTCCACCCGGCCAGCGTGCGTCGCCCGTCGTCCGTATCGGTGTCGAACAGGTGCGGGAAACCGGGATCGGTGGCGTCGCGCGTGGACACGTGGAGGATGTCCACGCCCGCGTCTTTGAGCGCCAGCACCCAGCGCTCGAGGTGGTCCGGGTCAGGGTACGCGTACGCCGAATAGTCCTCCATCCGCCACTGGCTGAACCGGATCATGAGCGGGTACTCGCGCCCGACCGCTTCGTCGAGCACTTTGCGCACCGCGCGAACGACCCGTAGCGGGAACCGCATGCGGTTCTCGAACGAGCCGCCGTAGTCGTCGGTCCGCTGGTTGGAAGCGGGCGAGAGGAACGAGTCGAGCAGGTAGCCGTGCGCTCCGTGGATCTCCATCGAGTCGAAGCCCGCCTCGATCGACAGGCGTGCGGCGTTCTCAAAGATCGCCACCACCTCATCCATGTCCGCCTCGGTCATTTCACGCGGCGTGTCCTTGTACCCGCCATCGCGCTTCTGCACCGGGATCGCCGACGGCCCGATCGGGTTCATCGCGTGACGACCGGTGTGCCAGAGCTGCACCGCGATCCGCGACGGCGAGCCGAAGTTGTTCTCCGCGCTGTGGACCGCCTCAATGACACGCTTCCAGCCGGCTGCCTGCTCATCGTTAAAGATGCCGGGCACGTTCTCCGAGTCCGGTGCGTGCTTGTCGTCGACGTGCGTGCCCTCGGTGATGATCAGGCCCACGCCGCCGGCGGCCCGGCGCGCGGAATAGTCCACGACCGCCTGCGAGGGAACCCGGTCGTCGGGCGCGAGCCGTCGCGTCATCGGGGCCATCGCGATCCGATTGCAGAGTTCGATTCCGGCGAGGTCGGCGCGCTCGAAGAGCGGTGCGACCCGCTCGGCGGCGGCTTCGGGCGAGAGATCCTGATCAGCGGTCGGCAGTTTAGTCATAGGCCGAGTGTAGGCCTCCGCACCCTGATCAGAGCGGACGCACCGTCACCGTGCCGTTGCTGGTCCGCAGCTTTGACTGATGGGCCTGGTCGCCGAAGCCGAGCCGCAGGTAGTTTCGTCGGCTCTCTAAAAACGACGGTGAGTCGCCGGTGGTGAAGCCATCCACCGAAACCGCCCCGTTGCTCGTCCACATCTCGACTTCACCTTCGAACGCGGGGCCGATCCTCAGCGTGAGATTGCCGTTGGATGTCGTCATCTGAACGGGACCGTTGTTCTCGGGGGCGAGCAGCGCACGGACCCACCCGTTGCTGCTCCGTGCGATCACGCTGCCGGTAACGCCTTCGAGATAGATCGTCCCGTTGGAGGTTACGGCGTCCACGGATTGGGACGGTCCGATGATGCTGATGCTCCCGTTGGATGTCCTCGCGGCGACCGCGGCATCGAGCCCCTCCACGACGAACGCGCCGTTGGAACTCTCGAGCACCAGTTCAGCCGCCGCAGGAACGGTGATCAGAAAATCCGCCCCTTCGTTCTTCAGCCGCTTGCCACCGGGCCACGCCACGGAAACCTCGTACGCGCCACCATCGACTTGCTCGGTGCGGATCCGCGCAGCGCTCAGCCGATCGGCGTTCCGTGCGCGAACGGTCGCTTGCACCGACATGACATCCAGGTCTCCCCGGACGACCTTGATCCCGCCGTTGAGTGAGCGGACGGCGATCGCCGGGGAGCCGCTGATCGGCGCGGATGCCGACATCCGGCCCTCGACGGTCGGGTAGGACGCTGCGCACCCCCCGATACCAACGAGGAGCGTCGAGAGGAATGCGATCGCCGAAGCAAGCGCCACGATGCGGGTGGTTGGGCTGTTCATGGGAACTTCCTCCGAATCCGATGCGTTCGATTTCGCGGCTGCAGAGCGATCGGCAGCAATTCGGAGGATATCAGCGCAGTTCGACCGACCAGTACGCGTTGTCCAGGAAGGCTTTCCAGCTCTCGTACTTCTGCTGGCCGAGGCGGACGGCGATCATCGGGTTGCGCTTCGGCTGCACCGGCTTGCGGATCAAGTCCATCTTTGCCTGCCCGGGGGTCCTGCCGCCCTTTCGAGCGTTGCAGCGGACGCAAGCGCAGACGAGATTGGTCCACGAATCGCCGCCGCCCTGCGAGCGCGGATGGACGTGGTCGATCGAGAGCTCGGAGGTCGGGAAGTGGTTCCCGCAGTACTGGCACTGGTTCCGGTCGCGAGCGAAAAGGTTCCGGCGGTTGAGCTTGACCGTCTGGCGGGGCAGGCGGTCGTAGCCGAGCAGGCGGATGACGCGCGGCACGGCGATCTCGAACTGCACCGCCCTCACCCAGTCGTGCTCGCCACCCTCGCCGAGCTCACGGCGGAGCGCACTGATCTCCGCCCACGACTCGAAGTCGTAGTTGAGATACTGACCGTCTTCGACATGGATGACCTCGGCCAGATCCCGGAAGAGCATGCTGAACGCCCGGCGAGCCGAGATCACTCGGACCGCGACATACAACTTGTTGAGCACCAGCACTTTGGAATCGAGCGCGGTCGCATGGTCGCCGGATCCGACACCGACCAGGGGCCTTCCCGGCGGCTGATCAGCCGGTGCGGCATCCATCGCCTTCTTGGCTGACTTGGTCTGCTGCGCTTTGCGTCCTCGCGCACGCCGGCTCATTGATCGCTCTCCAAACAGACGGAACCCGGACTGGCGTTCCGCATAACACTACCAATCGGCGAACGCGAAGCAACAGATTTGTCCACACTCTTTCCGCAATCGCTACGGATTGAGCGCAGCGTTCACATCCCGATAGATGGGTATTCCGTGCTCCGCATCGCGCGTTTTCTCGGACCAGATCCGCCCCCGCGATCGCGTTTCGGCTCTCTGTCCACAGGCGGAAAGCTCCTCATCGCTTGCAGAACAGGACCCTCCGCAGGCCTGAATCGACGCTGAATCTTCCCCCACCAAGAGCAAGGAAACCGAGGCAGGGAAGCAGGTAGAGCATCGCCATCTCCTTGCTCGCTCCGCCTCTGGATGTCCATGGATCATCGCCGTGCTGCAGGAAGGCCGCGACCGCCATGGTTCCGACCAGCGTCAGGGCAGCCGGACGGGTGAAGAGTCCGGCGGCGAGCGCCAGACCACCCAGAAATTCTGAAAGTGCGGCCATCCATGCGAACACCAGGGGTGCCGGGAAGCCCAACTCTTCGACGCCGCTCACGAAGCCCTCGGAAGGCCCGAGGCCATCGCCCCCGAAGAGTTTTCCGTACCCGTGACCGAACGCCATGTACAACCCGATGCCGGCCCGCGCCAGCGCGAGGCCGAGGTCGCCAAACGCGGTGCGGGCGCCGGCTCCGAACAGCAGGTGGTTGATCGGGCAGGTGGAACACCGAGTCGTGGACGGGGAATCGGACTCTTTCATGCGATGACCTCCTTCGGCGCGGTGCACGCCTGCCTCCCCAGAGCGTACGCACCGCGCAGCAAAAAGCCCGCCGAGACTTGAGGGGAAGTCTGCGGCGGGCCGTTTTTCGAACCGAGGGTGCGGTCAGTTCGTCGCGTCGTCGATTCCGTCACCGACATCGTCGATGGCGTCGTCCACCGCGTCGGCCGCGTCATCGATGGCGTCGCCTGTTTCGTCGGCGGCATCCTCGACGGTGTCCTCGACCGAGTCATCCTCGCAGCCGGACAGCATCGATGCCGTGCCGAGGGCCAGCGCTGCGCCGAGGGCGAGCGAGGCCGGCCCGGTCGTACAGAGGTGTTTCAGAGACTTGTTCATGGCTCTTTCCTTTCAGAGTGGACGGTCAGGTTTCTTCATGATAGGCCAAAGAGCGTCCTCACACCGTCGATGCACCCCGACGAGCCACGCCGAAGATCAGCGAAAGCACGAAGAGCACCAGGAACACGAAGAACAGGATTTGTGCGATCGAAGAAGCCGCACCGGCGATGCCGCCGAAACCAAGCAGAGCAGCGATGATCGCGATGATAAAGAAGGTAATAGCCCAAGCAAGCATGATATTCCCTTTCAAAGGGTGGATGTTTTTGGAACGATTTGGGAGGGCGCGGGGAACTCAGGAAGGCTCAGTCGTCCTGAACCTCTTCAGACTGGTCGGAGATGGAGTCGCCGAGATACTCGATGTCCTCGCCGGCCCCTTCGACCGTGCTGCAGGCGCCCATTGAACTCAACGCACAAGCGCACACGCCCAGTGCTGCGAAGGTCAACGCCAAAGCGCCGGTCGGCTTCCGTGTCTTGTCTTGATCGAACATGTGAACACTCCTCTCGGGAACGGGTTCTTTGTTTGAAGCGAACATCCACATCATCCGCGGGTGGTCTAGCCACACGGTGAGAGCAAAATGAAAAGCCGATCATCATGTAGATGTCGGCTAAGGTCCGAATAATTTCAGTTTTCGGAGCGGGCGGCCCGTGCCGAGGCTTCAGTCCGATCGCGACTCGTGCTCTCGCGAGACGGCCGCTCCGATCTGGTCGACGTGCTCCAAGAGCAGTCGAAGCACGGTTAGCAAAAGGGCCGCTGTGGAAACAAGGAAGATAATTGTCAATGCCTCGGAGTAGTCGGACGCCTCGCGACCGAACCGCATGTACCCCGATAGCACGGAGATAATCAGAAAACAGACTGCGAGAACCCGACGCGACACAACGCTTGTACCCCCGGAAAAAGAGTCGAACTGCTTCGATGACGAGACAAGGATCGGGTCGGAACGTTGATTTCCCAGTGAATGAACCATGAAAAGATTTTCATGTTCGGCTGGCATCCGGTGCGTCGCATTCGTCAGACGCGCTTGCGATGGGGATTCGCAACCGGAACATGCAGCCCTCTTCCAGATTCTCCACTGCAATCGAGCCGTCGTGGATCTCCGCGATGCCCTGGGCGATTTCGAGTCCGAGTCCTGCCCCTCGCCCGGCTCGGGCCTCGGATTCGGACTGGGCGAAGCGATCGAACAGCTTCGGAAGCAGATCTTCTGGGATTCCGGGTCCGTAGTCCCGAACAGAGAAGACCGCGTGCGCTCCGCCATCATCGATGCTCACGGAAATCTCGATGGCTCCGTCCCGCTGCGTGAATCGGACGGCGTTGCGGATCAGGTTGTCGATCGCCGTGCGCATCAGGTCGGGATCGACACAGACGTTCACATCGCGATCGGATTCGAGCAGCGTCGGCCTCAAGCGAAAGCCCTGATGTGAGGCGAACGCGGCGCAGTGCTCGATGGAGTCCATCACGAGTTCGTTGACCGGGTAGTCGCGCAGGCTTGTCTCCAGTCGTCCCTCGCGCACTCGGGTGAGCGTGAGGAAGCTCTCGATCAATCGCCCGAGCCGCGACATCTCTTCGGCGATGCTCTCGGCGAACACGGCCGACTTCCGGTCGAGCGTCTTGTCGTTGAGGAGTACCTGAGACTCGGTGAGCGCGACGGCAATCGGGGTCTTCAGCTCGTGGGAAACATTGGCGATGAAACGGCCGTACGCCTTGTAACCCGTTTCGATTCGCGCCATGGCGGCGTCGAGCTCCTCACGGAGTTGCATGACCTCCGGGTCGTTCCCTTCGCCGTTCGAGTCGAGCGTCATGTGCTTCGGCGAGAGGCCACGCACCGCCGAACGGAGTCGGTCCAGCGGGCGCACCGCGATGCCCGCGATGAACCAGCCGCCGATCGCCGTGCCGAGCATGCCGGCGATGGTCGTCAGCGCGACGGCTCGGCGCACGGACCCGATGCGTTGAGAGGCGTACTGGTCAGAGGTGGCCATCCAGAGGATCAGCCCGGGTGGGGCGGCGTTCCCCGCGACGATCGGGATGGCATAGGTTCGGTTGGAAAACTCCGATCGGCGCGAGTTGCCGTTGGGAGCCGCTGCCCAATCCGCGAACGCGCCGTTCCCGTGTTTCGCGGCCCGTTTCACCGCGACCGGCGATTCCGGCGGCGGGCGCAGCGGGTCGATCGCGACGGGGTTGCCCTCCAGGTCGAAGACCGCGATCCGAACATGGTCGAAGAACACCTGCAACGAGCCGCGTTCGGCCAACTGATGCAAACGATCCGCATCGACGTCGGCCGGATTGAGCGGCAACGAGTCGATGACTTCCGTCGCGAACAGTTTCAGCTGATCGTCGTACAACGCGCGGATCGCACTGGTCTGAAACAGCAGGCTGACCAGACCGATCGTCAGCTGCACGACCGAGGCGATGACGACCACCCAGAGCGTCAGTCGGAGCCGGAGGGTAACCAAACGGCGCGGTTGAGCCGAGTCCGATTCAGCCACCCACCGCGTCCTCCATCACGCCGAAGCGATACCCGGCGCCTTTGATGGTGTGGATCAGTTCCCGCTCGAAGCCACGATCAATCTTCTTGCGCAGGGACGAGATGTACACATCGATCACGTTGCTCGACGGCTCAAAGTTCATGTCCCAGACCTTTTCGCCGATCTGCGTGCGCGAGAGCACTCTGTTCTGATTCCGCATCAGATACTCGAGGAGACCGTACTCTTTGTTCGAGAGCTCGAACGTCTCCTCACCCCGCTTGGCGATGCGCGTGTAGAGGTCGAGTTCGAGATCGTCGCACCGGAGGACGCGTGATTCCGTCGCCTCGCCACGCCGGAGCAGCGCGCGGATCCGGGCAAGCAACTCTTCGAACTCGAATGGTTTCGCGATGTAGTCGTCC
>JANSXG010000160.1 GCA_024743075.1 bacterium | reverse complement strand
GAGGAACAGCCCCGCGCTGAGCAGGGCGAGCGACCATCCGTCGCGCACCCGCAGTGCTCCTGACGCGATCGCCCGCCGGGCGGTCCGCGGGTTGTCCTTGTCCAGCCGGTGGTCGGCCAGCCGGTTGACCAGCATCGCCCAGGTCCTCGCCGCGACCATGCAGACGACGATCAGCCCGAGCAACAGCCAGCGCTCGCCCGACGGCACGCGGTCGATGACCATGACGGCGCCGAGCAGCGCGAACGGCATCGCGAACACGGAGTGGGCGAGCTTGATGTCCGCCAGCGCGAGGCGAACCCGCGCGCCGAGTGGGGGCACGGCTGGAGCGTCAGCGGTGGGGGAGGCGTCGGGGTCCGGCATCGGCGGGAATGCTAGCCCGACGCTCGCGGCGATGCGATCACATCATCGCGAACAGCCCACGCTGCTCGATCGTCAGCACCTGGCGCAGGCGCTCGACCGTCTTCTGGTCCAGTTCCGACTGCTCGCGCTGCATCTCCGGGTCGTCGCTGCCCATGCCGTACATGCCGAAGCCGCCGTACATGATCTCGCCGTCGTCACCCTCGAAGACGCGCCGGAGCATGAGCGTGCCCTTGGGGGTGGGGAGTTGGATGAAGTCCGGTTCGGTCTGGTCGCCGGTACTGCGCGAGTAGCGGTCGCGGATGGCGCTGCGACGGGCTTCCCAGTCAGCCTTGATTGAGGCGATCTCCTGCTTCTGCGACTCCGACAGCGGCTGCACACGCTGCATGCGTCGCAGGTACGCGCCCATCTCTTCCGAGTCGGCCTCACCGAACGCTTCCACCTGCATCTGCATGCCCGACATCATCGTGTCCATGTTCTCGAGCATGCGGAACATCTGGTCCACGCGCGAGTAGCCGCCGAACATGAACGGGTTGGAGTCCTTCGGGCGTGCCATCTTCTCGAACGCTTCCATCTGGTGCGACGGGATCTCGCGCTCGATCCGATCGCGGAACTGCACATTGATGTCGCGCACCCGCGCGCAGAGCCTGCGCAGCTCGAGCCCCATCGGGACCAGTTCCTCCTGACGCCGGTTCACCTCCTGCCAGCCCTCCTGCATCAGCGTCGGGTCCTGCTCGTTCTGCAGGTCCATCTGCATCTGCTGGGTCTTGGTGTACTCCGCCCCGAGCGTCTCGGCCTTGCGGTTGCGCGCGGCGAGCGCCGAGTCGATCTGCACGCGATACTCGCTGAGGATCGGTTCGAGCGCCGCACGCTCGCCGTCGCCCAGTTCCAGCGCCTGCACGCACGCCACCAGATCCACCTTCTCGTCCGAGTACGACGCGTACTTCGCCAAGGTCTTGGCGCGTCGCTGCTCGCGCTCGAGCGCCGACCACTTCTCCAGCTGCGCCGGCGTCAGCACCAGGCGCAGGTCCGCGATGAACTGATCCTCCAGCCGCTCGACCTTCTGGTCGAACGTGGCCTTCACCCCCATCATCTCCTTCTGCATGTCCGCCCAATTGCCTTCCGGTCGGAACTTGTGCTGCTGGTCGCTGCGCGCCTCGGCGAACAGCGTCCACTCGCGGTTGTAGGACCGGTCGAGTTCGGCGTACGCGTCGCGCATGATGTCCATCTGGATCTCGTCCAGCCCCAGCACCTCGGCGTACATCTTCAGGTCCCGCGCCGTCACCGGCGTCGAGCCGCCCATGAACATTGCGCCGTCCCAGACGCTGTCCGACCACCCGGCGAACTGCCACTCCTCATTCGCCCGCGCCTCCACGACGATCGCCGGCGCGAGCGAGACCGCGCCCGCGGCGACGAGCGAGGCGGGAGCCGGGTTGAGAAGACGGGCGAGCAGACGGGCCGCGACGGACATGGGCGTAGACATGGCAGGTTCCTCCGAGATCGATTCCGCGCCGGGTCATGGCGCATCCACCGGACAACATGATGCCACAGCACCCCCGCCCGGTGATGTCCCGATCCGGCATTTCGCGGACATTTGCCGGGCCACCGCCGTACGATCCCCCATGCCCGACTCAGGCGATTCAAGTTCCCGACCGTCCCGACCGCGGGTCGTCATCGTCGGCTGCGGCTTCGCCGGGATGCAGGCCGCCCGCGCCCTGCGCAAGGCCGATGCCGACATCACCGTCGTCGACCGGCGCAACCACCACCTCTTCCAGCCGCTGCTCTATCAGGTCGCCACCGCCGGCCTCTCGCCGGCCGATATCGCCTCGCCGATCCGGCGCATCTTCCGAGGCCAGCGCAACGTCCGCGTCCTGCTCGATGAGGTCACCGGCATCGACACCGGCGCGCGCACCGTGCACCTCGACCACGACCGCCTGGACTACGACTACCTTGTCCTCGCCGCGGGCGCGACGCACTCCTACTTCGGCCACGACGACTGGCAGGCCGTCGCACCGGGCCTGAAGACCATCGACGACGCCACCGAGATCCGCCGGCGCATCCTGCTCGCCTTCGAACGCGCCGAGCACGAAGACTCCGAGCCCGCACGCCGGACCGAACTCACCTTCGTTGTTGTCGGCGGCGGGCCCACCGGCGTCGAGCTCGCCGGCGCGATCAAGGAGATCGCCGCCCAAACCATCCCGCGCGACTTCCGTGCCATCGACACGCGCACCACCCGCGTCGTGCTGATCGAAGGCGGCGACCGCCTGCTCGGCTCCTTCGACCCGTCGCTGAGCGCCCGCGCCAAGCGCGACCTCGAGAAGCTCGGCATCGAGGTCATCCTGAACACCTACGTCACCGACCTCAAACCCGGCATCGTCACGATGGATGAGGACACGATCAGAGCCGGCAATGTCTTCTGGGCCGCGGGCGTGCAGGCCAGCCCGCTGGCCGAGGCCCTCGGCGTCGAACTCGACGACCTCGGACGCGTCCCGGTCGAGCCGGATCTGAGCGTGCCCGGCTTCCCCGAGATATTCGTCGTCGGCGACATGGCCGCGGCCAAGCAGCGCAACGGCTCGGGGGACCTCGTCCCCGGCGTTGCGCAGGGTGCGCTGCAGGGCGGCGAGCACGTCGGCAGGATCATCGCTCGCGAACTGAACGGGACACCTCGATCAGACCGCCCGCCGTTCCGCTACAAGGACAAGGGCTCGATGGCGACCATCGGTCGGGCTCGGGCCGTCGCCGAGATCGGGCGCTTCAAGTTCGGCGGCTTCTTCGCGTGGGTCCTCTGGGGGCTCATCCACGTCATGTTCCTCGTCGAGTTCCGCAACCGCGTGCTCGTCATGCTGCAGTGGGTCTGGAACTGGTTCGCGTTCTCGCGCGGTGCACGGCTCATCACCGGCGGACGCGAGCCCACTGATTCCCCCGCGCCGCCCAGAGCACTCAAAGAGCAACCCGAACCCGCCGAGTGACCCGAGGGTTCAACCCACGCCGAGTTCGATTCCCGCATCCACATCCGCCTGGATGCTCGCACCCAGCCCGAGCGCGATCCGGTTCGCGTACGCACTGTACGCCGTCGCGTGCACCACATCGTGCACCGCCGGATCGCCGAGCCCGGCGCCCTTCAGAGCGGCGACATCGCCGCCGGTCATGCCACCGGGATCAACGGTGAGTTTCTGCGCGTACTTGGCGATCGCCGCCTCGCGTTTGGTCAGCCCGCTCGTGTCGCCGTCGGTTGCCAGCGGTTCCACGATCGCCTTGCGATCGTCGGGCAGCAAGCGGTCGAGCGCGTTCGCGTGGTGGTTCAGGCAGTACTCGCAGCCGTTCACCAGACTGACCACCACGCCGATGATCTCGCGCTCGATGCGCGACAGCGCCGACTCGGTGTGCATCGCGCTCACCGCCAGACCGACATGCGCCTCGATCGCCTCGACCGCGCCCGGGCTGACCGAGTGAGTCTTGAGGATGTCATCGACGGCCTGCTGGCCTCCATCGGTCGAGCGTCCATACTTCGAGTACAGCTCGGCGAGTTTGCCGGTCGCTTCGGTTTCGTTGATCGTGCTGATGTAGGCCATGGAAGATCCGTTCGGAGTCGGTGAGATTGGTTTCAGTTGCCGAGGCGATCGCGGATCGCCCGCCCCACATAAGGCCGGCGCTGCGGCAGGTCGGCATCCTCACGCGCCGACGGGTCGATCGCGAAATCGCCGACATCCTCGCGAGCGTCGAGATCCTTGAGCTGGACCTTCTCATCGCCGTGGATCACCACCGCGAAGCGCGCGTGCTGGCGCTCGGCATCGGCCAGCAGCTTCTTCAGGTTGCGCGTCGCCTTCGCCGTCGTCCGCGCGTGCATCGGGCGCACGCCTCCGCTGGTCGCGTCGAACCGCGCCACGTCCCACGGCTTGCCGTCGAACCCGTCCGCCTCGATCCCGGAACGCAGGTTCGCGAGCAGCGGCTGCACGAGGTGGTCGTGCTCCTCGCCGCCGGACACCACGAACACTTCGGGACGCAGACTCACGCCCGACACCGTCCGCTGGATCGCGTCCATCATGGCCGCGCCATCGGCGGGCATCAGCCCGTGGTCATCGAGCAGGTTCCCGAGCACCACATCGCCCATGCCGAAGCCGCACGCGGGAGTCGGTGGGCCACCGAACAGTTCGATCAGATTGTCGTAGCGCCCACCACCGGCGACGGCGCGCTCGCCTTCGGCGATAAGTTCGAAGACAGTGCCGGTGTAGTAGGCGAGGCCTCGGACAATGTTCAGATCGAAGCGGTGCCAGCCCTCAACGCCGCTCTGGTTCAGCGCGGTGCCCAGTTCGCGGATCCCGCGTGACACATCGCCGCCTCCGCTCAAAGCAGTTTCCGCTTGGCCTTCTGTGGGTTCATCGAGCAGCAGGCGAGAGAGTTTCTTCCCGAGATCCGCACCGCCGGGCAGTGCGTGCGCGCGCTGGAGGTAGCCGATCGGTCCGATCTTCTTGGCCTCGTCGAGGAGCTGGAGCCATGAATCGCGGTCGGCAGGATCGACACCGAGAGCGCTGAACAGGTTGTCGATGCCGTGCCGGGAACTGAAGTGCACACGGGAGTGCTCCGATCGGAGTCCGAGTGTCCGCATCGCCGCAACAAGCGTGCCGATGATCTCGGCATCGTGCGCGACCGCCTCGTGCTCCTCGCCCCCGATCACATCCACGTTCCACTGCATGAACTCGCGCAGCCGCCCGCGCTGCGGCTTCTCGGCTCGGAAGAAGTTCGGCACGCAGAACCAGCGCACCGGCTTGGGCAGCTGTTTCGCCTTCGCCGCGTACATTCGCGCCAGCGTCGGCGTGAACTCCGGCCTCAGCGCGAACGGGGCGTTGCCCGTCTCCCGCACCTGTTCGCGCTCGTCGTCGGCCTTGCCGCTGAATGCCTGGAACAGCTCGCCCAAGATCCCCTCGCCGCTCTTGACCGCGTAGAGCTCCGAGTGCTCGAAGGTCGGCCCGTCGATCTCCTCGAACCCGTGCCGGATCGAGACCGCCCGCCACACCTCGGTGATGTACCGCCGGCGCAGCAGGTCCTCGGGGTAGAAATCGCGTGTGCCCTTGGGCGATCCGATCGATCGCGGGTCAACCTTGGCGGCTTTGGAATCGGAAGAGGCCATGGGCGGAGGATAGCCGCCCACGCCCCGCTCTGTGATGCCCGACGCACTCTCCAAAAGCAAACAGAGCCCCGCGTCCGCGGGGCCCTGCAGCGATCGGTCGCACCGGCTCGCTCAGCGGCGACGACGCGCAGCGCCAACGCCCGCCAACCCGAGCAGTATCGCGGTCGCGGGGGCAGGAACGACCCCGGTGAGTTCCACGAAGCGAGCGGTACCGTCCGGAGCCAGCGCCCGCGCGAAGATCTTCGAGCCGTCGTCGGAGATGTCCGTCGTGTGCGTCAGCAGCCATCCGTCGGGGATGACCTCCGCGAACAGGTCATTGAGGTCGTAGGTGATGTCGTTGGCAAAGTCATAAAGGAACGCGTGGTTCGGCAGACCGGCACCAAACAGGTTGCCGCCGCCGAAGGTTCCGGTGTAATTCACCGCGTTCATCGTGCCCATCAGTCGCCCACCGACGCCGGGGATCACGTGCGCTTCGCCGCTCGCGTCCCAGTAGATCGGCACATCCAGCGGAGCGATGCTCGGCACACGAGCCGCCCCACCGACGATCGAGCCGTCGTAGGAGATGTTCGAGCTGGACGCGCTCCCGCCGACCGTCACCGAAGTGCCGCCGGCCGGGATGTTCAGAGGCGAGACGTCATCGGTCTCGTAATTCCACCGGAACGCGTTCGTCGTGTACACGCCCTGTGAGTTGCCCAGCACCACCTGAACCGGAGCGTCGACCGCGATGCCACGGTTCGCACCGGCAAAGGCACCGGTCGGGAACTGTGCGATGAACGCGTCGTTCGCACGACGAATTCCGCTCGGTGTCAGCACCGCGGACGAGACCCCGCCCTGCACGATGTTCAGGACCGTGCCGTCGCGGTTCACGCCGTAGGCGAAACTGCCGGCGGAACCGGCGTGGGGACTGTCGTAGACGGTGCCCGCGATGTTGCCGTTCGAGGCATCCGCCGCGAGCCACTGCATGGGTGGGCCACCGGCGGGGCCGCCGACCGCCATCGAGCCGTCCGGCGTAATCGCTGCAGCCGCGCTGCCGCCGGTCTGGATGAACAGGTCGCCCTGGTACACGTAGGCCGCACGCCCGTCGCTCAGGATCCCGACGTACGAGCTGCCGTCCGCTGAGATGTCATAGACCTGCGTGTAGTACGCCCCGTTACCGGGATCGACGAGAGGCCCGAAGGCCAGGGGGGTGTACGTCCCGCCCGGGACAACGCCCGCGCACGCCTGAGTCGCGGCGACCACGACGGCACCAACACAGATGGTGCCATTCAGATTCAGCATGATGGTGTCTCCTCCGATGGTAAAACCCCCCGTTTGCGGCGGAGGGCCTACCAGTCTGCACCGAAACAGGGGGCAGTCAAGCGAGAGACATCAACCGAGCCGACGAGAACTCCGGGCGGCAGTCTGGGCAACCTTGCCCGGACCCGGAGCGGCACCGAGGTCCGACCCGCCTACTCGCAGGCCCCGCCGAAGTTCGCCAGCACCGTGTTCAGGTCGGCCAGGTTGACCAGCCCGTCGCCCGTGGCGTCGCCGATCTTGCCGGGCACACCGAAGTTCCCGAGCACGATGTTCAGGTCGGCGAGGTCGATCAGCCCGTCGTCGTTCACATCGCCCGGGCAGCCGATCGGGACGAACACGATCCGGACGCGCCGGTCCTGCTCGAGCACGAGCG
>JANSXG010000219.1 GCA_024743075.1 bacterium | reverse complement strand
TCCGAGCGGTCCACGCCCATCTGTTCAGCGACGATATCGATGACTTTGGATTCAACTTCTGATTCGACCACGAGTGAACTCTCCGGGCTGTCTGGTTGCTCCCGACGCGGGCCTGTCGCGACGACGCGACCCCGGGCGGGGGCAGTGGGGTGAATATAGCGATCCGAGGGCCCGACTGCCAGTAATTTCGGCGATTCGGGACCCCCCGGCAGGGTCTGAGGGGATTCGGGTGGGGTAATGAGGCGATCGGACCGGATTCAGCACATCGTGAGGCCGCCATCGACGCAGATGGTCTGTCCGGTGAGGAAGCCCGCCCCGTCGGACGAAACGTAGGCCACGGCGGCGGCGATGTCCTCGGGTTGTCCGAGGCGACGGAGGGCCATGCTTTCCATGATTCGGCTCTTGATGTCGTCTCCGAGCGAGGCGGTCATGTCGGTTTCGATGAAGCCGGGAGCGATGGCGTTGGCGGTAATGGCCTTGCCGCCGAGCTCGCGGGCGAGTGATTTGGTCATGCCGATCAGACCGGCCTTGGCGGCGGCGTAGTTGGCCTGGCCGGCGTTTCCGACAACGCCGGAGGTCGAGGCGATGTTCACGATTCGACCGAACTTGTTCCGCATCATCGATCGGGCCGCGGTCCTGCAGACGACGAACGCCGAAAGCAGGTTTACCCGCAGGACTTCCATGAAGTCCTCATCGCTCATGCGGAGGGCGAGGTTGTCGCGGGTGATGCCCGCGTTGTTCACGATGATGTCCAGGCGTCCTTCGGTCTCGATGATTCCCTCGATCCCGGAGGCGAGAACGTCCGCATCGGACACGTCCAGCGTGGCGACGGATGCTTCGCCGCCGGCGCTGCGGATCTCGTCGGCGACCTCATTGAGCGCTCCCTCGGATCTCGCGGCGAGAACGACCTTGCGTCCGTCAGCGGCGAGACGCTGTGCGATGGCTTTGCCGATGCCTCTGCTGGCACCGGTGACGAGGGCGACTCGGGTGGGGGCGGATTCGTTCATGCGGTCCTCAAGGGGGCGGTGGATAGCCGGCGACGCTGGGCATTCGCGACGCTGCGGAGCGGGGCGTGATTGAACGATGGGTCAGTTGCCGAACGGGGATCCCGGACTCGACGGAGAACTCGGGCTGGAAGGTGATCCCGGTCCGGACGGGGACGGTGGCGTGAAATCATCACCTCCGGGGTCGCCGAATCCGTCGTCAGCGCCGTCGGGGCTGCCAGCGGGCTCGGGCAGTTCCGGAGGGGAGATCACGACGGCATCAGGGGTGAAGGGTGCGTCATCCAACTGTGCCACGCGAGACGTTGTGCGCGGGCCCACCGGAATCGCTGCGAACTGCCACTGATCGCCCTGGACGCGTGAAGCGGTCCACGCCGTCAGGTAGGCCTCGCTCTCGGTCCCGACGGCGATCGCAACCTGCGCGATGGACTCTCCATCGCTGAGATTCACGATTCGCACGGCGCGGATCGGCTCGGTGCGCTCCCGCCACTCGCCCGTGGGGACGAGGAAGTCGTTGAGAAATCCGGCGTCGGCGGGCGCGAGCATCGAACCGAAGGCCGAGTGGTCGCCGCGAGCCATCGCGGAGGCGAAGTCGGCGATGGCCTGAGCGAGGCCCTCAGACTCCGGCGCGTACTTCTCGGGGAACTGGACCTTGAGGTCCATACTCAGGTCCTGGATAAACCAGCGCGGTTTCGTGTTGACGACCGGCGGCGGGGCGACCTCTTCCTCTTCTTCGCCGCAACCGGGCATGCTGACGAATGTCAGCGAGAGGCAGGAAATCGAAGCAAACGCGATGAGTCGTTGAACAAACTTCATGAGGCCAACTCCCGTGGGGCATCGTGGTTGGTGACTTTGACGGACCGGTCGATGCGACGCATGAGCCCGCTGAGCACCTTGTTGGGGGCGAGTTCGTGGAACTCGCCTGAGACGTTCTGGCTGAGCCAGACACAACTCTCCGCCCATCTTACCGGAGAAGTGAGTTGTTCCACGAGGAGGCGTCGCGTGCGTGCGCCGAAATCTTCCCCAGAATCGGCGGCGTGCGGGGTCGCTGTGACGTTCGAGACGACCGGGCAGCCGGGTTCAGCGACGGAGACGCCGTCGAGGGCTTCTTTGAGGCGGTCTGCGGCTGGCTGCATGATGGGGGAGTGGAAGGCCCCGGCAACGGCGAGTTTCGTGGCGCGAAGACCGTGATTTCCGGCTTCGTCGACGGCCCGATCGCAAGCCGCCATGGATCCGGAGATGACGATCTGGCCGGGCGCGTTGAAGTTTGCGGGGACGAGCACGCCGTCGCCTCGAGCGGCGTCGCACACCGCGTTTGCTTGCTGCTCGTCGGCACCGATGAGCGCGACCATGCTGGAGTCAGCGGCTTCGGCGGCGTCCTGCATAGCCCGGCCCCTGAGCGTGACGAGTTCCAGGCCGTCCTCGAACGAGAACGCACCAGCGATATGCAGGGCTGTGTATTCGCCGAGCGAGAGGCCGGCGGCGGCGGCGAGTTCCGAAGGGCCAAGGTCGCCGAACTCACCATGGAAACTGGCCACGCCCGCGACGTAGAGCGCTGGTTGGGCGATGTCGGTCCGGTTCAGACGCTCGGCGGGACCTTCGAAGCACAGTTGCGAAAGCGGTGCCCCGAGGCGATCGCCGAGGACCTCATCGGCGCGGTCGAAGATCCGTCTCGCGGCCGGCGAGGCGTCGGACCACGACTTGCCCATTCCGATGACCTGAGCGCCCTGCCCGGGACAGAGGATGATTGGTTGGTTGCTCACGGGTTTCCTTTCGGTAGGGATTAGAAACGCCAGAGGGAAGAGGCCCAGGTGAGGCCGCCGCCGAACGCAAGGAACAGGACGAGGTCGCCATCGTTGCATTTGCCCGCCTGGCGCGACTCGTGAAGGAGCACGGAGACAGAGCCGGCGGAGCAGTTGCCGAGGCGGTCGATGTTGATCGGCATCTTCTCTTCTGGGATGCCGAACCGTTCGCGTGCGGATTCCAGCATGCGCAGGTTCGACTGGTGACAGAGGAAGAGGTCGATGTCGTCTGCGCTCATCTCCACGCGATCAAGCGTTTCCTGAATCAGCTGCGGGAATTTGCTGACAGCGAACTTGTACACACCTCGACCGTTCATTCGGAGCGTGCCCATTTCGTACCCGTCGGGCTCTGCGTCGTCCGGGAAATCGTGGTCGCGGGTCGGGATGTAGAGGTCTGCCCATCCACGGCCGTCGGCGTGCATGACGGAGGTGAGCGTGCCCTTGGTCGGGTCGTCGCAGGCCCGGAGGATTGCGGCGCCCGCGGCGTCTCCGAAGAGGATCGAGACGGCACGGTTGGAGTAGTCGAGCATGCTGGACATGACGTCGCAGCCGATGACCGCGATGGTCTTGTAGTTGCCGCCCCGGATCAGGTCATGGGCCAGGTTGGTCCCGTAAACGAACGCGGAACAGGCGGCGAGCACATCGAACGCTCCTGCACCGATGGCGCCTACCTCCGCCGCGACCCGGCAGGCTGTTGACGGGCAGGTCATGGTTCCCGACACGGTCCCGACGATCAGGAGGTCGATTTCGCTCGGGTCGATGCCCGCGTCTTCGATCGCTGCCCGGAGCGCCTTGGAACACATCCAGACCACATCCTCGCCCTTGGCTGGATCAGCGATGCGGCGTTCGCGGATGCCGGTGCGCTGGCGGATCCACTCGTCGGAGGTTTCCATGTACTGCTTGAGATCGTCGTTGGACAGAACCTTGTCGGGAATGGCCTGACCGGTACCGATGATCTCCACTCCGATGGACGGGTGGGTC
>JANSXG010000184.1 GCA_024743075.1 bacterium | reverse complement strand
GCGAGGGGAGAAGGGAGGATTGGCTCCCTCTCCCCTTGCGGGAGAGGGTTGGGGTGAGGGGTCAGCGGCGCAGCCGCTGGTTGTGTTGTTCGGTTGGTCGGAAGTTACGGACCGCCCCCTCATCCGACCGCTGGCGCGGCCACCATATACCGCGAGGGGAGAAGGAGGGGTTGAGCCGTTGTCAACGTGGCCATCCGCTTCGCTCCTGACCACGCCACCCTTGGCGGTACGCTCGGCCTTTGCCTTTGCTTTCTCGCGCATTGCACGGCGCAGGCGTTTCTCGCGCTGGACGGTTCGGATGTGGAGGAGGGTTTGGATCGCCGCGAGTCGCTGGCGGTTGCGTTCTCTTGCGTAGAAGTTATCGAGTTTGCTGTCGCCGGTGGACTTGATCGGCGTCATGCAGGCCATGAGCGTTTCGAGCGCCTTGGTCTGCGCGGCGACCATCGTCACCTCGGACTCGATTCGTTTGATGCGGTAGATCGTCTTCAGCTGCGC
The DNA here is from genome assembly GCA_024743075.1 of bacterium. GTDB lineage: Bacteria > Planctomycetota > Phycisphaerae > Phycisphaerales > UBA1924 > JANSXG01. The sequence continues at coordinate 4,982 of JANSXG010000184.1, read as the reverse complement.
GAGGACTTCCTCGGCCGTCTGGGGCGGGGTGGAGTTGGCGGTTTCGGACGGTTGGTTGGTGGCGGTGTGCATGTGGACTGTCCTCTCGTAAGAAGGCGAGGACAGGCCCGGACGGCGCGCGCAGAAGGTGGTGATGCGAAAAGGCATCGTGGGAATTGGCAGAAACGAAGGGCAGAAATTTTTCTCAAAAAGTCGAAAAGTGGCGATGCGCCCGAGCCCACGCGGCGCGCGCCGGGGCGGACTTGCGCGCTTCGACGTGGCCTTCGCTTCGCTCAGACCACGGCACCCAGGTTGCTTCGCCAAGTCTGGAATCGTGTGCGCCGGGAGGGGTTCGCATAGCCGCCTGAGGAGGGCGGCCATGGCACCCGGAAGTGTCTGGCCTCGTTCGCCCACGCGGATAGGGGGGAATTGACCCGTCCGGGGTGGGCTCAACCCGGTGCCGATATACTGGGCGGTTGATGGTTCGCTCCTCTCGCGGGCCACGATCTGTTCACAGAAGCCACGAACGAAGGAGCATTCGATGACCTCTGTCTCGTCTCAGCAGCCCGTCAGCCAGCCCGCCGTCCCCGCTTCGCCGGGGAAAGAACGAATGGTCTGGATAGATGGGGAGCTGCTGCCGCAGTCCGAGGCAAAGGTCAGCGTGTTCGACCACGGCTACCTGTACGGGGACGGGGTGTTCGAGGGCATACGGGTCTACAACGGCGTGATCTTCAAGTGCCAGGCCCACCTGGACCGGATCTACCGGAACGCCGAGGCGATCCACATGTTCCGCCAGGGCGGCGGCATGGGTGACAAGCTGGGTCGGCGCGGGACGGGGTTCCCGTACTCGAAGGACGAGATGCGCCGGATCATGGAGCGGTGCGTCGAGGCGAACGGGATCAAGGAGGGGTACATCCGCCTGATCTTCAGCCGCGGCGCGGGCACGCTGGGGCTGAACCCGTTCCAGTGCCAGCGTCCGGCGGTGGTGTGCATCGCGGACACGATCTCGCTGTACCCGCCGGAGTTGTACGAGCACGGGATGAAGGTGATCGTGGCGCAGCGGCCGCGGACGCCCACGGCGTGTCTCGATCCGCGCCTGAAGAGTCTGAACTACCTGAACAACATCCTCGCGAAGGTCGAGGCGATGGACGCGACGCCGGAGAACGCGCCGATCACCGAGACGGTGCTCGAGGCGATCATGCTCTCGACTGACGGGTATGTCGGCGAGTGCACGGGCGACAACCTGTTCATCATTAAGAACGGCGAGCTGTTCACCAGCCCGGTTCCGGTGGGCATGCTCGACGGCATCACGCGACAGTTCGTGATCGACCGTCTGGTGCCGGATTGCGGCCTGAAGCTGACCGAGAAGAAGCTGAAGCTCGAGGACGTGCTGGGCGCGGACGAGATCTTCCTGACCGGCTCGGCTGCGGAGATCATCGCGGTGACGCAGGTCGGCCAGAAGACCGGATCGGGCGAAGGCCCGAGCGCGTACACCTACACGCAGGTGTCCGACGGCGAGGGCGAGGTCACGAAGAAGTTGCGCGAGCGGTTCCGCGAGATCGTCACCAGCGATGACATCCCGACGGACTGAGGCGGGATCGGGCCAGCAAAAATCGCTAAGTCCTTGTCTGCATGGACGTTGGGTGGAACTCCCGGTTCAGAATGTGGTATGGTCTGTCCTGACCCAGCGGGGGCAACTCGCGCATTTCAGGAGGACCGATCATGTTTTGGCAAGAAAATCAGGACGCGGAGTCGACGGCGAATGACGCTGCGCAAGACGCGGCGAACGGGGCGGATGCGACCACAACCGCGGGCGATCAGGGCGTCGAGATTCCGACGGACTGGACTGACCCGGAGGCTTTGACGGCATTCGCCGTTGATCTGGCGTGGGCCATCGGCCAGGTCGTGCTGATTCTGGTGATCGCGTGGATCGTCGCCGGTTGGGTCGCGGCGCGGATCCGTAACCGCGGCGAGAAGTCGAAGCGATTGGACACCACGCTGTCGCTGTTCTTCTCGAACATGGCGCGTTGGGCGATCCTCGCGCTCGGCGTCATTACGGCGATCGGGATTCTCGGGATTCCGACGGCGAGCTTCGCGGCACTGATCGCCGCGGCCGGTCTGGCGGTCGGTCTGGCGCTGCAGGGGAGCTTGGGCAATTTCGCTTCCGGCGTGATGCTCCTGATCTTCCGTCCGTTCAAAGTCGGCGATTACATCAACGCCGCGGGTACGGCGGGGACTGTGAAGGAGATCCAGTTGTTCGCGACGATTCTGGACACGCCGGACAACCGGCGCCTGATCGTGCCCAACGGCGAGGTCTTTGGCTCGACGATCGAGAACGTGAGCTTCCACGAGACGCGTCGCGTGGATGTGGCGGTCGGCACGGATTACGGCGCGGACCTCGACGAGGTGCGTGCGGTGCTGACGAGGGCGGCGGAAGCTTTGCCTCAGAAACTCGCGGACAAGGATGTGGCGATCGTGCTGCAGGAGCTCGGCGATTCGTCGATCGGCTGGTCGGTTCGAGCGTGGGTGAACGCCGCGGACTTCTGGCCGGCGAAGGATGAACTGACCCGTCTGACGAAGAAGCACCTGGACGACGCGAAGATCGGTATCCCGTTCCCGCAGATGGATGTGCACCTCGACAAGGTCGACTGAGCACAGTGGATGCGAGAAGAAGGCCGGGCGTATTTGCCCGGCTTTTTCGTGCGCTGTCGCTGGAGGATGACTCAGCGGCTCTCGTCGAGGATGTCGTGCACGCGGAGGATTTCGGTGCGCGGGCGCCACTTCTGGACGAGCCAGACGTGGTCGTGGTGGGTGACGTAGGCCTCGTAGTGCTCGGCGGAGTCGAAGCCGACGAAAAGACCCACGGTGTAGTCGTCGCTGACGGTGTCGCGTCCGGTCTCGAAGTGGCGGCCGCAGTAGTAACTGACGATGCCGGGGATCCTGGCGAGTCGCTGGTTGCAGTCGGCGATGAGCTCGTCGGCCTGGCTCGGGTCTTTCAGGGTGAAGAAGACCGGGTGGTTGATCAGGGCCGGGCGCGGCGGGAGGGTGCCGACGCTGTTCGACGCGCAGCCGGTCAGGGTGATCGAGCAACCAAGCAGCGCGGCTAGGGCGAGGGCTCGGCGGTTCATCGGTTGAGTTCTCCCATGCGGAACTCCGGGTAGCGCGTCCCGGAGGCGGGGGAGTCGACGGGGAAGGCCGACTCGATGGTGCTGAGGTCGACGTCGGTAAGTTCGACTTCGAGAGCGCCGACATTATCGATGAGGTGGCGACGCTTCTTGGTGCCGGGGATCGGCACGATGGCGAAGCCGTCGGCGGCTCCTTCGCCGAACTTCTCGTTCTGGTGGAGTACCCATGCGAGGGCGAGTTGGGCGGGGGTGCAGCCCTTGGACCGGGCAAGGTCGACGACTTGCTCGGCGATGCGCCGGTTGGCGTCGAAGTTTTCATCCTGGAAGCGAGGGGTCTTGCGCCGGTAGTCGTTCTCGGGGAACTGGTCGGCGGAGGTGAGCGAGCCGGTGAGCATGCCGCGGCCGAGGGGCGAGTAGGGGACGAAGGTGATTCCGAGTTCGGCGCAGGTGGGGATGACCTCCTGCTCCATGTCGCGGGTCCAGAGGGAGTATTCGCTCTGGACGGCGCTGATGGGGTGCACGGCGTGGGCGCGACGGATGGTGTCGGCGGACGCCTCGCTGAGGCCGATGGCCTTGACTTTACCCTGCTCGACGAGGCGGGCCATCGCGCCGACGGTGTCCTCGATGGGGGTGTCGGGGTCGACGCGGTGCAGGTAGTAGAGGTCGATGTAGTCGGTGCTCAGGCGGTGGAGCGATTCTTCGCACTGGCGCTTGCAGTACTGGGGCGAGCCGTCGACGCCGAGCCAGTCGCCGTCGGCGGAGCGGACGAGGCCGAACTTCGTGGCGATGACGATGTCCTCTCGTTCGACGGCGGTGAGGCCGTCGGCGAGGAGCTGTTCGTTGGCACCCAGGCCGTAGACGTCGGCGGTGTCGAAGAAATTGACGCCGCGGTCAATTGCCTCGTCGATGGTGGCCATTGATTCGAGATCGTCGGGCTCGCCGTAGAAGTCGGACATGCCCATGCAGCCGAGTCCGAGGGCGGAGACATACAGGTTGGAGGCGCCGAGGCGGTGCTTGTCCATGAGAATCGGTCCTGGTTTCGGGGTCGAGAGGGAGTCGCGCGATTGTAGCCGGGTCGGTGGGTCCGCTCAGAATCGCTGGTGGGCGGCTCGCCGGGCGTCTTCCGCCTGTTTGAGCCCGAGCACGAGACGGGCGAGATCGAGGTCGCGCGGGTGGGTGATTTTCATGTTCGAGGGATCGGCATCGAGGACGAGGACTGGCTCGCCGAGGCGTTCGACGAGGCCTGAATCGTCCGTGCTGGACAGGTCGGGCTGGTCGTAGGCACGGCGGAGCAATTCGGCGCGGAAGACCTGGGGCGTTTGGACGGCGACCAAGCGGGAGCGGTCGAGGGTGCGCTCGACGGCGCGGGCGTCGAGGTCGGCCTTGCCGGATGAGCCGAGGATGGCGTCGAGCGGGTCGTCGGGCGTTTCCGCGGCGGTTTCGGCGGAGACTTCCTTGATGGTGTCGGTGAGCGAGGCACCGGGGATGACCGCGGGGTGGTTGTGGTCGATGACGGCGGCGAAGAGGCGGTCGATGAGCGCGGTGGGCGTGCAGGGGCGGGCCGCGTCGTGGACGGCGATGACCGTGGCGGAGCCCGGAACCTCGGCGAGGGCGGCTTTGACGGTTTGCCAGCGGTGCTCGGTGCCGCCGGGGCACACGACACAGCCGAGCAGGCCGAGCCGGTCTGAGTAGCGGAGCTTGAAGTCTTCGAACGCGCCGGGCTCGTGGTTTGGGCCGGCGACGACGATCTGGTCAACGCGGGGGTGATTGGCGAAGAGCTCGACCGTACGCTGGAGGACGGAGCGTCCGCCGAGGTCCTGATCGAGTTTGTTCTGCTGGCCGAAGCGGGTGGATGCTCCGGCGGCCGGGATGATGACG
>JANSXG010000101.1 GCA_024743075.1 bacterium | reverse complement strand
GCCGTTGGTGTCGCCGTCGGAGGTCGATTGACCGAAGTTGCCGAGCACGATGTTCAGGTCCGCGAGATCGACCGAGCCCGAGTCGTCGACGTCTGCGGGGCACTCGGGCGCTGGGACCGGGGCGACGGCCTGGATCGATGTCGTGATCGTGCCGTTGATCGGTGGGGCGTCCGGGAGATCGTCGCCGTTGAACGTGACCGTGATGTCGAAATCGAGAATGTAGAAGTCGCCGTCGCGCGTGAGCGTTGCGACGATGGGGGCCGCGACCACGCCGGCTGTGGCGAGGTCGATCGTCTCGCTGCACGGGATGTTCTGAGACTGCAGGATCGCGCAAAGGAAGGGCGAGGAGTTGTAGCTCAGCGTGCCGGCGTTCACGATCGGGACGGCGGGAAAGAACAACTCTCCGGCCGGGCCGACCGGTTCCGGAGCCGTCGGCCCGTCCAGCGCGTACTGCGTCGCGAGGTCCGCGCCGGTGATCGTGAGGGTTTGCCCGAAGCCAAGGTTGTAACTCAGGTTCAGCGTCTCGGTGAGCGCGAAGTTGAAGTCGAAGATCGCCGCTTCGGTCGGGTCGATGCCCGGTTCGAGCAGGAGCACGACGGCGCCCGTGATCGGCGATGTATCTGAATCGCACGAGCCGGTAATCGTCTCGCAGATCTCGAGCGTGGTCACCGAGACCTCGCTGTCGACCTCAAAGGTGACGGAAACCGGGTTGGCGAGCGTCGTGCCGGCGGCGATCGAAAGGGCGGCGGCGGACAGCAGGGCGGGATAGCGCATGGGGATTCTCCTCTCCTCGGGTCCATCAAGCATACGGAGAATCGCGTGCGGGTCGAGCGGGCCGAGAAAATCCCTCGGCGCGCCCCGGATTCGACTACTCGTGCATGTGGAAGATCTTGTTCATCACCCACCACTTGCCATCGATCTTCAGCAGGTTGAAGAAGTCCGTGAATCGATGGCCGGTCCAGTTCTCGAGCTCGATTCGCACGCTCGCGGCGGTCTCGGCGACATCGATCGATGCGATCTCTTCGCGCACATCGGGCGCGGGTCCGTTGCCGCGGTTCCACTCGTGGAACTCCTCGATCGGAGCCGAGAACAGGTCGGGACCGACGTAGCCGCAGATCGTGGAGTCGGGATGGAAGACCGTCCGCATCAGCGCCTCGTCGGCGGTCCGGGCGGCGTTGATGTAATCGCGGACGAGGCTCGTGATCGCTTCGGTGTCAGCGGTCTGCGTCATGCGTTGGATCCTTGGGTGGCTGTTTGAAACCCGAGCCGCCGCACACGCAGCGAGCTCTACATTCGTTCCGGGGCCGCGATGCCCAGGCAGTTCAGCCCGTCGCGCAGCACGCGTCCGGTCAGGCTCGCCAGGCGCAGGCGCGAGAGACGGAGTTCGTCGGAGTCGGCCTTTAGCACCGGGCAGGCGGTGAAGAACGAACTGAACGATGTTGCGAGGTCGAACAGGTAGCCGCAGAGGCGGTGGGGTTCGCAGCTGTCGGCGGCGGAGCGCACGACGCTCGGGTACTTGAGCAGTTCGAGCGCAAGCGCCTTTTCTTCGGGCTGCTCGATGACGAGCGGGGCCTCGGCGATGTCGGCTTCGCGGATGCTGTGCTCGTTCTCGGCCTTGCGAAGTATCGAGCGCACACGGACCTGCGCGTACTGCAGGTACGGACCGGTGTTGCCCTCGAAGGTCAGCATGCGATCGAAACTGAACACATAGTCCTTGATCCGGTCGCTGGACAGATCCGCGTACTTGATCGCGCCGATGCCGACGGCCTTGGCGACCTCGTGGCGCTCGGCTTCCGGCAGGTCCGGGTTCTTCTCGGCGACGGCCTTCTCGGCGCGGGCGATGGCCTCGTCGAGCAGGTCGCTGAGCCGGACGTTCTCGCCCGAGCGCGTCTTGAAGGGCCGGTTGTCCTCGCCGAGCACCGTACCGAACGCGGCGTGGAACAGTTCTGCCTCGCCCTCGCCCCGGATGAGTTTGGTGTACCCGGCCTTCTTCGCCGCAGCGAACACCTGCTTGAAGTGCAGGCCCTGGCGCGAGTCCACCGCGTAGATCACGCGATCGGCACCGAGTTTACGGACGCGGCGGCGGATTGCCGCCATGTCGGTCGTGGCGTAGAGGTAGCCGCCGTCGCTTTTGCGGATCAGGCAGGGCTCCTTGATGCCGGTGAGGTCCTCGATGCGCACGATCAGCGCACCGTCGGATTCCTCGGCCACGCCGCGCGACTCGAGATCGTGCACGACCTCGGGCAGTTCATCGCGATAGGTGCTCTCGCCGGCGGTGGCTTCGTCGGTTACGTTTGCCTGCAGCTTCCGGCAGTTGCGGAAGCAGTCCTCCAGCGTGATGTGGCAGATCTGGCGCCAGACGGTCATGTAGGAGGCGTCGCCGGCTTGCAGCGCGACGAGTCCTTCCTTGGCGCGCGCAAGCGCGGCTTCCGCGCCGGCGACCTGTTCTTCGAGCTCAGCGCGGGCCTTCGGTCCCAGCGCAAACTTCTCGACCGCGGCGAGACCCCGCCGGTCGGGTGCGCACTCTGCCTGGGCCGAGCGGTAGTAGTGCTCGAGGTCGGCAACGGTGAGGTCCTGCGGGTCGATGGTCCCGGCGTCGATGCCGTCCTTGATCGCGGTGGTGACCATGGCGATGGGCAGGCCCCAGTCGCCGAAGTGATTCTGGCGGATGACCTCGTGCCCGAGGCGTTCGTTGAGGCGGGCCAGCGCATCACCGATGACCGTCGCGCGCAGGTGCCCGACGTGCATCTGCTTGGCGAGGTTCACGCCGCAGAGATCGACGACGACCGTCTGCTTGCGGAATTCGCTGTTCGGATCGGCGGCGGGCTCGATGCCGAGTTCTGGGCTATCCATCTCGGCGACGGCAGCGCTGAGGGCACCCGGCTTCAGGGTGATGTTGATGAAGCCGGGCCCGGCGATTTCGGGCTCTTCGGCGATGTCGGAAACGTTCAGGTGTTCGAGGATGGCCTGAGCGACCTCGCGCGGCGGCTTGCCGAGTCGCTTGGCCAGCCCCATCGCGCCGTTGGCCTGAAAGTCCCCGAACTTCGGGTTCTTCGAGGGCGAGAGCAGGGCGGAAGCGCCCTCCGGCAGGTCGTCACCGAAGGCGGCTTTCATCGCCTCGTCGAAGCGATCGTTGAGGATGGCGGTCGGATCGGCGGTCATGGCGGGGAGTGTACCGGTTCAGCGTGAGTGAATGAAAAAGGCCGCCCGATGGACGGCCCTTCAACGATTGATACTGATGGGTCGCTCAGAGCTTCAGATCGCCAAGACCCATGCCGAGCCCATCGCCGAGGCCGGCTTTGAGGTCCTTGCCGTGCTGCTTCTTGGCCTTCTCGCGCAGGCGGCGCAGTTCCGGCGTGTCCTTGAGGATGTCCTCGGGCGATCGCTCGTCGCGCTCGCCGCGACCGCGTCCGCCCTTGCCGCCTCGTCCGCCGCCGCCCATTCCCGCCGGGCGGTCCTGGGCCTGCTTGACCGAGAGCGAGATCTTCCGCTGATCGCCGTCGATCTTGAGGATCTTCATCGGAACGATCTGGTTGGGCTGCACGGCGTCGGAGACCTTGGCGATGCGCTTCCAGTCGAGTTCGGAGATGTGCACGAGGCCCTCGACGCCCGGTGCGATCTCGGCGAAGGCGCCGAAGTCGAGCAGTTTGGTGATGCGTCCCTGAACGACGTCGCCTTCCTTCATCTCGCTGAGACCAACGTCGAAGGGGTCGTCCTGGAGCTGCTTCATGCCGAGGCTGTGGCGACCCTTCTCCCAGTCCAGCTTGAGGATCTGGACGCGGACGGTCTCGCCTTCCTTGACGTGGTCCTCGACCTTGCGGGCCCGCTCGTGGGTGAGGTCGGAGATGTGGACCAGGCCGTCCACGCCGCCGATGTCAACGAACGCGCCGAAGGGCATGATGCTTTTGACCACGCCCTCGACGGTCTGGCCTTCCTGCAGCTTGGATTTCAGTTCCTCGGCGGCCTTCTTCTGCTCCTCGGCGAGGACTTCGCGTCGGCTGAGGGTGATGTTGCCGCGACCGGAGCGGTCGACCTTGATGACCTTGCAGGCCATCTTCTCGCCGTGGAAGATCGACAGGTCTTCGATCCGCCGCGTGTCGACATGGCTGGCGGGGATGAAAGCGCGGTGGTTGGCGACTTCCATTTCGAGGCCGCCTTTGTTCGAGCCGGTGCACTTGGCATCGACGATCTGGCCGGGCTGGAGCAGTTCCCACTCGGCCTTCTGCACGACGCCGGGGCGCGAGCAGATGTAGAGAGACTCCTTTGCCTCGTATCGGTCGACCGCGACTTTGAGGGTGTCGCCGGGCTTGGGCAGTTCGGGCGAGTCGGTTCCGTCCTTTTCGCGGTACTGGATCCGGGGGACCACGCCGAGAGATTTCGGCCCGAACTCGACGAAGATGTCCTCGGGACCGACCGAGACGACCGTGCCCTCGCGGAACTCGCGTCCGGACTCGACGACGCGCGGGCCGCGGACCTTGGCGGGTTCGGAGGGGGTGACGGCGCCTTTTTCCTGGTTGGAGGAAGAAGATGCGGGCGCATCGCCGGTAGCGGCCTGCATGGCGGCCTCCGCGGCGTCGTTCATGGTCTGGCTGAGTTGGACCGGATCCATCGCGTCGTTCGGAGTATTGTCTTGTTCAGACTGGGCGTTGTCGGTCGCCTTCTTGGGATCCTGAGGCAGCTTTTTATCGGACGACGACTCGGCTGCGGGCGCGGGAGCGGCCGCTTCCGGCGCGTTCAAGTCCGGGCTGCCCGCCTCGGTCTGGGGTTTCGGCGAGGTCTGGTCCGTCGGGGTGGTGTCGTTCATGCGTGCTCACCCGGCGCTTCTGCGCAGGGGCTCGTGAGGAGGATCGCGTCCGCAGCCCGGACGCAGGGCACCGGTTGGGACCGGTCGATGGAGTCGCAACGCCGACCAAAGGCGTTGCGCGGGTCCCTCATAGAAGGATACGGTTCACCGGCGCCCACACGCCGGCGCTGCAGTGTACCCGCGGACCGGCTTTTGTCGCGTCGCGGTTCGTGTGAAATCAGAAAAGCCGGGTAGGCCGGGCGCCGGGGCATCGAGTGCGCGGATCGTGGAGAACCGGACGGGGAGGGACTGCGTATAGGGCGTGCGCCCGACCGGTTTTGGCGGGTCTGCCGGCGATCTGTGCGAAAGCCGGGAATGCCGTTAGGATGGCCGGACTCCGCGTCGGGCTGCCGACCGGGCGTGTGTTTCCACCGACTCAGCGAGGACCGGGTATGCCGTCATCGAATGTGTCCTGGGGTATCGATATCGGTTCGGCGGGGGTGAAGGCCCTGAAGCTGGAGCGTGATGGCGATTCCGTCCGGGTGACCGACTTCGTGGTCGTGCCGCACAAGAAGGTGCTGTCGACGCCGGACATCGACCCGAACGAGGCCGTGCGTCTGTCGCTGGGCACCCTGATGGGGCAATACGGCGAGGACATGCGCGGGGCGAACATCGTCGCGTCGGTCGCGGGCAATTCCGCTTTCGCTCGATTCGCGAAGCTGCCGCCGGTCGAACCGAAGAATGTCGAAAACGTCGTCAAGTTCGAGGCTGCGCAGCAGATCCCGTTCCCCATCGAGGATGTGGAGTGGGACTACCAGCTCTTCTCCAGCGACGACTCGCCCGAGGTCGAAGTGGGCATCTTCGCGATGACCCGCGACAAGGTGCAGGAGAAGCTCGCGCTCTGGGGCGATGCAGGCCTGTCGCCCAACGCGATCACGATCTCGCCGATCGCAGCGTTCAACGCGATCGCGTTCGATCTGGGTTTCACACCGGAAACGCCCGGCACGATCATCCTCGACATCGGAACGAGTTCCAGCGACCTGATCATCACTGAGCGCGGTCGCGTCTGGGTTCGCACGTTCCCGCTCGGCGGTCACAACTTCACCGAGGCGATCGCCGAGAAGTTCCAGCTCAGTTACAGCAAGGCCGAGAAGCTAAAGGCCGAGGCCGACAGTTCCAAGTACAAGAAGCATGTCTTCCAGGCTCTCAAGCCGATCCTGAGCGATCTCGTGCAGGATGTGCAGCGCTCGATCAGTTACTACCAGGACACGCACCCGGACGCGAAGCTCGAGCGCCTCATCGGCATCGGCTCGACCTTCAAGCTGTTCGCTCTGCGCAAACTGCTTTCGCAGCAGCTGGGCATTGAGGTTTTCCGCTTCGAGCGGTTCAAGCAGATCAGCGTGGACGGTGCGGGCGCGGGGGACTTCGAGGCGGCTTCGATCAACCTCGTCACCGCCTACGGGCTCGCTCTGCAGGGCCTCGGCGAGACACCGATCTCGGCGAACCTGATGCCGACGACCGTTCTGCGCGAGAGCAGTTGGAAGCGCAAGACGCCGTACTTTGTGACCGCGGCGGCGATCCTGCTCGCGGCGGGCGGCGTTTCGTTTGTTCGCCCGTTCATGCAGAGCGCCGGCATCCAGAGCGCTTCTGACAACCGCGAGGTGCAGGAGGCGAACCGGATCGGCAGCCAGCTCAAGAACGCATGGGAAACCGTCCGCAACGACAACCAGCTCCAGACCACGCCGATCAACTTCGCCCAACTCGTCGACAACCGCGGCCTGCTCACGCTGGTGAACCGCGATGTCGCGGAGATGCTCGCGAGCGCCCGGGCGAGCGCCGGATCGAACGAGCCGACGCAGGGCTTCATCGTCGCGAACCTGTCGACCGACTACATCGCGCCCGGCCAACCCATGACCCTCGCGAGTTCCGGCGGTGGCGGTCGCCCCCCCAGCGGCCCGGGCGGTCCCGGCGGCGGCTTCGGTGGAGGCGGCTTCGGCGGCGGCGGATCCGGAGGCGGTTCGAGCGGTGGCGGCGGTAACGCCGATGCGCCCACGGCCGGTGAGTTCGGCGCGGTCCGCGTATCGATCACCATCGAAACCCAGAACCAGGGCGGTTTGCCGTTCTTCGATCGCACGATCATCGCCTGGCTGCGCGCGAACGCCGAACGCGATGGCGTGCCGTTCTCGATCGCTGTCTTCCCAAACCCCGATGAAGTCCTTCGCTCGACGCGCGCTCCCAGCCAGCCTGCCGGTCGACCCGACCGTCCAGGTGGCGGCGGTGGCCCCGCCGGCGGCGGCGGCCCCACGGGCGGTGGCGGCTTCGGTGGCCCGGCCGGAGGCGGCGGTGGCTTCGGCGGTCCGGCCGGTGGCGGTGGCGCGCCGTCCGGTCCCGCTGGCGGCGGCGGCTTCGGCGGCGGCGGCGTGCCGCCCGCTGGCCCCGGTGGCGGTGGAAGGCCCGGTGGCGGTGGTGCCGGCGGGGGCAACCCGACCGACGCCGACGCGATCGCGCCGCTCCCCGCTCCGCGCCAGCGTTTCACCGGCGAGGACCAGATCAGCAGTTACACCTTCAGCTGGATCCTGAACCTGAAGGACCGGCGCGAGGGCGCAGACGCAAACAATCAGAACGACGGCGACTCCGGGGACGACATGGCCTCCGGAACCACGCCCGGCCAGCCCGCTCGTCCGGAGGGAGCCTGATCCATGGACTTCGTGAAGAAGAACCTGCTCTCGATCATCGCGCTCGTCATCGGCCTCGCCGGTCTGATCGGCGGCTGGATCGTCAGCAGCGGAATGACCAAGTCGCAGATCGATGATGTCCGTCAGGACGCGGTCAGCGCGGCGAACTCGATCAACAGCCTTCAGGTTGATTACGAACTTCCCGCACTGCGCCCCGGCGAAGAGCCGTGGACGCTGAGCCGCGTCACGCCGAACTCGCGCCTGACACAACTCGTCGGCGAACAGCTCGCGGCGCTCGTCGCGCAGAGCGAAGAGGTCCGGCAGGCCGCGATCAATCACAACAGCGACGGCAAAACCGTGCTCGTCGACGGGCTGTTCCCCAAGCCCCAGAACGAAGAGGCCGAGCGCATAAGTCTTTCGGCCCGCATGGTCGAGCGCTGGCCCGCAGCGCACGACGAATTGCTCGAGCGGTCGAACGCCGGCGGCCCGATCGATGCCCAGCAGATGACCTCGCGTCTCACCACGCAGCGCCAGCAGATGGTCGAGCAGATACTCGGCTCGCGTGCGAATCAGGAGTTGTCGCCGTTCGAGCAGCAGGAGATCACGAGCGATCTCGCCAAGGCAAGACTCAGCCTGCTCAAGAACCACGCCGATTCGCTCAACGTGTTCGGCGAGCGCGACATGTTCGTCAAGCTCAACGAGATCCCCGCCGACGGCCTCGTGACGCGCGAGCGCTACCAGACCCTGTTCTGGGACTGGCAGCACGCGTACTGGGTGCACGAGGACATCCTCGAAGCCGTCGTGAAGGCGAACAAATCGTCCAACGGAGTCAGCAACGCGCCGATCAAACGCATCTTCTCGATCTCGCTCGATCCCGCGTACAACACCGAAGTCACGACCGGCTCGCTCAGCCAGCCGATCGGCGAGGATTACACGCAGTCGTTCACCGGACGCGTCGGCGGCAACCCGCTTTTCGATGTTCGCTACGCCACCGTCGAAGCGATCATCGACCTCTCACGCCTGCCGGAGATCGAGAACGCGATCTCCCAGGCGAACTTCATGACCTTGATCGATCTCGACTACTTCGAGATCAACCCCGACCAGGATCTGCGTCAGGGCTACTACTACGGCGATCAGTCGCTCGTCCGGGCGCAGATGCGCATCGAGACCGTGTGGCTGCGTTCGTGGATCGAGCAGTACCTCCCGCCTCGCGTCCGCGAGACCATGGGTCTGCCTGTTGAAAACGAGACCCCAGACGATGGCAGCGACGGCCAGTTCTGATCAGGCCTGACCGGCGCAAGGAGCATCGATGAAGACTAAAGGTTTGAATGCAATCGAGGGTGTGATCGAGAAGGTGGTGCTGGCGATTGCGCTGATCATCTTCCTCGGCGTGTTCGCTCTCCAGTTCCTCGGGTCCCCGACCGTGGATCTCCCCGGCGTTTCGGAGCCCGTCCCGATCGCGCAGGCGACCGACGAAGTCGCCGAGTCCGCACGCTCGAAGATCGCGCAGCTGCAGGATGTCCGTGTCCCGGATGATCTGCCGGGAGCGCCGAATCTCAGCGCCGAACTCGCCGCGAGGTTCAACGGGCCGGTTTTCGAACAGCCGACACAGATCGCCGGTCTCGTGCCGGGGTGGGACGCCATCGAAGGCATCGATGCCGCCAGCACCGATGTGATTGTCACCGGCGAGAACGAGTACGCCGTGCCGACCCCCGTCGCGCCGGGGAACACGGTCGCGGCGGTCCTGACAGGCACGGTTGACCCGTCAATCCCGCTGCTCTACCCCGAAGCCGCCGATCTGCTCCCCGAGGAGCAGCCGATGGACAAGGCCTTTGTTTCGGTGCAGGTGGACTGGGACGCCGCAGCGAACCGCGCCCGGATGGCCGCCACTCCGTCCGAAGGCCAGCTCGTCCTCCCGCAGGAGTGGCGGACGAACATGGAGATCTGGGACGTCGAACTCGTCCGTCGCCAGCTCGGCAGCGATGGGCAGTGGGGTGCCGAAACCGTTGTTCCGCCGCTGCCCGGTCGCGCGAGTCTGCGTGAGCGCCTCGCCGACGCGACGCCGCCGGACATCAGCGTCATCGTGTCGGAGGAGCAGTCGCTGCGTGCGGGCATCCGCCAGCCACGCATGTACAACTTGATCGCCGGCGACTTCTGGGCGGCCCCCGTCGAGTTCGTCGCTTCCAACGAAATCGAGCGCCCCGAAGAGGTCGAACGCCTGCTCCGTCAGGTCCGGCGCATCCAATCGGAGATCGATGGCATCCAGCGTCAGCTCGACAACCTCGGCGGAGGTGGTGGCGGCGGTGGTGGTGCCGGTGGCGGCGGACGAGGCTCAATCCTTCCGCAGATGCCCGACCGGATCTTCGATCTCGACGGCATCAACCCCGACAGCATTCGCTGGCCCCAGTTCGCTGACTCCGCGCGGGCGCAGGTCGGTGGCGGCGGCGGTGGCGGCGGTGGCGATGCTCCGCGCGAGGATCCCAATGAAGCCCGGCGTCGCGCCCTTCAGGAGCGCCTCGATCGCCTGCAGACTCAGCTCCAGAACGCCATCGACCAACTCAACGCCCTCGGCTACGACCGGAACGGCAACCCGGTCGATCAGGGCGACGACGAGCAGGAAGACTTCAGCGCAACCGCGAACCTTTCCGCGGGGAACCCGGACACCGAGGCAATCGATCTCTGGGCCCACGACCTCACCGCCGAGCCCGGTGAAACCTACCAGTACGCGATCCGCGTGAAGCTGCGCAACCCCCTGTTCGGAAACGCCAGCGGCCTGACGGAGGCCCAGCAGGAACTCGCGTCACAACCGGTGATCGCCAGCGGCCTCAGCCCCTGGTCCGAGCCGGTCCTCGTCCCGAACCTCAGCGAGTACTTCGTCGTCGCCGCTGGCGACGGCTCACTCGGTCTGACCGGCGGGAGCGGCCCGACCGCGACCGTCGAAGCTTTCCGCTACTACTACGGTGCGTGGCGTCAGCACTCGATGCGTCTTGCCGCCGGCGATTCTCTTCGGGCGACGATCGACATCCCCGAGGGACTGCCGCGATACATCATCACGAAGGGCGACGACGGAACGCTCGCCCTCGAAGAAGAGGCGGTCATCGAAGAGGAGTCGCTCAGTTTCCTGCGTGATGGTTACTTGCTTGATGTGGTCGCCGGAGTGGAGCAGGTCGTGACGGCCTACTTCCGCGGCGAGCGCGGTATCGTTGTGCCGCACGAGCCGGACGCCGAGCGCGAATCCGAGCGTCTGGTGGACATGCGTGCCAGCGCCGCAACCGCCGCCGACCAGCAGATCCGCCCGATCGACCTGACGGACACCCTCGGACCGCGACCGGGACGGCCAGGTCCCACCCCGGGAGGACCAGGACCGGGTCCTGCGCCGGGAGCTCCGGCCGGTCCCGGAACGCCCTCCGGCCCCGGAGAGCCGCCCCCGCCCAGCCCGTTCGGCTGAGCCTCGGCCCTCTGATCCTTGAGTCCCATCAAGCCCCCGCAAGCCGGGGGTTTTTCATGCGCTTCAACGGGCGCGAAGCGGGTCCGCTGGAGGATGGGGAGGGAGCCGGAGGTCAATATTTTCCCCGATTTGTTCACAAGTCGCCAAAACGGGCACCGGAGCGGTTGACGAGCAAAACCATTTCGGTACACTGTTCGACCGCTCCCAGCACGGGGGCACGCCCGGCTAGGCACCGGGCAACTCCAACCAAGTGACCGGATGGCCAGTTGGTTGGGCCTCTTTGACAATCGGATAGTGTGGTAGCGAAAGAAATTTCGAGCGAAGTGTCTTGGGTCGTCTGCCCCAATCGTGGCAGACACACTTGAATCGGCTCGGTGCTGCTGCAAGTCCTCTGGTGGTCATCCTTCGGGGTCACCGTCACGGGCGAAGCATCGGTTCTGGGTTGATGTGATCAAGTGACTAAGAGCACATGGCGGATGTCTTGGCGTCAAGAGGCGATGAAGGACGTGGGAACCTGCGAAAAGTTCAGGGGAGCCGGTAACCAGGCTGTGATCCTGAAATGTCCGAATGGGGAAACCCGGCCGTAAGGTCACTCTTACCTGAATGCATAGGGTAAGAGAGCGAACCTGGGGAACTGAAACATCTAAGTACCCAGAGGAAAGGAAATCAACCGAGACTCCGTGAGTAGCGGCGAGCGAAAGCGGATTGCGACTTAAGTCAGTGAACGCGTTGGAAAGCGCGGCCAAAGAAGGTGATAGCCCTGTAGTTGGATGATGTCGCTCAGCCCTAGAGTAGCGTCGGTGTCGTGAAACCCGGCGTGAACATGGGGGGTCCACCCTCCAAGGCTAAGTACTACTTGACGACCGATAGTTAACCAGTAAGGCGACTGAATGATGAAAACTACCCCTGCTAGGGGTGTGAAAGAGTAGCTGAAACCATGTGCTTACACAGCGGTCAGAGCCCTTCGGGGTGATGGCGTGCCTTTTGCATAATGACCCGGCGAGTTACTCTCATTGGCGAGGTTAAGGCCTAGCGGGCCGAAGCCGAAGCGAAAGCGAGTCTGAAATAGGCGTTGAGTCGATGGGAGTAGACGCGAAACCTTGTGATCTACCCATGGGCAGGCTGAAGGCCGGGTAAAACCGGCTGGAGGGCCGAACGCACCAACGTTGAAAAGTTGGGCGATGACCTGTGGGGAGGACTAAAAGTGTAATCAAACTGGGAGATAGCTCGTTCTCTCCGAAATATTTTTAGGAATAGCCTCTTGCGGCAACTGTTGGGGGTAGAGCCACTGGATACGGCTGGGGCCCTCGGGTACCCACTGTAACCAAACTCCGAATACCAACAGCCAAGGCAAGGGAGTCAGCCCACGAGTGACAATATCCGTGGACAAAAGGGAAACATCCCAGACCGCCAGCTAAGGTCCCTGAACATTGCTTAGTTCTAAAGGAAGTCGAAGCGCAAAGACAGCCAGGATGTTGGCTTAGAAGCAGCCACCATTTAAAGAGTGCGTAATAGCTCACTGGTCGAGGGTTTCGGCGCCGATAATGATCGGGAATAAGCAATGTACCGAAGCTGCGGGCTGCGTAAGCAGCGGTAGGAGAGCGTTCCTGTCAGCAGAGAAGGCGTCCCGAAAGGGTCGCTGGAGCGTCAGGAAGTGAATATGCCGGGTTGAGTAACGATAAAGCAGGTGAAAATCCTGCTCGCCGAAAATCTAAGGTTTCCTGGGGAAGGTAAATCCGCCCAGGGTCAGCCGGGACCTAAGGTGAGGCCGAAAGGCGTAGCCGATGGACGGCAGGTTAATATTCCTGCGCTACTGTGGAGATCAATCATGAGTGCGGATCGGTCAGCCCTGCGTAAGCACCAGCTTGCTGAGGCCCTTGAGGCCGCTGCAGGGGGCTCTGGTCCCGAGAAAAGCTCATGTGGCAAAGCAGTACCCGTACCAAAACCGACACAGGTAGATGAGGTGAATAACCTAAGGCGCTCGAGATAACGG
>JANSXG010000165.1 GCA_024743075.1 bacterium | reverse complement strand
CGCTGTTCACCAGATCGGCGGCGGTCACGGGGCCCGACGGATCAAGGCGCATGTCCAGCGGCCCCTCGCCCTGAAAACTCAGCCCACGCGACCGGTCGTCCATCTGGTTCGACGAGAAGCCCAGGTCGGCCAGTACCGCGTCGGCAGACAGCCCGAGTTCCAGCATCCGGCGCGGGGCAGAGGCGAAATTACCGGCCAGCGTCTCGATCCGGACCGAATCCCCCGCGGCTTCGCGGACACGCTCGGCTGAAAAAACCAGGTTCTCGGCGTCGAGGTCGCAGAGCACGATGGTCCCCCCGCCGTCGGTGGCCAAGGCCTGTGCCAGAGCGGTCGCGTGCCCGCCGCGCCCGGCGGTGCAGTCCAGGACGGTTTCGCCACCCTTCGGATGCAAACTATCCATGACCTCGTCGAGCAGAACTGGGGCGTGTCCGGTGGTTTCCACGTCGTCAAACTACCGCCTCCGGCACCGGCCGTACACTTGCCCCATGCAACGAAGACTCCAGACGACCGCCCTGCTGCTCGCGACGCTGCTCATCACGACCGGCTGCCTGCCCAGTCGCGTCGCCATCGATCTCGACCCCGGGGATGGCCGGATCGAGTCTACGCGTGTCTTCGCGGACCGCGACTTGTCGTGGTTCGGTTCGCTTCCCAAGGTCGCGTTAATCGATGTCGAAGGCGTGCTTTCGCACATTCCACAGCCGGGACTGATCGCACCCGCATCCAACCCGGTCGATCGGGTGGTTGCGCGCCTAAGCGAAGCCGAACGCGATGACTTGGTCCGGGCGGTCGTGCTCAGGGTGAACTCGCCCGGCGGCACCGTCGGAGCTTCCGAGACGATCTACGAGGAGATCCGCAGGTTCCGCGAACGAACCGGCAAGCCCGTGATTGTCTCCATGTCCGAGCTCGCCGCCTCGGGCGGGTACTACATCAGCCTGCCCTCCGACCGGATCATCGCGCAACCGAGCACAATCACCGGGTCCATCGGCGTAATCTTCCAGACCTTCAATGTCTCCGAGGGGCTCTCGATGATCGGCATCGAGGGGCGCGCCGTCACCTCCGGGCCCAACAAAGCCATCGCCTCACCATTCGAGCCAACCGATCCGGAGCATTACGACATCCTTCAGGGCATCGTCGACGGCTTCTACTCCGTCTTCCGCGAGCGGGTCGCTGAGCACCGACCCGGCATCCCGTCCGAATCGCTCGACACCGCCACCGACGGCCGCATTTTCACCGGCACTCAGGCCGTTCAGATCGGGCTCGTCGACGAACTTGGGACGGTCTACGACGCCTTCGAAGCCGCGAAGTCACTCGCCGGCCTCACCGAAGCGCAACTCGTGAAGTACCACGCCGAGGGTGCCCGCGTGAACTCGCCGTACGCAGCGGCCCCCGACGCACGCCCGAACGCCGTCGACCGGAGCGTCGACGTCAGGTTGTTCGAAATCGAGAACGCCCGGTTCACGACCGGCTTTTACTACATCTGGCGACCGTGATCAGGCGTCCGGCGAGG
Organism: bacterium; assembly: GCA_024743075.1. GTDB lineage: Bacteria > Planctomycetota > Phycisphaerae > Phycisphaerales > UBA1924 > JANSXG01. Next base: position 5,162 of record JANSXG010000165.1, on the reverse strand, counting down.
GCCAGCCGTCGAACAGGAACCGGCCGTCGCGGAAGAACTCCTCGCCGTCGGCGCTGATCGAGCCGCCCCCGGCATCGGGGCGCAGATCACAGACCATGTCCCAGTGCAGCCCGCTCTCGTTCGTGCTCCCGCTCTCCGGGTAGCCCGCGCCGACCGCGGCGTGGAACGTGCCGCCGATCTTCTCGTCAAACAGCGTGTTGCGCGTGTACTGCGTGATCGAGTAGTTCGTGCCGATGGCGATCTCGCCGAGGTTCCGCGCGCCCTCATCCTGATCGAGCATGGCGATGAGGAACTCCTCGTTCCGACGCGCCGACGCGTCCACCACCCGCCCGTTCCTGAAGGCGAGCCGGATGCCCTCGACTTCGCGCCCGTTGTGGACCGCCGGAAAGGTGTAGTTCACGTGGCCGTCTACGCCCTGTGGCCCGGCGAAGACCTCGCCGTCGGGAAAATTCTCCCCGCCGCAACAGTTAATCCAGGTGGCTCCGTCCACGCTCACCGTGAGGTCCGTCCCATCGTGGCCGTCACCTGCGGGCGCCCGGAAGCGCAGTTCTTTCCGCTGGTTCAGCCAGTCCACCGCCCGCTGCTGTCGCTCGGCCAGTCGCTTCCACGATGCCGCGGGGTCGTCGTGGTGGAGCAGACCCGCCTTGAAGACGAAGTCTTCGTACTGGCGCAACGACATCTCGGCGTCCTGCGCGCTGGCCTGCGTCGGGAAAAGCGTGCCGCACCAGCGGAGCTCGCCCGCCGCCGCTCGCTCCATGAATCGCTTCATGTAAGGCCGACGCGCTGCGGACCGCTTGCTCTGACGCGACGGATCAAGCCGACTCATCGACTTGGTATTCGTTTCGGCCCAGAACACGATGCGAACATCCAATGCCTCGATGGACTGCATCTGCAGTGGCGACAGGAACGCCAACTGCTCGTCGGACGCCCGCTCCAGAAAGGTGTTTTCCAGACTGTCGGCCGTCGCCTCCCAGAACGGATGCGCCCCGGCTTCCAGGCACTTCTCGAACACCGCTTCGATCAGCGGCATCGCGATCGGATCCGAACGGATCCCGACGAGATCCCCGGCTTTGACCTTGGTGGAATAGCCCACGATCACCTCGGCCAAGCGGTCCAATCGCTGATCTCTCATCGTTCTCCTCTCTGAAGGTGCGGGTCGGGGCGGCTATCTTAACGCGTCGGGCCGAGCCCGCCGGAACCGCCTGAATCCCCACGCGATCTTCCGATCGCTCTGAGAAAGACCACCCATGCGCCGCTTCGACCGAATCGCCCTTTGCCTCCTCACCGCCGGCGTCTGCACGATCGCCGGCCAGCAGGTCCTCCGCACCAGCGCCGCCGGTGCGAGCACGTTTCAGGACGCCGCGGCCGCGCAGCCGGAGCACGAGATCGCCGTGTGCGCCGTCAACAAGATCATCCGCGACCTGCTCGAATCCGACCGCTTCCTGCCGGCTCGCCAGGCGATCAACCTCGAAGAGGTCGTGACCGAGTACCGCGCACTCGAGGCCGAACTCAACGGTCTGCGCCAGCAGTGGGAGCAGATCCAACAGGGCGGCCAGGGCGATCCGGGCGCGATACAGGTAGAGGCCGAACGCATCGGCGCCCGCATGCAGGAACTGGAGCAGATCGGTTCCGAGCGCGAGCAGCAGCTTCAGCAACTCACCCTCGACCAGCTGAAAGAGGCGTACGAGTTGACACGCAGCGCCGCGGAAGCCGTCGCCGAAGACCTCGGCTTTGCGTATGTCGCCGCCAGCCAGCGCCCCGAAGACAAGTTCAACCTCAACTCGGGCTCCCTGCCCGCTGAGTTCAACGCCCGTCCGATCCTCGTTTTTCCCGATGGCGTGGACATCACGCCGGATGTCCTGGCCGAACTGAATCTGGACTGAGTTCAATCCGCAGTTCCCGCTTGTTTCCGCTGCGAACGGCTTAGGCCGCTCTGGTGCGCCTCAAGCAGCAGTTCGATGAGATGGCGGCAGACCGCCTGCGCCGCGTCCGAGTGCGTCGGGGCATCGTTGCCAAGCTCGGCGCGCAAACTCGTCACCGCGCGCCCGGTCAGCCCGCACGGCACGATCGTCTCGAAGTGGCTCAGATCGGTGCTGACGTTCAGCGCGAGCCCGTGCATCGTCACCCAGCGTCGTACACGCACGCCCATCGCGCAGATCTTCGCCCGTTGGCCCGGATGGGCGTTCGAGGGAACCCAGACCCCCGTCGCGCCATCTTCTCGATCAGCGTCGAGCCCGAACGCGAGACAGGTCCGGATGACCGCTTCCTCAAGCAGGCGCATGTACGCGTGCAGGTTGAGCCCGACACGGTTGAGATCGACGATCGGGTAGACCACGACCTGACCCGGCCCGTGGTATGTGATGTCACCGCCGCGGTCCGTCTCGTGGACCTCGATCCCGAGGGCGCTCAGACGCTCAGACCCAACGATGATGTTCTTGCGGGCGCTCGGGCGCTTGCTGACGGTCAGCACCGGGTCGTGTTCAACAGCGAGGATGCTCGCGAGCGGGCGGCGGTCAGCCTCGCGGTTCGCGAGCACGCGTTCGTGTTCTGCGCGCTGGCGTTCCAACCCCGACGCGTAGCCGAGCCGACCAAGGTCGGCGACCTCGATCAACTGCCCGATCGTTCGTTCTTCTGGGTTCGAATCCGCCATCAGGCCCAATCGTACGCACCCCGGAGCCGTCAGCCCGCGTGCGGCACCGCCGGGGCGATCCGGCCGCCGATCGTCTCGATGGCCTGCTCGTAGACGGAGCAGCACTTCTCGGCGGCACCATCCCAGGTGAGGCGGCGCAGTTCCATCCGCCCGTGCTCTTTGAGCGTGTTGCTCAGGGGCGGGTACTTCAGCACCGCGACGATCTTGTTGGCCATCTGGTCCGTGTCCCAGAAATCCACCTTCAGGGCATGCGAGACGACCTCGGATACCCCCGACTGCTTCGAGATGATGACCGGGGTGTCGTGGCTCATGGCCTCGAGCGGCGCGATGCCGAACGGCTCACTCACCGAGGGCATCACATAGCAGTCGGCCATCCGGAAGACCTTGGCGACGTCCCGGCCGCGAAGGAAGCCGGTAAACAGCACCTTATGCCCGATGCCGAGATCCGCGGCCTGCTCGATCATCTTCCGGGCCAGATCGCCGTTGCCCGCGACGATGAACTTCACGTTCTCGACCTTGTCGAGCACGCGCTTCGCGGCCTTCACGAAGTACTCGGGGCCCTTCTGCATCGTGATCCGACCGAGGAACAGTACGATCTTGTCTTTGGGAGAGATCTCGCTCTCGGGCAGCGGCGCGAACTTTTCTTCCTGCTCCACGCCGTTGTAGACCACGCGGATCTTCGACGCGTCCACGCCGTACCGGCGCACGACGATGTTCTTCGTCAGCGCGCTCACCGCGATGACCCGGGCCGCGGCGTGCATACCTCTGCGCTCGATCTCGTACACGGGCTGGTTGACGTGCTCGCCGGAGCGGTCGAACTCCGTCGAGTGGATGTGCGCGACCAGCGGCTTGCCCGTCACTCGACCGAGGGCCATGCCCGCCGGATAGGTCATCCAGTCGTGCGCGTGGATGACGTCGAAGTCTTTGTCGCGACACAGCCGAAGCACCAGCCGAGCGTACTCCCGAGCGCTCGAAAGCACGTCGCCGGCATAATCCGCCCCGCTGTTGCTGCTCGACGGCGCGGCGTACTGTGTTGCTCCGGCGAGGGGCGATCCGAGAGCCGCGAGGATCTCGGCCATGTCTTCGTCTTCGACGATCTCGTAGGTGCCGGTCAGACGCTCACCGGCTCTCCGCAGTCGCTCGAGCTCGGTCAGCGAGATGACCCGACGCCCATCCGTCGTCGGTACGCCGGGCGTCCCGAACTCTCCGCCGGGATACGGCGAAGCCATCCCAGACCCCGTCGGGATGCCCATGAACTCCACGTTCGTGAAGCCCTTGAGCCGGAACTCCACGCCCGAAGGGCCTTCGCCCGCGTCGAACGTGACCACCGACCGCTTCAGACGCTTCGGTCCGGTCTCGCCAGGGCTTGCTGGCGAGGCCGCGGCTTCAACTGGCTTCGCAGCAGCCGGGCTGAGCAGTTCCACGTGCGAACTCATCGAGCCATCGACCGCCCGAGGAAGCACGAAGATGACCTCGTGTCCTTGCCGGTCCAGAGCCTTGGTCAGGCCGTAACAGGCCGTGCCGAGACCACCCGAGATGAAGGGGGGAAACTCCCACCCCAGCATCAAGATACGCATCGCGTGTCGCCCGATTCTTGAAAATCACCGCTTGTCCGGGATCAGTTGCTTCGAGCGGGTCCCGGCTCACCCAGCCGGACCACAGGATACCGGACCTGCACCTCGCACTGGGCAGGGCGGCGCCGAAAACCGGCCAAATTTCGTCGATCCGAACGACGATCAGTCGTCGTCGTCGCCCGCCATATCGCCGAGTTCACGAAACGCGATTTCGTACGCGAGAACCGCTTTCGTCAAATCCTCAGCATCCGACGCGGTCGCGTCCGCGGCCTTGATCGGGGTTTGCGAGATGAACACGAACAGCATCTCGTCGTTGCGGAAGTGCTTGAGCGGCTTGAGTCGCCCTCGGTTCCAGCCCAAATCGACCAGTTCCTCATCGATGAGGTCGTCGAGATCGTCACCGGTCCACAGAACGTCTGTCTCGATCGACTGGCTGATGTACCGGTCCGGGGAGCACCAGCTGACCGCGAGCAGGCCCTCAACCACCTCAAGACGGTAGAACACCGGCTCGGGCGTATCCTTCGCGACGGCGATCAGGAGCACCCCGTCGGGTTTGCCCTCGTCAGCGACGCCAACACTTTCGAACGCATCGCTGGACTCGAGTTGTTTGACGACGGCGTCGATGACGGTTTCGAGTTCTGCTCGCATCTGGCCCGTTTCGGCTGGCATAGTCGGTCTGCTTTCTCTCATCACGTTCGGCGGCCCCTGCGGACGGACCGGCTCGTTCCGGCCCATGATAGCCCCCACGAAACGGCTAGACTGCCGGTCATGGGAGACACGACCGCCGCCCCGAATACCCAGTGGACCACCCGTCGGCTTCTCGAGTGGATGCAGAGGGCTTTCGAGTCCAAAGGTCTGGACGAGACACGACGGTCGGCCGAGATCCTGCTTGAGCACGTCCTCGATTGTCGGCGGATGGACCTTTACATCGCCCCGAT
>JANSXG010000149.1 GCA_024743075.1 bacterium | reverse complement strand
GCCCCGCTGATCCACCCGATCAGCAGCGCCACCGAACCGGCCCAATACCCGATGTGGATCAGCCACATCCGGGGCCGAAACACGCGGCAGATGAAACCACCGTCGGCGTTGTGCGACGAAACATTGGAAGACAGCAGCCCGTGACGGACGGTCAGAACGAACTCGTCGTGATCGAACGGTGTCGATCCGGCGTCATCGATCAACGCAGCAGCTCCGGCTCGCCGATGGGCCGTTCCGGGCGATCGAGCCCGTACCGCACCCGCTGCTCGGGCGTCATCACACCCTTCAGCGCCGCCTCGTACGACTCGGCGACGCCGAGCAGCCGTTCGAGCGCATCGTCGTAGATCTCCGTGTTCCGCTCGCCGCTCTCCATGAGCCGCCGGAAGTCGATGTCCAGATCCGTCTTCCGTTTGGCGATCCGCGCCATCTTCCGGGCGGTGGCCATCCGGCGCTCGAAGTTCGGTCGCAGCTCGTTGATCCTCGTTCTGAGTTCTTCGCCCGCCTCTTCGTCCTGCATCACCTCGCGCACCGCGCGCTCCGCCGGGGACAGTTCCTGCACATCCTCGTAGTTCCGCTCGAGCCACGCCGCCTCGAACTTCTCGCGCTGCTCCTCGTCCAGTCGCTCGATGATCTGGTCCGCCAGCGTCTCGTTCGCGTCGCGCAGGCGCTGCACCGTCTCGAGCGCGTCTTTGAATATCTTCGCGAGTTCGGCCATCTGTTCCGGCCCCGCGTCGTCGGCGTCGAAGCCGAACTCCTGACCGATGCGTTGCATCTCCATCACGGTTTCGAACGCCCGTCCAAAGAGCTCGTGCGTGAGCCGCTCCTGCCGTGACAGCTCAAGCACGAGTTCCCGGAACCGAACCGGCGAGACCACCTGCTCCTCTCGCAGGAGCTCGAACGGCTGCGCGCCGAGCCCCGACACCTCGCTCCCGATGTCGTCGTACAGTTCGGCCATCTCCGCCCGGGCGCGGATGTGGTCCACCAGCGGGATCTGCTCCGGAAGAACCATAAGGCGCACGTCGGCGAAGAACCGATCGGCGATGGCTTCGAAGTCGTCGGTCATGTCCATCGCGAGACGCATGCTCTCGCGCCACCCGACCTGGTCGCCCTCGGCGTTCCGTTTGTCGATGATCTCGCGAACCTCCTGGCGCCTCGCGTTCTCCGCGCGGATCATCTCCAGGTGAAGCTCGATGAGCAGCTCGTGCATCGACGCGTCGAGCTCCAGCAGGTCGCTCAGCTCCGTGAGGTGGTCGTAGCCCAGGTTGTGGGGCTCATCGGAGTAGATCGAGATCCACTGGGCCCGGGCGGTCCCCGCGAACGCAGAGACCGCCAGCATGATGAGCACCAGCAGCCGAGTCGTCGGTTTCAGCATTTCATCAACCCTCCGTCGTCGGACCGGCCGGCGCGCGATGACACCGGCGACACCTCCATGATGCCGCCGTCGCCCGATCTGTGGGAGGGTTTTCTGGGCCTTCGCCGAAGAAAGGCGTCAGGAACCCGGCGAACTCAGGTTCACCAGTTCCTCGTTCGTCGGCAGACGTTTGAGAGCCGCCTGCAACTGCTCGATCTGCTGGGGCGGCGGCATGTTGAGAAGGCGCTTGCGCAGCGCGCTCACCGTTTTGTACTCCCTCGGATCCATGAGCAGCTCTTCCTTGCGCGTGCCGCTCGCCGCGAGATTGATCGCCGGGAACAGCCGGCGCTCGGCGATCTTCCGGTCGAGGATCAGTTCCATGTTCCCCGTGCCCTTGAACTCCTCGAAGATCACCTGATCGCCCTGGCTCCCGGTGTCCACGAGGCACGACGCGAGGATCGTCAGCGATCCGGCTTCTTCGGTCTTGCGAGCCGCGCCGAAGATCTGCTTGGGCACTTCCAGCGCTTTCGAATCGATGCCGCCGGACATGGTCCTCCCCGAACTCGCGTGCTTTCGCGAGTTGTTGAACGCGCGTCCGAGGCGTGTCAGCGAATCCAGCAGGATCACCACGTCTTTGCCGGCTTCCACCATCCGCTTCGCACGCTCGATGACCATCATCGAAACCGCGATATGGCGCGTGTTGTCGTGGTCGTTGGACGAGGCGAACACCTTGCACGGTGTCGAGCGACGAAAATCCGTCACCTCTTCCGGACGCTCGTCCACCAGCAGTGCCAGCAGTTCAACATCCGGGTGGTTGCGCGCGATCGATCCCGCGATGTCCTTAAGCAGCGTCGTCTTGCCAGCCTTGGGCGGGCTGACGATCAGGCCGCGCTGGCCGTATCCGATCGGGCAGAACAGGTCGATGAGCCGACACGAATCCGGGCAACCGGGATACTCGAGCGTCATCCGCGGCTGCGGATCGATCGTGCTCAGTTCACCGAACGGCAGCCGCTTGGAATAGGCCTCCGGGTCCAGTCCCTCGATCGAGATGAACTCGGCGACGACCGGACGAACCGTGCGCGGGCCGCGCTGGTTCCTCCGCCGACGCGATTTCTTCTCGATGACCTCAACGGTCACCTCGCACCCGTCGCGGAGCGAGTACTGCTCCCCGAGTTCGATCGGGACAAAGGGGTCGTCCTGGCGCTCCTCGATCGTGTCACCATTCATCTGGCGAACACGACCTTCGGAACGCTGCGGCCATTCAAGGATGCCGGTCAGCGTCGTCATAGTCTTCTTTTCGTTCCGTCGCGGGCAATCGGGCCCGCTTGAGCGATCAAGCTCGGTGGTCGCCGTCCCCACGCTTTCGCGTGTCGTGCGGCACCCTCTACCCCGCGTTCCCAGAACGCGGCACGTCAGAGGTCCACGCGATTGGAGCAGTTCACGACCGATCCGTCAACCGTTTTGTCGGATCGCTCCCCCGGCCAACTCCAGTCCAACGCGACTTATTCCCTCACAGGAGAAGGAAACCGCGCCGCCTTGTGAGCGGATCCGCATTGCCCCTACATTGTGCCGACTCACGCGGGCGACTCCTTGTCTTTTGAGGGAGTTAGGCCCGCATCGTTGTTCTTCAGGAGGTCGCTTTCGCGTGTCGCTGATGCAGGAATTCCACGGGATACCGGTGAGTGCCGGTGTGGTCATCGGGCGGGTATTCCGCCTCGACGATGCCCATGTGTGGGTCCCGCGCCGGACCATCCCCGAAGATCGCGTCACGCACGAGCTCGAACGCCTCCGGGGCGCGATCGAGGCATCGCTCACCGAACTGGACGGGCTGCGAGGACAGGCCGAGAAAGACCTCGGCAAAGAGGCCGCAGCCATCTTCGCCTTCCACCAGGGCATGCTCCGCGACAAGACGCTCATCGGCCCGATGAACAAGCGCATCGAGGACGAGCACGTCACCGCCGAGTACGCCCTCCAGGAGCAGTGCAATGTCGTCGCCAGCATGTTCGCCGGTATGGGCGACACGGCGTTCTCCACGAAGGTCGACGATGTCTGGGACCTCAACCAGCGCGTCATGGGCCACCTCGTCGGCGAGCAGCGTTCGTCGCTCGACGACCTCGACTACGAGGCGGTCGTCGTTGCCCCCGACCTCACCCCCAGCCAGGCGGCGTCGTTCCCCCCCGGACGCGTCCTCGGCTTCGCGACCGACAAGGGTGGCCCGACGTCGCACACCGCCATCTTCGCCCGCGCCCTCGGCATCCCCGCCGCCGTCGGGACCGGCAACCTCTGCGAATTCGCCGAGGAATGCGACGAGATCATCGTCGACGGCGAGCGGGGCGCGGTCATCCTGCGACCCGACGCCGAGACCCTGGAGCACTACCGCGAGAAAAAGCGCCACATCGAGGCCGTCCGCGAAGCGCTCGCCGAGACCCAGACCCTCGAAGCCCGCACGCTCGACGGCGAGCGCGTCCAGCTCATGGGCAACGTCGAGCTCGGCATGGAAGCGGAGCAGGTCGTCGATCAGGGCGGTGAGGGCATCGGCCTCTTCCGCACCGAGTTCCTCTGGCTTACCCGAAACGCCGAGCCCACCGAAGACGAGCAGTTTGCCGAGTTCAAGGCCGCCGTCGAGGCCTGCAAAGGACGCCCCGTCACCCTGCGCACCTACGACCTCGGGGCAGACAAGTACACCCAGTCCCGCTCCCATGTCCCCGAGCGCAACCCCTTCCTCGGCCTGAGGTCCATCCGCTACTGCCTGGCCAACCCGGTCATGTTCAAGCGCCACCTCCGCGCGATCATGCGGGCCTCGGCGTTCGGCCCCATCCGGATCATGTTCCCGCTGGTCACGGCCACGGAGGAACTCCGCCGGGCCAAGATGCATTTAAAGGACGTGATGGAGGATCTGGCTGAAGAGGGTGTCGCGTACGACCCGAATGTAAAGGTGGGCATGATGGTCGAGGTCCCCGCCGCGGCGGTCATGGCCTCGAGTTTCGCCCGGGAGGTCGATTTCTTCTCGATCGGCACCAACGACCTCGTCCAGTACACGCTGGCGGTCGACCGGACCAACGAGAAGGTCTCCGGCATGTACTCCGCCGCCCACCCGGCCATCCTCAAACTCATCAAGGATGTGGTTCGGGTCGGCCGACATCGGAAGGTCGATGTGTCCGTTTGCGGCGAAGCAGCCGGCGACCCGATCTTCACCATGTTGCTCATTGGGGTTGGTCTGCGTACCCTCTCCGTGTCGCCGCGAAGGATCCCCTACCTGAAAAAGGTGATCCGCAGCGTCGATATCCCTGCTTGCGAGCGCCTGGCCCGAACGGTCGGATCGCTTGATTCGGAAGCCTCGGTCACCGCGTTCCTGCGTGATCAGGCCATGAAACGATTCCCCGAGTTCGTTGACGGGCGTGCCGTCGACATGGAGCGGTCAGAATCGGCGAAGTCCGCCGACTGAGACCGAGCCGGGCTCGAAACAGATCACCCGGGCTTGCCCTCACGGGCTCGCCTGACGCTCAGCGCGGAACGCGCGCCGGCGAAACGCGCTTCGGTCGATGCGGCTCACGCCGCCACCGACGACGCAAACGAGGACCCCGCGACACGCCCCCGGCAATGTCGCGGCGCGCAACCTCACGCCGGCCCCGGATGGCTCTGTACCCGACGCGGGTGCGGATCCGGAAACGCGTTCATCGCCGAGTGCCACCGAGAGCAGTTCCGCGCACCATGCGCTGTGACTCCAGAGCATCCCTCGCACCGACACCGCCGCCGGCACCACCGTGCCGGCCGAGCGATCGTCGCGCGCAACGGGCCGTGCCGAAGTACTCACGACGCTGAACGCAGAACCGCTCGTTTTCGAAGCGAGATGCATCGATGAACGACAGTTCCGCCGCCGCCGACAGCGGCACCACAAAGAAGACCACCCGAAAGCGCGGCGGTCAGCGACGCAAAAAGGTCGCCCCCAAGGAAATCGCTGCGGGCGCAACCCCGGCCCCGTCCAAGAACGCCGGCCCGAAGCCGGAGTCCAAGCCGGAATCGAAGCCGGAACCGAAGCCAGATTCGCAGCCCGAGTCCAAGCAGGACAACGGGTCGGACTCCGGCAACAAGTCTTCTTCCGATTCCAAGCCAACCCGCAAGAAGAGTTCGCGCTCTCGCTCGTCGAGCAAGTCTTCCAACAAGTCCAGTCCCAGCCCGGCTTCCAGCGGCTCGTCCTCGTCGAAGGGCAAGGGCCAGTCCCGGATGCTCATCAACTACATCCCCGGCGACGAGTGCCGCGTGGCCCTGACCGTTGACGGCAAGCTCGAAGAGTTCCACTCCGAACGCGCCGGCAACCTGAACATCGTCGGCAACATCTATGTCGGCAAGGTCATGAACGTCGAGCGCTCGATCCAGGCCGCGTTCATCGACTTCGGCTACGGCGTCAACGGCTTCCTGCACGTCTCGGACCTTCACCCGCAGTACTTCCCCGGCGAGGACGAGAACACCACCGAGAAGATCGGCAAGAAGACCCCGCGCCGCGAGCGCCCTCCGATCGAGCGATGCCTCAAGCGAGGCCAGAAGATCATCGTTCAGGTCCTCAAGGAGGGTATTTCCACCAAGGGCCCGACCCTCACCAGCTACCTCAGCATCCCCGGACGCTTCCTCGTGATGCTGCCGGACATGGACAAGGTCGGCGTCAGTCGCAAGGTTGAGGACGAGGACCAGCGCCGCACCATGCGCAAGATCCTCGACTCGCTCGATTTGCCAAAGGAATTCGGCTTCATCCTGCGCACCGCGGGCATGAACCAGACCAAGGCCGAACTCAAGCGCGACCTCGCGTACCTGCAGCGTCTGTGGAAGGACATCGACAAGCGACTGGGTCAGGGCGACAAGCCACGCCTGCTCTACGCCGAGAGCGACCTGCTCATGCGGGCCCTGCGCGACATCTGGACGAGTGACATCGATGAGATCATCGTCGACGACCCGACCGCCATCCGGCGCGCCTACGCGTTCATGCGGATCGTCAGCCCGCGCAGTTCTACCAAACTCCTCGCCTACGACCGCCAGATCCCGCTGTTCCACGCCTTCGGCGTCGAGGAGCAGATCGAACGGATCCTCGCCCGCGAGGTCCCCCTGCCCTCCGGCGGCTCGCTCATCATCGACGAGGCCGAGGCGATGGTCGCCATCGATGTGAACTCCGGCAAGAGCCGCAATCACGGCGACGCCGAGACCATGGCCTTCCGCATCAACCAGGAAGCCGTCGAGGAGATCTGTCGCCAGATCAAGCTCCGCGATGTCGGCGGCCTGATCATGTGCGACCTCATCGACATGATGAAGCGCTCCCACCGGCGCGAGATCGAGAAGCTCATGGACGACCTTCTGAAGAAGGATCGAGCCTCCACCCGCGCCCTGCCGATCTCCGAGTTCGGCATTATGGAACTCACCCGCCAGCGCGTGCGCGGCTCGATGAAGTCCGTCCATTTCGCCAAGCTCGACATCGGCGACGGCCGCGGCTGGGTGCGGCGCCCCGACTCGGTCGCCACCAACGCCATGCGCGACCTCGCCGCGCTGCTGCAGCACGACCGGGTCGCCAAGGTCGAGATGGTCGTCTCGCCGCGAGTCGCCGGCGAACTGCTGTCCTCGAAGCGCCAGGCCCTCACCCGTCTCGAGTTGAAGCTCCACAAACGCGTGGATGTGCGCGTCAGCGAGTCCATCGCCGTCGATCGCGTCGTGATGTACGCCTACGACGAGTCCGGCTCGGACATCGAGGTCGATCGCCTCGCGCAGTTCCGACCGCCGACCGATCTGGTCGAGTACAAGCCCGAGAACGCCGACGAGCAGGACTGGGCCGTCGACGCGACCGCCGAACACGAGCAGGACCTCGAAGAACTCGTCCACGAGGAAGCCGTCAAGCTCGACGAAGTACTCGCCATGGAAGCCTCGGTGCTCTCCGGCGAGGACGACGACGATGATGACGACCGTGAGTCCCGTCCGGACTCCGACGCGTCCGGTAGCGGCAAGAAGCGCCGTCGTCGCCGACGCCGCCGTCGCGGCGGCGGGGGCGAATCCGATGGTGAGTCCGCCAACGGCGAACGCGCCTCAGACGAACCGACCAGAGAAGACCGCCAGCCCGAGCAGACCGAACGTTCGGACTCCTCGGAAGAAGATCAGGACGATGACGGGCAGCCGCGCAAGCGTCGCCGTCGCCGTCGCCGTCGTCGTCGCGGCGGCGGGGGTGGATCGGACGAGCAGTCCGAAGGCCGCTCCGGCGACGAGCCGTCCGGCTCGGAAGATGACTCCGATGACCGTCGGCCGTCTCGCAACGACGTCCAGGTGGAGGCCAAGGCGAAGCGCGAAGGCATCGCCCCGTCCGGTTTCCCCTGGCGAGGCGACTCGTGGGACCTCGAGCCCTCGGCCCTGACCATGGCCGCCGACGGCGGCTTCAAGAACCCCGCCGACGCCAAGGCCGTCGAGGACATCAAGGCCGGTCGCGAACCGGAACGCGCCGGTGCTTCCGGCGAGAGCGCACGTGCTCCCGAGCCTTCGGACGACTCCGACAATGACAACGACGACG
>JANSXG010000275.1 GCA_024743075.1 bacterium | reverse complement strand
GCGCTCACGCTTCGCCCGCGGGAACTCGAAGCGCGTGCGCGCTCTAAGTTCGCGCTCCGAGTTCGGGAGGGGCAGGGCCATGACGGGCGGTGTAGGTACTTCCCAGGGGGGGTGGCCAGCCGACGCCCGCGGGAACAGCCGCAATCCCCGACTGAGTTTGTTTCGCCTGTCCGGTCCGCCCCGCAAGCCCTCGCCTGTCCGGCCCCGGGTCTGCCCACGTCCGCCCGTGTCGCGCCCGGCGGCGGACCCCCGATCCAACCCCCGATCCCGCCAACCGGCCCCGCACGGGCGAACGTCGCCCGACGGTCCACCGGCCTGTTCACCCTGATCCCCAACCCCGAAGCACGGAGGCTCCTGCCATGAAGATCGAACTGCGTCCCCTCGCCGACATCACCCCGTACGAGAACAACCCCCGGATCAACGACGGCGCGGTCGATGCTGTTGCCGCGTCGCTGCGCGAGTTCGGGTTCCGCCAGCCGATCGTGGTGGACACCGAGGGCGTCATCGTCTGCGGCCACACCCGCTACAAGGCGGCGCTCAAGCTCGGGCTGGAGAAGGCCCCGGTGCATGTCGCCAAGGACCTGAGCCCGGCGCAGATCAAGGCGTACCGCATCGCCGACAACAAGAGCGGCGAGTTGGCCGAGTGGAACTTCGACCTCTTGCCCATCGAGCTCGGCGAGCTGCAGGCGATGGAGTTCGACCTCGCCGCGCTGGGCTTCGACGAGAAGGAGCTGACCAAGCTGCTCAACGCCGGCGGGAACGCGGGGCTGACCGACCCCGACGAGGTGCCGTCGCCCCCCGATGAGGCGACCACGCGTCCGGGCGACCTGTGGATCCTCGGCAAGCACCGGCTGCTGTGCGGCGATAGCAGCAGCGCCACAGATCTTGACCGCCTGCTCGACGGCGAGGTGATCCACCTGGTCAACACCGACCCGCCGTACAACGTGAAGGTCGAGCCGCGGAGCAACAACGCCATCGCGGCGGGTAACAGCTCGTTCAGCAAGCAGGCCGGGAAGCCGCAGACGCATCACCAAAAGCTCGACCTCGCTCGGCACCCGGAGAAGGCCAAGCCAACCGGCAGCAAGATGCGAGCGAAGGACCGGCCGCTGGCCAACGACTTCGTCACCGACGACGCCTTCGACGCGCTCCTGCTCGCGTGGTTCGGCAACGCGGCGCGGGTGCTCAAGCCGGGCGGGTCGTTCTACATCTGGGGCGGCTACGCGAACCTCGGCAACTACCCGGGGCCGCTTGAGGCGTGCGGGCTGTACTTCAGCCAGGGGATCGTGTGGGACAAGCAGCACCCGGTGCTGACCCGCAAGGACTTCATGGGCGCGTTCGAGATCTGCTTCTACGGCTGGAAGGAGGGCGCGGGTCACAGCTTCTACGGCCCCAACAACGCCACCGACCTCTGGCACGTCAAGAAGGTCAACCCGCAGAGCATGGTTCATCTGACCGAGAAACCCGTCGAGCTCGCGGCCCGCGCGATCCAGTACTCGTCCAAGCCCGGCGAGAACGTGCTCGACCTCTTCGGCGGCTCGGGCTCGACGATGATCGCCTGCGAGCAGCAAGGCCGGCGCGGGTTTCTGATGGAACTCGACCCGCTGTACTGCGATGTAATCGTGCAGCGGTGGGAGGCGTTCACGGGGAAGAAAGCCGAGCGGGTTCCGGCGAACCCTGTGGCCGAAGAGAAAGCCCCGGCGACGGCCGAGGCGTGAGGGAGGGGGACGCGATGCGGTCAGTCGCTCGGGCCCTTCTCTCGGAGGGCGTGGTACTCGGTCATTCCGTCGAGATGGACATCGGTCGTCGCCGGGAAGTTCCGCCGGCGTTCGGTGGTGACGATGCCGCGCTCGAGCAGGAACGCCAGCGCCGTCGCGGCCTGGGTGATCGGGATCTGCGCGGCGGCGGCGAGCGTCTCGACGGTGTCGCCTTCGCCGTGTTCGTCGAAGCGCCAGCAGACGCGCTTGAAGGCCCACATCGTGCATCGGTGCTCGTAGGGCGAGCCGACCCTGGGTATGACGCTGC
>JANSXG010000051.1 GCA_024743075.1 bacterium | reverse complement strand
CGGCCTCAGACGCGAGTCGATCGTCGTGCGCGTCATCCCGAGCCCAAGACTCGTGATCGAGCTCTCGCCCTCCACCGCGAACAGGTCCTGCGTCGAGAACGATTCGATCTCAGAAATGTCGATCTGCTCGAACCGCCCGGACACGTAGCCCGCCCATCGCGTACCGAACGAACGACCGAGCCGCAGACGCGAACCCAGTCGCTCCTCGTCGTAATCGTCGAACTCGCGCAGCCGGAAGTACGCCGAGCCCGAACCCGAGTACGCCGACTCGAACAGACGCGGCTCCGCCAGCGACACCGAGTACGTCGAGACCCTGTCGCCCGGCTGCAGCGCGAGGTTGAACTGCTGCCCCGCGCCGCGGAACGCCCGACCGCTCAAAAACTCGCCCAGCGAGTCCGGCGTGTCGGCGATGTCGAAGTTGCGCTGGTCCAGGCTGATCGCGCCCACCAGACCCGAGTCCGAGTTCACCGCCGCGCCGAAGCCGATCCGCCCGGTGTTCGTTTCCTCAATCCGAACCAGCACATCCCGGTAGCCGGGGAAACGCGGGTTCTCCGGCTGCACGATCACCGCCGGCCCCTGCGAGCTCGGCCCTGGCTGCGCGTACAGCCCGCTGTTGCGCAGGCGCTGCTCGCTCTCGTCGATCGCCGTGCCGTCGAGCCAACTGTCCGGGTACACGTCCACGTCCCGGCGGATCACCTTGTCCTTGGTGTGCTCGTTGCCCTGAATCGTCACCATGCCCGTCTTGAACCGTCGCCCCTCGTCCACAAACAGACGCAGATCGACCGTCGGGCTGTCGACCGCCCGGTACTGCTCGCTCCCAACCCGTGCATCGAAATAGCCCATCTGGCGCAGCGCGTCACGCACCGCCTGCTCCGAGGCACGAATCTCCCGGGCGTTGAACACCTCGCCCGATCGCACCCTCATCAGAGCGCTCACCTGCTCCGGGCCGAACACCGTCAGTCCGGCGCCGGGGTTGTCGGCCGTCCCGGCCACCCCCCAGACCTCAACGTTCCGAAGCGTGTACTGCGGCCCCTCGTCAACAATGAACGTAACGATCGCCTCGCGAGCGTTCGGTGAGGGCAACACCGAACGCGACACGCGGACATCCAGATACCCGTTGTTCCGGTAGAACTCGACCAGCTCGGTCACATCCGTGTCCAGCGTGTCGTCGTCCAGGGGCGCCTTCTGGAACAGCCCCTTCACCTTCGACTCCACCAGACTGCGCAGCTGCTTGCCAGTGAACGCGCTGTTCCCGTCGAAGCGGATGTCCGTCACCTGCAGGCGCTCACCCTCGCGGATGCGGAAGATCACCACCCCCGTATCGGCCAGCTCCGACTCATCAACATCCACGCTGACCAGGTAAAAGCCTTGGGACCGGTAGTAGTCCTCGATCAGGCGAGCCGCCAGCCCGATCCGGTAGTCGTCGATCGGCACACCGACGATCAGGCTCCCCTGGTTCACCACGTCCGCGAGCTGCGTGTCCGTCACCCGACGGTTCCCGACCACCACGATGTCCTCGATGATCGGCGCTTCGGTCAGTTGGTAGACGACGCTCACGGTGCGATCCGCGTTCTCCCGGACACTCGCTTGGATATCCCGGAACTCGCCCAGCCTCTCCAGATTGCGCAGGTCCTCGCGCACCGTCGCCCACTCAAGAGGGCGTCCCGGCGCGGTCCGGATCGTGTTCTCAATCAGCCGGCGCGGCACGCGATCCAGACCGTTGATCACGATCTCCGCGATCACCCGCCCCTCGCCCGGGTTGCTCTCGCCGAGTTCCTGTTCCGCCGGAGTCGCCTGCGCGTGGGCCACCGAAACCAACCCACCGCTCGCCCCGAGGATCGAGGCCACGAGCGCACACGCCGCGCGTTGAGCGCACACACGCTTCACAGAGTGAACGGCGGGCGACAACAACTTCGACGCGGCGCGAGGTGGCACGCCGAGGAAGGTATCGGCCAGCATCACCCGCCACAAGCACAATCGCTCGCGGAGCAGGCATTATCGCCGGTCCGGCAAATTCCCTTCCCACCATCTTTCCACACCCCCTATCCCCCTTGAGCGGAGCCCCTGCAGCGCGTACGCTTGGCCCCTTGCCCCGCCAAGGGCATTCGGAGGAGCTCCCGGGACAGACGTTCGTCACGGGTGAAAGAGCAAAGACCGGACGCAGGGATCGCGTCCGCGCAGCGAAACGGAAGTTCGATGAAGGCCCATTACGTTCGGTTGTGGAGACGCATCATCCTGGCGTGCGTCGGAGGCGTGTCCGTGGCCGTCGCCATCGTTCTCCAGTTCTCGCACATGGGCATTGCCGACCTGCGCAGCGCCACCACCATCGAACTGCTCGTCCTCTTCGGCCTGATCGTCTTCCCGGCCCTGACCATGCTCGGTCTCCGCCTCGACCGGCAGACCCGCCGTCGCCACCGGCGCCTTCAGGCAAGCTGAACAACAGCCCGATCCAAAGAACGTGTGGCATGCTCAAACGAGTTTGAGCATCGCGCGAGCGTCAGGCTGCAGTCACCTCACGACAACCGGAATCAGCGCCGTCCCGCGCTGACCGTAATCCGCATCCGGCTCCAGCCACCAGAACGGATCCTCGCCCTCGCCGGTCCCGACCGACGGCTCGTCCGATGCGTCGAACGGAAGTTCGATCAGGCGCAGGCGTGATCCGTCCGGACCAGTGTTGGCGGGCGAAACCACCGCCGCGATCAGTTCAAGCATCGTCGCACGCTCAACCGGCGTCGCGCTCGATCGAGCGCCCGACGCGTCGAAACGGTACGACGCCAGAACCGGCGGCACCGACCCGAGCGCTTCACCGACACGCTGTTTCAGCCCGGTCACGCGCTCCGAAGCACGAAGCAGGTCGATCGTCTCCGGGCCGCCGGCACCCGACGCGGTCGCGAAGATCGCGTACCGATGCTGGGCATCGGCCAGATACCCGCCCTCGACACCGACTCCCGTCGCGCCCTCGATCGAGATCGCAAGGCGACCGGCCTTTGCCAGAGCAGCCGCTTCTTCCAGCGTGAACTCCCGCTCGAGCCCAAGCGGGTCGGTGCCCGCGAAGGTCACGGGGTTCTGACCGCTCGAAGTGCGCACCCCGACACCGGACAGCACATCGAACATCGCCTCGATTTCGTCCTCGCTCATCACCTCGCGCAGGCCGCTGCCTCCGGCGAGTTCGATCGGGTCCGCCGTGATCGGGTCAGCGATCCCCGGTTCGGGGTCCCCATCCAGTCCGGGCCACTGGAAGTCCGGCTCCGGGCGGTCGCCATCGACCAGTTCCTGAGCCAGTTCGCGCAGCGCCTCCTCGTTCCGGCGCTGCCGCTCCAGCGGGCTCTCATCCACCGCTTCGGTCCCGACCACACCCGCGTTCCCGCTGGCGATCTGCTGCTCGATATCCATCGGCAGGCGCCCTTCGCTCCCACCGCCATCGCGCGAGATCATCACGCCAACCGCGATCATCGCCGCGATCCCTGCGCACGCCGCCAGCGGCACCAGCCACTTCGGGCGCTTGGGCTCGCCGAACTCGACCGGCGCCGGGACCAGTTGCTCCCGCTCCGCCGCCGCGATCGCCGCGCTCACGATGCCCTCGGGCGTGGTCGCGCTCTCGGGGTTGAGGTCCGCCCGGTCGATCTTCATCTCGCGCAGGAAGTCGCGGTGCTCGGCCATGTCCACAAGCCGACCGGCCAGTTCCAGGTCCCCATCGCGGACCGCGTTGCGCAGCTGCATCGCACGATCGGCGGGCAGCTCGCCCTCGATCAGCGCCAGCAGTTCTTCATCTGTAAAGCGAGGCGGTGTCATGACTCATTGATCCGAAAACGAATTCCCCACCACGATAGCCGGATCAACGATCCTCCGACGACCACCGACGCTGCTCGATCATGTCCCGCAGCGCGGCCCGAGCCCGAAACAGCCGCGATTTCACCGTGCCCTCGGGGATTTCGAGCGCCTCGGCGATCTGGCTGTAGTCGAGCCCGTGCATGTCACGGAGGATCAGCATGGCCCGGTGCGAGGGGTCCAGACGGCTGAACGCACCGTACAGGTCCTCGCGCAGTTCCTCCCGTTGGACGGCCTCCGCCGCCGTCTGTTCCGCGGAATCGAACAGTTTCGACGCCAAAGAAGCCCCCGAACCACCGCCAATACCCGCACGACCCTCACTCGAGGCCTTCCGCACATCCAGAGAAACCGTCTTGCGGATCTTCTGACGCCTCATGTCCGTCAGGCACGCGTTCATCGTCACCCGGATCATCCACGTGCTCAGACGCGACCGCCCCGAGTACTTGTCCAGCCCCTGAATGATCCGCACCATCGAGTCCTGCAGCAGGTCACGGGCCCGCTCCTTGTCCGTCACCATGCGGACGCAGATGGCAAACAGCCGGTCCTGGTACATCTCCAGCAGCTTCGCCAGAGCCGCCCGATCCCCACGCCGATACGCCAGAAGCAGCGCGATTTCCTCGGTTTCCTGCTCGTCGTAGCCCCGGTTCGCGGCGATCGAGCCCAGATACTCCAGCTGTTCCGCCTCGCCCGAGTCCGGACCCGGAGCCCGCGCCACATCCGCCTCGGTGGGCACGCCGGGCTTCGCCGGACGACGTGCCGTGCCGGGGATCGAAGTATCTGAACCGCCAGAGGCGGCCGTGTGATCAGTCATGGTCATTCGAATGGTCGGGCCTGATGATCGGGACACACAGGTCATCCGGCAACCCGGTGCACGCTGACAGACGCGCAACCACGCCGCCGGATGCCTCACGATACGATCCCCAGCCGAAACGGATCGACCCAATCCGCCAAAATCCGCTTTTCTGCCCTTCCGACGCCTCCTCTCACCCAGGACCGCCCGATGGCCTCTTCCTCCCCCCACGACCGCTACCAGTCCCCCCTCGCCGGGCGATACGCCTCCGACGAGATGCAGACCATCTGGTCCGCACGCCACAAGTTCTCCATCTGGCGAAAGATCTGGCTCGCCGTCGCCCAGGCCCAGCACGAGTGCGGCCTGCCGGTCTCCCAGGACCAGATCGACGAACTCCGCGCCAACCTCCACGTCACCGACGACGACATCGCCGCCGCCGCGAAGTACGAGGCCGAACTCCGCCACGACGTCATGGCCCAGGTCCACGCCTGGGGCGACCGCTGCCCCAACGCCCGAGGCATCATCCACCTCGGCATGACCAGCCAGGACATCAACGACAACTGCGAGCTGCTGCTCCTCCACCAGGCCACCAACCTCATCCGCGAGCGCGCGGCCCGCCTCCAGATCGTCATGGCCTCGTTCGCCGAGCAGTGGATCGCCACCCCCGCCCTCGGCTTCACGCACTACCAACCGGCCCAGCCCACCACCGTCGGCCGACGCGCCATCCAGTGGGCCTACGACTTGCACTGCGCCACCCAGCCCTTCGACGCGACCGCCGGACAGGCCCGGGGCCTGCGCGGCGCGACCGGCACACAGGCCTCCTACCTCGCCCTCTTCGATGACGACGCATCCAAAGTCGCGACACTCGAAGACACCTTCCGCGCGAACATGGCAAAACTGCTCGACGAGGCCGACGCCCCGCTCTTCGCCGGCGCCCACCCACTGGTCTCGCAGACCTACCCCCGCATCTTCGACGCGCATGTCGTCAGTTCCCTCGCCGCCGTCTGCGCCGTCCTCCACAAAGCCGCCACCGACATCCGCCTGCTCTCCAACCGCAAGGAGCTCGACGAGCCCTTCGCCGCGAAGCAGATCGGCTCCTCCGCCATGCCCTACAAGCGCAACCCCATGCGCTGCGAGCGCGTCTGCGGCCTCGCCCGCTTCGTCTGGAACCTCGTCGGCAACACCTACGACACCGCCGCCACCCAGTGGCTCGAACGCACCCTCGACGACTCGGCCAACCGCCGGCTCACCCTCCCCGAGGCCTTCCTCGCCACCGACGCCTGCCTCAGCATCATGACCAACGTCTTGAGCGGCCTCATCGTCCACGAAGCCACCGTCCGCAAGAACCTCATGGCCGAGTTGCCCTTCATGGCCAGCGAGAACCTCATGATGGAAGCCGTCAAACGCGGCAAGGATCGCCAGGAAGTCCACGAGGCCATCCGCCAGCACGCCCAACTCGCCGGCAGCCGCGTCAAAGACGAGGGCGCCGACAACGACCTCATCGAGCGCCTGCGCAACGAACCGCTCCTCGAAGGCGTCGACCTCGACGCAGCGCTCGACCCGAGCAGGTACGTCGGCCTCGCCGTCCAGCAGACCGAGGCCTTCATCAACGACTACATCGCCCCGCTCCGCGAGAAGTACGGCGACCGGCAAGACGCCGACGACCTCAA
Source organism: bacterium (assembly GCA_024743075.1). Classification (GTDB taxonomy): domain Bacteria; phylum Planctomycetota; class Phycisphaerae; order Phycisphaerales; family UBA1924; genus JANSXG01. The sequence goes on along the minus strand of JANSXG010000051.1, from coordinate 12,772 downwards.
GCTCTGATCGGGCCATGAAGGGGGCGTTCGGGCGGTGTTCCCAGTCCATCCGACGGGGATTCTGACAATCCGCGGTTTTTGAGGTCGCGAGATCACGCCTCTGGGTTAGGCTCGATCGGTAGCCCGCCGCTGGTTGAACAAACGGAGGAAACTGCCATGCCGGTCCGCAGAGTGCTTCGACCCGTCGTCGCGTCGGCCCCGATCGCGATGTGCACGCCGCTCGCCCAGGCAAGCCCGTCGGATGTCCAGATCGATTTCGTCGGCGAGATCGGGAACCAGTTCGAGTGGGACGGAACGTTCGACGACTTCGGGAACCCGGTGTACGTCGACACCGGCATCAACGAATCGTTCGCCGCGTCCGGCGGACTCGAACTGCTCTCGTTCCAGGCCGATGGTTGGGGCGGTGTCATGGGCGGCTTCCCGTACCCCGAGGAAAACATCGCCGCCTCCGGTTCGGTCGAATCGATTCCAGAAAACGGAACCGAGTTCCGCATGGCGGGCGCGTCCTCGATCCAGGAAGTGCTCGACTACCCGACCGGAGGCCCGCTGGTTAGCGTGGCACTCTCGTTCACGGTCACGCAGCCCACCGCGTACGAGCTGTTCGTCCACGACTTCTTCTACTCGAACGACACCGGCGCCGGCGGCGTGGGGCTCTACGACTCAGACGGCAATATCATCGCAGCGACCAAGCCGCTCTTCGATATCGGGCTCATCGGGGAGGGGGCACTGAACGCGGGCACCTACCGCGTGAATGCGCTCGCGTACGGCAACGCCGACTTCGACTTCAGCTTGAGATTGTTCCCCATCCCCGCTCCCGGCACCGGCGCTCTGCTCGCCGGGCTCGGATGGTTCGCCCTGCACAGACGCCGCAGGTGAGGCGCACCGCGCTCGTGGTCGGCCGATCGCGCCCTCCGGACGCTCGAGGCGGGGACCGCAACCGGGGATCGTTCGAAGCGACGAAGCGCTCGCGGCGCGCTCGCCGCAAGCCAAGGCCCGTTCGCTTACGAGTCCGACGACCCGTTCGGCGGCGCCTTTCCCGTCACGCTGTAGTACACCCACGGCCCCCACAGCGTCACCAGCACGATCCCGCAGACCACACCGGCGATCACGATCTCCCCAAGCCCGCACGCCGCGCCGACGCCGGCGGTGCACCAGATCGACGACGCCGTCGTCAGACCCTTCACCGTCCGCTTCGAGTGCAGGATCGCCCCCGCACCGAGGAAACCCACGCCCGAGATGATGTACGCCAGCACGCGCGTCGGGTCCGAAACGATCCCCACCGACGCGCCGCCTTCCGACTGCGCGATCACCCGCTCGCCGATCAACGCGAACGCCGCGGCACCGACCGAGATCAGCATCATCGTCCGCGTGTCCGCCGGCTTCTCCGCACGCGACCGCTCCGCCCCGATCAGCGCGCCCAGAACCGCCGCCAGAATCAGCCGGAACGCGAGCTCACCCGACCCCGGCCCGAGTGACGCCGGAATCGCCCCCAGCAATGCCCAGAATGTTCCATCGCTTAGCGCCATCTTGACACAAGCGTAACACTGTTAATCACCCGCCGGAAAGTCCCGGCCCTTGGGTGCCATAGTCGGAGCCGTCGGCGCAGGCCATGCCGAGATCGGGACGACCGATCTCACCGCCCGCGCCAGGCCGGCAGCGACAAGTCCTTGCCCTCCGGCGCTTCCGGCTGCGGGATCGGCTCCTGCTCGATCTTCTTGAGCAGGAACTCGATCGCCGTATCCAGCTGCCGGTCCGCGCCGTGGAACGTCTCGTGCGGCGGGTTGTCCACCTCGATGTCCGGCTCCACGCCGATGTTCTCGATCAGCCACACGCCCTCCGGACCGAACACGCCGAACTCCGCCGCCGTCGCGATGCCGCCGTCGACGAGGTAGTTCGAACTCGTCAGCCAGATGCCGCCGCCCCACGAGCGCATCCCGATCACCTCGCCCAGGTCCAGACGCTTCACGCCCTCGGCGAAGGCCTCGCCGTCCGACGCGGTGTTGTCGTCGATCAGGACCGCCAGGTGCCCGCGAAACGCGTACTGCATGTTCCAGTACGGCGCGCCCGCGTTGCCCTGCCAGAACGACCACGCCTTGCGCAGCAGGCGCGAGATGATCCACGAGTCGATGTTGCCGCCGTTGTTGTGGCGCACATCGATGATCAGGCCCTCGCGCTGGAAGACCGGGTAGAACCCGCGCACGAAGTCGGCCATGTCGCCCGTGCCCATCGCGCGCAGGTGCACGTAGCCGATGCGTCCGTCCGAGGCCTCCTCGGTCCGCAGCCGGCGCGTGTACTCCCACTCGTGGTAGCGACGGTCCGACGACTCGCCCTGCGATTCGGGGATCACGATCACATCGCGCTCCGTGCCGTCTTCGCCGTCGACGATCCGCAGGCGCACCTGCTTGCCCGCCTCGGTGCGCAGCAGCGCGCCGTGGTCGGGCGCATCGAGCACGCGCACGCCGTTGATCATCGTGATCACGTCGCCGACCTCGATGTCCAGGTCCATCCGAGCCAAGGGCCCGCGCCGCTCCGGCTCGTCGGGGTCGACCCCGAAGATGTGCTCGATCACCGCGCCGCCGGCGTTCTCATCGCGCGTCAGGCGCGCACCGAGCGAGGCCGGTGCGATCCGCTCATCGGTGCGCTCCTGATCGCCGCCGTAGACGAAGTGGTGCAGCGCGCCGATCTCGCTGACCATCTGCGCGATCAGGTCGCTGAGTTCGCGCCGGTCCGCGACGCGATCGACCAGCGGCAGGTGGCGATCCAGCTCCGCCTGCCAGTCCACGCTGTGCATCTCCCGGTCGTAGAAGTAGTCGCGCATCAAGCGCCACGACTCCACGAACATCTGGCGCCACTCCTCGCGCGGGTCGAACGACATCGTCCACCCGCGCAGGTCCACATCGCTTTCGTTGTTGAGCTGCACCGGCCCGCCGCTGGTCGGCACGATGAACAGCCCGTTGCCCTTGCGGACCAGCATCTTCGACCGGTCGTCGCTCGGCTGGAACGAGCCGATGCCGCTGGCCACGGTCGTCAGGTCCGGGTCGCTGCCCGAGAGCTCGAACGACTTCAGGAGCGTCTCGCGCCCGTGCAGGTCGTCCACGCTGTCGAAGAACGCGTGCGACTCGGTCACGAACAGGTTCGAGTAGTTCCCGGCCGGCGCGGGCAGGCGGATCAGACGATCCTGAATCCCTTCGAAGTCGATCGCGATCGTCTCGGGCTCGTCCGATGCTTCGGCGTCTTCCGATTCGTCTGCAACCTCGGTCTCGTCAGCGGGCTCTTCTTCGCCCGAAGCCTCGGCGGGCTCGCCTTCAGCGGCCTCCTCCGCTTCCTCGTTCGCGCTCTCCCGATCGAGTTCCGTCTCCGGAGCGAACGGCGACTTGAGCCCCGGCTGCAGCGCAACGCCCATCAGCACGATCTCCCGATCGAAGAACGGCTCGGGTCCGCGGCTGCCCCACGGGCTGCCCACCAGCGAGCGCAGGTTCCGGTCGCTCAAGAAGTAGATCCACTCGCCACCCGGATGCCACGACCCGCTGAAGCTGTTGTAGCGGTCGGTCGTGATCTGATGCGTTTCGCGCGACTCCGCGTCGTACACGCGCAGCACCGCGTTGCGGTTCAGTTCGTAGTAGGTGTAGAGGAGCCATCGCCCGTTCGGGGCCCAGCTCATCTCGGTGATGTTCCAGGTCGGCGACTCCTCGATCAGCGTGCTCTGGCCGGTCTCGGTGTCCAGCATCCACAGCCGGAAGAACTTGTCGGTGTGCGCGAACAGCGTGCCGTCTGGCGAGGGCACGCCCTCCCAGCGCAGGATCTCGGCATCGTCGGTCACCTGCTCGAATTCGCCGAGCCCGTCGGCGCTGGTCGTCCAGAACTCCACCTCGCCCGATTCGTCGGACAGCAGAAGCAGCGTCTCGCCGTCGGGCATGAACCGGGCCATCCGGTAGCGGACATCCGGGCGGCGCGTCACACGCACGATCCGGCCCTCGCCGGCGGGCGCGACGAACACCTCGCCCCGCGCGACCATCGCGACCCGGTCGCCGCTGGGCGACAGGTCCGTGTCGGTCAGGTAGTCCATCGGCTCGGTGATCCACCGCTCCTGCGCGCGATCGAAGTCGCTTGCGATCGTGATCGGCAGGCCCCGGTCCTCGCCCGACGCCAGGTCGAGCACGCGCAGCCCCGCCTGGTGCTGGTAGACGATCCGCCCGCCCGACTGTTTCGGCCCGAGCACGTCCCAACCGACATGCTCCGTGTGCTGCTCGAGGCCGGTGCCGTCGGGGCGCATCGACCAGATGTTCAGAGCGCCGTCGCGATCGGTCGTGAAGTACACCCGCCCGTCCCACCACATCGGGTCGCGGCTGGTGCCGTCGTAGTCCAGCGTCAGCGGCGTCGCCTCGTCGTCGCTGGGAGCGAACGACCAGATCTGCTCGACCGAGCCGCCGACGTACCGGCGCGCGTGGCTGCCCTGGAACGGCAGACGGGTGAAGAAGAGCGTGCCGTCGCCCGAGAACACGCCGTCGGAGGCCTGCGACAGCTCGACCAGTTCGTGCGTGTTCTCGTCGAGGTCGGCCACGACGAGCTGCATGTCCGGGAGCGTCGAGTGGGCGCGGGTGGTGTAGACGAGCTCGCCCTCGGGGGTCCAGCTCACCGGGCGCAGTCGCCGGTCGCCGCCCGCGCCCTCCCAGGTGACCCGCTGCGGCAGGCCGCCGGAGATCGGCATCACATACACCTCGGTCGGGCCTTCGTACTGCGCGCTGAAGGCGACGCGGCTGCCGTCGGGCGAAATCACCGGGAAGCTCTCAACGCCGTCGTGGCTGGTGAGTCGGGTGGCGACCCCGCCGCCGATGCCGACCTTCCAGAGGTCGCCCTCGCTGACGAAGACGACGGTGTCGGCGTGGATGGCCGGCTGGCGGTAGTAGCCGAGGGTGCCCTGCTGCTGGACCGGTTCGGCCTCATCGACCGGCCCCGGCCCGTTCTGCCTGGCGATGGCTTCGGGTGCGACGCCGCACGCCGCCAGCCCCACCGAAATCCCAAAAGCGCCGCCCAGCATCCAGCCCGACCCGACCACTCCGATCCGCTTCATCCGCTCGCTCCTTCCGATTCCGGCGTCCGGCTCCGGCACGCCCTGGGCAAGTGATACCACAGGGCGGGGCAGAGGATCCGGAAAGATCGGGGTTGAGGGCCAGCCAGAGGGGTCTGATCGATAGAGCGGTGTTCTATCGATCAGAACCGGGTCGTTTTGTGATCGATAGAAGCCCAAATTGCCTATGAGCTGAAAGGCAATCAGGCCGGAGCACGAAAAAACCCGGCTTTGGGCCGGGCTTTCTCGAAGTACGCGCGAAGGGAGTCGAACCCCTAACCTCCTGATCCGTAGTCAGGTGCTCTATCCAATTGAGCTACGCGCGCACGCGTCGGACCGCTGACTATACCGAAAACTCGCCCCATCGCTCAAGTCGGGGCCCGGTTGAACTTGCAGAATCGTGGAAATCTTCGATAATGCCCGGCCCGACTCGTCGGGAGCGTCTCGCCGGTGGGGCCTGACGCGTGTAGAGATCACTCTGTTCATGTTCAGCGTCCGCTTCGGCGGGCGTCGTCGGTCCGGCCCGCTGGCTCGGCCGGAAGCACCTGAGGAACCGTTCGACCTATGGCTCACTCCCTCTCCGCGAAGAAGCGCGTCCGTCAGAACCTCAAGCACCGCGCCCGCAACCGCTGGCGTCTGCGCACGATGCGCGAAGCGCTGAAGAAGTTCGACGACAAGATCGTGCACTCGTCGGTGGAAGAGGCGCGCGAGGCGTACCTCGAGGCGTGCAAGATCCTGGACAAGACGGCGAGCAAGGGCGTGATCCACAAGAACCAGGCCGCGCGTCGCAAGAGCCGCCTGAACGCCCGGCTGAAGGCCAAGGCGACCGCCTGATCGCGGCTTCAACACGGTGATCGATGGAACGCACCCGGTTGGGTGCGTTTTTGTTTTTTGATGGGCAATTCGGAGTTGTCTTCCTCAGCCCGCCCGCGAGAACGCAACAACTCGAAGAGCGAGATAGTCCGCATTAATCCATGCTCTGCTTGGACGAAGCGGCCTTTCGGCGCGCGATGAACGCGGCCAGACTGATGCCGCCGACCGCACAGCCAAGCAGCACAAGTCCGGTCAGCACACCGACTAGAACTGGACTGGCGAAGTTCTCTTTGACATAACCATCGATCACCAACGGCTTGACTACGAGAAGCCCAATAAGAGAACCAATCACACCAAGAGTCGCGGAAAGCCCTTGGTAAGTTTCACGATCGGGAACGTGTTTCTTGGTCTTCGGCACAACTTCCTCCAGCATGATCCTACAAATTTCGATCGGTAAGCCCAAGGTTTAATCTAGTCACGTGAGTTCAACCCCTCCGCTGCTTCAACTTCGCCCGGGCCTTGACCATCGCCTGCTGGCGTTCACGGCGCCAGGCCTGCTGGTAGTCGATGGGGTCGGGCTCGGGTGTCGGCGGAGCGGCGTCCGGTTTGTCGCTCTGGCTCTCGAGGCCCGGCACTGGCGGACAAGCCGCCAGTGGCACCTCCGGAGGCGCCGGTGGCACGTCCGATGACACCTCCTGCGACGGCGTGGCCTGCTTCTTCCGTTTTTCGCGGGCCTTGGCAGCGGCGCGCTGCTGGCGTTCGAGGGCACGGGTGTGCGTCAGGGCCTGGGTCGCGGCGAGTCGGCGTCGGTTGCGCTCGCGTGCGATGATCGCGTCCTGCTTCGCGTCGCCGGTCGGCTCGGGCTGGTCCATGAGCGCTTCGAGTGTCTTCAGGGCCTTGGCCTGGACGCGGATCGCGACGAGTTCGAGTTCGGCCTTGGCTTCGCGGATCTGGGTGTCGAGATTGGTGCGGTTCGGGGTGGTGTGCATGGGCATTGTCCTTCCGTAAGAAGGCGCGGGCGGGCCCGTGCGGCGCGCGCAGGAGGTGGCGATGCGAAAAGGCATCGCGGGATTCCTGAGGAAGCACGGGCAGAAAAAAATTTTGAAAAGTCGGGAAGTGGCGATGCGCCCGGGCCCACCCGGCGCGCGCCGAGGCGGACTTTCCAAGGGGTTGTGATCCGGCTGCCTAGCATCTGAGCCCTCACTCTTTCCCCTGCTTCCTCATCCTTGCGCTCCGGAGACACCTGATGAACGACTCCTCCAACGACCCGCTCTTCCAGCCCTACCAGCTCGGCGCGATCACGCTGCCCAACCGGGTGCTCATGGCGCCTCTGACGCGTTCGCGTTCGAGCCAGCCGGGTGACATTCCGAACGACATGAACGCGACCTACTACCGCCAGCGGGCGAGCGCGGGGCTGATCATCGCCGAGGCGACTCAGGTCTCACGCCAGGGCAAGGGCTACGCGTTCACGCCGGGGATCCACTCGCCCGAGCAGGTCGAGGGCTGGCGCAAGGTCACCGACGCGGTGCACGCCTCGGGCGGTCGGATCCACCTGCAGCTGTGGCATGTGGGGCGGATCTCGCACCCGGACCTGCAGCCGGACGGGGCCAAGCCGGTCGCGCCGAGCGCGATCAAGCCGGAAGGCGCGCAGACGTTCGTCAGCGCGGATTCCGGGATGGTCGATATCCCCGAGCCGCGGGCGCTCGAGACCGACGAGATCCCGGGGATCGTGGAGCAGTTCCGGAGCGGCGCTGTGAACGCGAAGGAGGCCGGGTTCGACGGCGTGGAGATTCACGGCGCGAACGGCTACCTGATCGACCAGTTCATCCGGAGCGGCACGAACCGGCGGGCGGACGAGTACGGCGGGAGCATCGAGAACCGAATCCGCCTGCCCCTGATGATCGCCGAGGCGGTCATGGGCGTGTGGGGCGCGGACCGGGTCGGCATCCGGCTGAGCCCGACGGGCAGTTTCAACGACATGCGCGACGACGATCCGGTGGAGACCTACGGCAAGCTCGGCGAGAAGCTCGGTGAGATCGGCATCGGCTATGTGGAGGTGGTCGAGGATTCGTTCCAAGGCAACCACAAGAGCGGTCGCCCCGAGTCGGTGATCGACGCGATCCGGTCCGGGTACACCGGGCCCTACATCGGCAACGGCAACTACGACGCCGACGAGGCACGCGAACGGATCCGCAGCGGACGCTGCGACCTGGCGAGCTTCGGGCGCCCGTTCATCTCCAACCCGGACCTGCCCGAGCGGTTCCGACGCGGTGCCCCGCTCAACGAGTGGGACAGCGACAGTTTCTACGGCGGCGACGAGCACGGATATATCGATTACCCGTCGCTTGATGAATCGAACGCTCCGGCCTGACGGGGTGCAGCAGGTCGCCGGTCCCGCCGATACCCTGAGCGGTGATGGGGAAGACGTCGGGCGATGACACTTCGAGCGCGCCGCTCCGCTTCGGGCCTCCGAAGGGCGGGTATTTCGGGCGCAGCCGCACGCCGCTGCATGTCCTGGTGTTCCTGCTCCCCCTGATCATTTTCTATGAGATCGGTTCGGCGATCTGGCTGGCCGGATCGGACGGAGCGCTCGCGCAGGATATCCGGGCGAGGCGGATCATCGCGCAGCTGTTCGACTCGTTCGGGATCTACGGCGTGTACCTGCCGGGCATCCTGATTCTCGTGGTGCTGCTGATCTGGCACGTGCTCACGCGCGATCCGTGGCGGGTGCGCCTGAAGACGGTCGGCGGGATGTGGGTGGAGGCGCTGGTGTGGACGGTGCCGCTGCTGGTGCTGGGGCAGTTGCTGTACCGGCTGCTGATCGGCAACGGGGCCCCCACCGTTGTCGGCCCCGAACTGATTGCGCTGTCGGGCGATGCGATCAGCGGGCACTCGATGGGGGCTCGGGCGACGATCTCGATCGGGGCGGGGCTGTACGAGGAACTGCTGTTCCGGATGGTGGCGATCGCGGTGATCCACCTGCTGCTGGTCGATGTGGGCGGGCTGAAGAGTTCGACGGGGACGATCGCGGCGGTGGTGATCTCCTCGGCGATGTTCGCGGTGTACCACGATGTCGGCGTGCTCCCGGGCGGGCCGAACTCGATCCAGTGGGCGGAACTGATCTTCTTCTTCGCCGCGGGCCTGTACTTCGGGGCGCTGTACATCGCCCGTGGTTTCGGGATCGTGGCGGGCGTCCACGCGCTGTACGACCTGGCGGTGCTGGTGGTGATCCCGGGGACGACCGGCTGACGGGCTGGGGCGGCTGATGATCGAGCGATCGCCCGATCCGGAGCGGATACACTTCGCCCCTATGGCATCTGGCAAGACCAAACCGGCTCTGGAGATCGTGGAACCCATCGGGGCACGCGTGCTGATCCGCAAGGATGAGGACAAAAAGCAGACCAAGGCGGGGCTGCACCTGCCCGACAAGATCGAGATCCCCACGCTGACCGGGCGGATCGTCTCGATCTCGGCGCAGGTCGCGGGCGATGACGATTACCCGATCCGCCAGTACGACCGGGTGCTGTTCAACCCGAAGCACGGCATCCCGGTTGATTTCGAAGGCGACAACCGGCTGTTCGTGATCCCGGTGGAGGACATCGTCGCGGTGTTCCGCAAGGCCGACGAGACCGATGCGTGAGCCGATGAGCGACGCCTCGGTCTATCTGGAAACTCTGCGTAAGCCGCTGAACAAGCTGCCGGACCCGCTGCCGCTGCGGACGCTGGCGGAGTTGACGGGGGATTCCGCGCCGCGGTTCAAGTGCGCGATCATGCCGCCGGGCTCGAAGAGCCTGTCGAACCGGGCGCTGCTGATCGCGGCGCTGGCGGAGGGGGACTCGCTGATCAAGCGCCCGCTCCTGGACGCCGACGATGCCAAGCGGATGCTCGGCGCGCTGCGGACGCTGGGGGTGGGCATCGAGGCGCACCCGAAGGGCGACTTCGTGGTCGTGCGCGGCGTGGGCGGCGAGCTTCGCGGAGGGTGCGAGCTGTTCCTGAACAACGCCGGGACGGCGACACGGTTCCTGACGGCGGCGGCGGTGCTGTCGCACGGGCCGGTGGAGATCGACGGCAACGAGCGGATGCGCGAGCGGCCCTTGGGCGAGCTGATCGGGCTGCTGCGCGAGCTGGGAGCCGAGATCGAGGAACTCGGCGAGCCGGGGTTCGTGCCGATCCGCATTGAGGGCCGCGGCACGCTGAGGGGCGGGGAGATCGTGATCCCGACGACGCAGTCGAGCCAGTTCATCTCGGCGCTGGTCATGGTCGCGCCGTGGTTCGAGGAGGGGCTGACGATCCACCTGGAGGGGGAGATCACCTCGGGCTCGTACATCGACATGACCACCGGCCTGCTCACAGGGGTCGCCGGGGCGGAGGTGTTCGTTTCAGAGGACGGGCGGACGATCGAGATCGCGCCGGGCGGGTACGGCTGCTTCGAGTACGAGGTGGAGCCGGACGCGTCGGGCGCGACCTACCTGTGGGGAGCCGCGGCGCTGTTCCCGGGGTCGCTGTGTCGCGTGCCGGGGATGCACTTCACGGCGCTGCAGCACGATGCCCGGTTCCCGATGGTGCTGCGCCGGATGGGCTGCCCGATCGAGTACTCGGGCGGATCGGGCAATGTGACGGGGGCGAAGGCGCTTGAGGGGCTGGACGAGGCCGACCTGTCGCAGATGCCCGACACCGCGATGACGCTGGCCGCCGTTGCCGCGTTCGCGGAGGGGCCGACGCGGATCACGGGGCTGCGGACGCTGCGTGTGAAGGAGACCGACCGGATCGAGGCGATCGCGACGGAGCTGGCGAAGATCGGCTGCCGGGTGGACACGGAGGCCGACGAACTGACGGTCACGCCCCCGGAGGGCGGGGTGAACTGCTCGGCGGGCTGCGAGGCCGTGACCTTCGACACCTACGACGACCACCGGATGGCGATGTCCCTGGCGCTGGTGGGGCTGCGCCGGCCGAATGTATTCATCAACGATCCGGGGTGCGTGAACAAGACCTACGCCGGGTTCTGGGCGGATCTGGCCTCGATCTACGAGGCGGCGCTCTAGGGCGATCCCCCACTGACGCCCGGAAAGTCGCACGACGGGGCGGATCGGGCGATACTGGGCGGTTGATGTCCTCTCCCGGCTCGAACAAACGGAAGAAGCGCCCTCGCACGTTCTGGGGGTTTGCGCGCGAACTGCTGCACGAGCGAACGCGTCTGGCGATCGGGCTGGTGTTCGCCTTTGTCTCGGCGATCGGGATGGGGGCGGGGCTGCTGGGCATCGTGGGTGTGCTGGACCTGATCAACCCGGAGACGGGGAGCATCGGCCTGAGCCCACGCGAGCGCCTGGAAGAGTTGATGGCGGGGCTGCCGGGGAGCCCGACGCTGCCGGACTCGGTCCTCGGGGCGATCCCCGCGGAACCGTTCGGGGCGGTGGTGGCGATCATCATCGGGCTCGGGATCCTGACGGTGATCGGCGCGACGGCGAACTTCCTGCACCAGTACATCGCGATCACCGTGTGCACGCGCGCCGTGGCGAGGATCCGCTCGCGGGTGTTCTCGCACATCCTCGCGCTGCCTCTGGGCGGGATCGTGGCGGGGAACGCGTCGGACCGGATCAGCCGGCTGCTGGCGGACACGGCGGCGCTGAACCGGGGGTTCATCGCGGTGACCAGCCGCGCGACGGCGCAGGTGACCAAGGGCGCGGTGATGCTGGTGGTGGCGATGGTGATCGACTGGCGCCTGAGCATCGTGACGATCGTGGTCGCGCCGATCATGGCGACGATCATCCGGAAGCTGGGAAAGCGGATCCGGCGTGCTATCCGGGGGGCGATGCAGGGGCAGGCGAAGCTCCTGGGCAACGCGACGGAGGTCGTGCACGGGTTCCGGGTGGTGAAGGTGTACGGGTCTGAGCCGCACGAGCTCGAGCGGTTCAATGTGATCAACAACGAGGTGGTGCGCGAGGAGCTCCGGGCGCGGACGGCGAAGGCGCTCTCGAGCCCGCTGATCGAGATGATCGCGATCATCGTGATCGGCGGGCTCGCGATCCTCGCGGCGAGGGCGATCCTGGGCGGGGCGCTGAACGTGAACGAGTTCCTGGGCGCGCTGGCGGCGCTGGCGGTGGCCGGTCAGTCGCTCAAGCCCTTGAACGGCGTGGTTCAGGAGATCCAGGCGGCGGAGGCCTCGGCGCAGCGGGTGCAGGAGATTCTGGACGAGGTGCCCGAACGCGACCTGCAGCGCGGCGAGAAGAAAGTGCCTCGACACCACGAGAAGATCGTCTTCGACGGGGTGTCGCTGACCTACCCGGGGGCGGAGACGCCGGCGGTGGACGGCATGGACCTGACGGTGGAATTCGGCGAGTCGGTGGCGATCGTCGGGCCGAACGGCTCGGGCAAGACGAGCCTGCTGTCGCTGGTGCCGAGCCTGTACCTGCCGAGCTCGGGGCGGGTGCTGATCGACGGGGTGGACCTTGCGGAGGCGGACCTGCGCTCGGTGCGCGACCAGATCGCGGTGGTGACGCAGGAGGTGGTGCTGTTCGCGGGGACGGTGGCGGAGAACATCGCGTACGCGAGGCCGGAAGCGACGCGCGAGCAGATCGCCGACGCCGCGAGGCGGGCGCGGGCGATGGGGTTCATCGAGGCGATGCCCGGCGGGCTGGACGCGAAGGTCGGCGAGCGCGGGCTGACACTCTCGGGCGGGCAGCGCCAGCGGATCGCGATCGCGCGGGCGATTTTGCGTGACCCGGCGATCCTGATCATGGACGAGGCGACCTCGATGATCGACACGCAGTCGGAGGCGGAGATCACGCAGGCGATCGCGGAGTTCGGCACGGGGCGGACGGTGCTGATCGTTGCGCACCGGTTGGCGACGGTGATGAACGCGGACCGGATCGTGGTGATGGACGCGGGCAAGGT
>JANSXG010000163.1 GCA_024743075.1 bacterium | reverse complement strand
CGGCGGCGACGAACAGGCCGCGGTCGGTCTTCTTGAAGCGGGCCGCGTCGCCCTTCTTGGAGATCTCTCGGATGATCGCGGCATAGAGCGTGGCGTGCGGCGTCTTGCCGCTGGTGGTCCAGCCCGCCGCGATCGCCCGCTCGGCGATGGCCTTAGCCGCCAGCGGCTCGCCCGCTTCGGCGAGGACCTTCGCGGCGCGGTCGAGCCCGCTCGGCTTGAGATCCGTCGCGGGCTTCTTCGGGCGCGGCTGCTTGGGGGCTTTGCCCTTCGCGTACGCCTCCAGGTTCGCATCGTTGGCGATCTCCTTCGGGCTGGGCACCTCGTGGTCTTGCGGGGCGGTCTTGGCCTGCCGGGCTCGCTTGGTCTTCGCCGCGCCATCAGCCCGGGCGGCGCTCGCGGACATGCGGGGGGTCTTCTTGGCCGGGGCCTTCTTCGCAGCCGTCTTGCTGCTGGCCTTCTTGGTGGTCGTCTTCTTGGTGGTGGTCTTCTTCGTCATGTCGGTACTCCTTCGTGTTCCAAAAACAGCGAAGCCCGCAACGAGCGGGCTTCAGAGGGGTCGGATCTCAATGTCCCGGTTGCAGGCCGGGCATGTGGTTCGTGTTGCCGGGGCTGCTTTGCGGCCCGCCTCGTACGCCCGCTCGAGCGCTTCCTTGATCGACCAGACCGAGAGGTCGTGGAAGTCGAGGCTGTCCATGTTGCGGGCCTCGAGGGTTTCGAGGCCGAGCACCTCGCGGGCAATGCGGTTGATGGCGGTGTCGCGTGCTTTGCTCATGGTCGTCTGCTCCTTCGGGGTGCGGTGCGTTTAGTTGGCGTCGGCGTCGTCCGCCTCGGCCAGGAAGTCCTCGATGCGCTCGCGCTCCATCCCGCTCATGCTCATCACCAGCTCGATCATCCCCTCGCGGATGCGGCCGAGGTCGCCCGGGTAGCCCCAGTGCTTCTCGGCGAGCGCGGCCCGCTTGGCGTGGGCGTCGAGCTCCATCTGCAGGACGTCAATCAGGCGGGCGATGTCGCTGCGGCGCTTTGCGTAGGCCTGGCTGGCGGTTTCGTTCGTGGTCGTCATGGCGTGGTCTCCTTCGGGTGGTCTATGCCGCGGGGATCCGCCCCGCGTGTGACACATGAAGCCATGACATCCGGCCAAAGGGAAGGCGTTTTGGCCTGCATTTGCAGATGTTTTCGAGATTCTGCGGCGATGTGGCGGCAAGGTCCGGGAGGTGCGCGATGACTCCCGAACACGCGCCTAGCGACGCCGGGCCGCAGCGCCTCAACCCGGCCGCGATGTCCCCGGCCGACGCGGCCCGGGTACTCACCCGCGTGGGCGGAAGCCCCGTCACCGAAGACATGCTCCGGCGGGACATCGACGCCGGCGCGCCGACCAACGCGGACGGAAGCATCAACCTCGTGCAGTACGCCGCGTGGCTCGTGCAGCAGATGAGCGCCGGGGGTGGTCGTGGCGAGTGATTCGAACCAGCCTGTCCAGCCGAGGATCGACCCGCGCTCGCTCAAGCCGTCGGAGACGTGCCGGCTGCTGAACTCGACCCCGCTGGGCGAGGTGATCAACGAGCGGCAGCTGCACCGCCACCGCACGCGGGCGGGTTTTCGGATTGGGGACGGCAAGACCGTCGACCTGTTTCGATACACCGCCTGGCTGGTGGCGACGCGGCACGAGCCGAAGCCAGAGCCATCGGAGCATGAACTCTCGGGCTACGACGCGGTGCGCGAGCGGGCCCGCGAGAGGAACAAAGCCCTCTCGCTCTCGGGCCGGAACATCGGCGAGCTTCCGCCGGTCGGCAACCCCGAGCGCAAGCGACGCTGCACCGAGTCGTTCAAAGCCTTCTGCGACACCTACTTTCCCCAGACCTTCCACCTGCCGTGGTCGGACGATCACCTCAAGGTGATCGCCAAACTGGAGACGGCGGTGCTCGAGGGCGGCCTGTTCGCGATGGCCATGCCGCGCGGCAGCGGGAAGACCACGCTCTGCGAGACCGCCTGCCTCTGGGCCATCCTGATCGGGGCCCGGCCGTTCGTGTGTCTGATCGGCTCGGACGAGGAGCACGCGGCCTCGATGCTGGAGAGCATCAAGAGCGAACTGGAGAACAACGACCTGCTGGCCGACGACTTCCCGGAAGCGTGCTACCCGATCCGCAGCCTGGAAGGCATCCACCAGCGGGCTTCGGGCCAGCTCTACAGGGGCGAGCCGACGCACATCGGTTGGACCGCCAAGGAGATCGTGCTGCCGACCATTGAGGGCTCGGCGGCGTCGGGGGCCATCATCGCCGTTGCGGGGATCACCGGACGCATCCGGGGCATGAAACGAAAGCGTCCGGACGGCCAGAGCGTCCGCCCGTCGCTCGTGCTCATCGATGACCCGCAGACCGACGAGTCGGCCCGGAGCCCCAGCCAGTGCGCAGCACGGGAGCGAGTGCTCGCCGGGGCCATCCTCGGCCTCGCCGGGCCGGGGCAGAAGATCGCGGGGCTGATGACGGTGACCGTCGTCCGCCCCGACGACCTGGCCGACCGGCTGCTCGACCGCGACAAGCATCCCCAGTGGCAGGGCGAGCGGACGAAGATGGTCTATGCCTTCCCGGCCGACGAGGCGCTGTGGGCCAGGTACGCCGAGATCCGGGCCGAGGGCTTGCGGGCCGACCGGGGTCTCTCGCAGGCGACGGCGTTCTACAAGCGGAACCGCAGGAAGATGGACGCCGGCGCATCGATCGCCTGGCCGGCGCGGTTCAACCACGACGAGCTCAGCGCCGTCCAGCACGCGATGAACCTCAAGCTCCAGGACGAGGCTGCGTTCTGGGCCGAGTACCAGAACGAGCCGCTGCCCGAAGTCGCGGCCGACGACGACCTGCTCACGCCCGAGCAGATCGCGGCCAAGACCAATGGCATGCCGCGGGGTGTTGTGCCCATCGGCTGCACACGTGCGACCGCGTTCATCGACGTGCAGGGCAAGCTGCTGTTCTGGCTCGTCGCGGGCTGGGAGGACGACTTCACCGGCTACGTGCTCGACTACGGCGCGTGGCCGGACCCAAAGCAGCAGTACTTCTCGCTGCGCGACGCTCGGCGCACGCTGCTGGCCGAGTTCCCAAGGGCGGGCCAGGAGGGCGCGATCTACGCCGGGCTCGAGGCCCTGACCGGCGACCTGCTCGGCAAGGCGTGGCGGCGCGACGACGGGACAGACCTGCGCATCGAGCGCTGCCTGATCGATGCGAACTGGGGGCAGTCGTCGGACGTGGTGTACCAGTTCTGCCGCCAGTCGCCCCACGCCGGGATCGTCATGCCCAGCCACGGTCGGTACGTGGGCGCGAGCAGCATCCCCTTCAGCGACTACAAGCGCAAGCGCGGTGAGCGTGTCGGGCTCAACTGGCGCGTGCCACTGGTGACCGGCAAGCGGGCCGTGCGGCACGTGGTCTACGACACGAACTACTGGAAGAGCTTCACGCACGCGCGGCTCGCGGTCCCGATGGGCGACCCGGGCTGCCTGTCGCTCTTCGGCCGCGAGGCCTCACGGCACCGCCTGCTGGCCGACCACCTGACCAGCGAGTACCGGGTGAAGACCGAGGGCCGCGGCCGGACGGTCGACGAGTGGAAGCTGCGGGTCGCGGGCCTCGACAACCACTGGCTCGACTGCCTGGTCGGCTCGGCGGTCGCGGCGTCCATGCAGGGGTCGGTGCTGTTCGGGACGGATCACAAGCCCGTCAGCAAGCCTCGAATCAAACTCTCAGAGCTCCGCCGCGCATCAGTGTGAATGGGCTTCGAACCGGTCTCACCGGCTGACAGGTGGCTGAGGTGTTCGGAGGAAACGGTTCAGTGGGCAGGGATCCGGGTCATCTCGACCGATGTTGATCGGGAGATGCTCCAGCGGCGTCTCATCGAACACCGCGCGCACGCCCCCAGGTTCGAAAGCCGATCCAGCCACCATCCGTTTCGTATCCAACCAGCCCGGGACGCACTCTGCATTCACGACACCGGACTTGGAAAGCTCACAGACGGTTCCAGGCTTGACGGGGATCCGATAGATGTTGGGATGGCTGAATTCCCAGTACCTGGCAATCCCCTCTCCCCGCAGCGACGGATCGTGAAAGAGCATCGGCGATGATTCGATCAGCCATGGTTCGACGAGGCAGTCGATCCGCTCGGACATCTGCGCACGGTCACGAGCCGGTACCACGATAATCTCGGGCGGCAGCTTGGGATCGTCGTACTGCATTCCGATCGTGAAGCCACCATCTGTCATGGCGACACTCATCAAATCCGTCGCGTTCTCGAAGCGAGGGACATCCGTGAAGTAGATGAAGTGCCTGTCGTCGAGCTCGGCGCTGCCCTGATAGTTCCACTTGCTGGCACGTATGTGCCCGCTCTTCTTGATGAGCGGAAGACACTCGGTAGATGTGTGATGGAACAGCTTGAGCCTGAAGCCGTCATGTTCAATCGCTGCCTCTTGAGGAAGCGCATCCGCATCGGTCACTAGGCACTCGTAGAGGGCACTGCCGTCCGGATACTCAGCCAGCCGGCGATGTCGGGTGTACAGGATGTCCGCCCTGGCGGGTCTATTGAATACGACGTCGAAGTCAACACGGGCCCAATAGAACTGGCCTTCGTCCCCTTGGACGATGGCGATCGGGAGCATCGTTGGCCGCCATGCCTTCTCTCCGATGAACACAAATTGCGGGACCACGTGTCGCCCGAAAGGCAATACGACGTTCTGCACTTTGATCGCCCCGCGCACGGCTCCGCGCTCGACCAGATCGGCTTCGATCTCTGTCCAGTCCACTTCACTGAGATGGATGCTTTCGGCATTCACGAGAGATGGTACCGCTTGCAGCTCGCCGCTCGAATCAGAACGAGACACGATGAGTCGAGCGAATATCATTATTCCACTTTTCGCTGACCCTCGCCTCGTCGGCGAAGTCAGGCCACTGCTTCACCGCATCAATAACCTCGTCCAGGATGGAATCCGCTCGCCCGCGTTTCATTGATGCGGTGTCACCGAAGGCCCGGAAGTCCTCGCGTGTAAACCCGTCGCGTTTGCGGTTCATCGACATCTGGTGAGTGGAAGTCCATGCCCCTGAGGGGTTGTAGCTGTAGGACACGTCAAATGCCGGAGATAGCGACCATTTCCCTTTCTTGTCCATCAGGAACGCGATGTTCTTGACGTGGTCGTCCTGATTACGAGCCACGATGTTGAAGGCCATACGCCTGAACTGCTCCTCGATGTCGTCCATGGACAGCCCAAGCCGCCGAATGACCATGATCGCCTGCTCGTAGGAGTGCGACCCCGCATCGTTGAAGTCGAAGTGCCCGAGCGCCCCGAGCGATTGCATGTGGAGCTTGTCGCCCCCGTTGGTGCGATCAAAGCGTTGGGTCATGAAGTGTCGGCGGCCGTTTTCCTCGAGCAGGCGACAGTCGGCCATGCGGATACCCGCGGCTCGTGCCATGAGCGAGTATGCGTACTCGATCGCGCCGTACCCCTGCGGGTCGGCAAGCTCTTTGTCGCGGTTGTTCGACACCCCATCAAACTTGAGGAGCCAGTACTCAAAACCCGGGGGGGCTGTGATCTGTCCGGAGAGGATCTCGTTGGAGGTTGGGTTCCAGGCGATGAGTGCCTTTGCTCGCGCACCACCCGCGGAAGCGCTGACTTGCAGGATCTGCCGTAGTGCAGCCGCTTCTTGGCCATCTTCCCAGTTCGTGCTGAAGCGCTCCCGATCCGTGAGCACTTGCGATGCCAGCCGCACGAGTGCCGCGACTTCCAAAGGCACGGCTTCATCGGCTTGTGGTCCCTCGGCGGGTTCGAACTCGAGTGCGCCCATGCCCCGTTTGCCGGTATAGCACAGGCGCTCGACTGCATCAATCTCGTATGGCAAACGCCCTTGGGCAGCCAACCAGGCGTCGATGACGGCGTTACCGAACTTGTCGGGAAGCGAGTCTGCGAGCATTCCTGGCAACCTGTGAAACGATCGTTCGGCGAGACCCGGGAACCGGTAGACCTTGGAGGAGAGGGGCATCATTAAGGGCGCAACTTCGATGCCGCTCCGGCGGAACGGTTCGGTGTATTGGAACGAGGCCACGCCACCTGGCCCGTCGACCGTGACCGCACCGATCTGCCGCCCCCACATACGGACTTCGGCGACGGTCATGATTCAGTCCCTTCCTCGTCGCCCCAAGTCCACTCCTCGGATCCCTTCTCGCCATCGGACTCTGCGCGTCCGCTCGCTCTCTTGCGTCGCTTCTCCTTCGATCGCAGCAGTTCGAGCGGACTCGGAGTTGGCGGTGGCAGCAGCTCATCGATGTTGGCGAGCAGGTCGAGCGCGCGGAGTATCCTGATCAGGTTGGTCAGCTGGGTGGATTCTCCTCCCTCCAATCTGACCACCGTGCGTTTGGAGACACCGGCCTCCTTCGCGAGCTGGGCCTGTGTCCAGTCGAGCCGAAGGCGGTGCTGCGCGATCCGTTCGCCGATCGCGGTTAAAGCCGCCGTATCCGTCATGTACTTGGGGGTGTCCATAGGGCGTCCGTAAAGTGCCAATACTGGCAACTATATCGTCAATTCGCCCATAAAGCGACAGAATTGGCACCACAAAGTGGGCCGGGAATCAGCCCTGAGGCCCGAGAACGCGCTTTTCTGACCTCCTGCTGCCGGTCCCGGCACGCTTGGCCTTGCCAACCCGTGCAGTCGGTTCTTGAACGGCATAGGTGACCCGAGAGGCCCCCGCGAGGTGCGGGGGCACGCGAGGTTGCCGTGCCCGATCCCACCCCCAATCTCGAACAGGCGATCGCCGACAACGCCGCCGGGCCTGCCAAGGCCTCGGTGGACGGGCAGTCGGTCGAGCAGCACGCGATCCGCGACCAGCTCGAGGCGGACCGCTACCTCGAGTCCAAGCGGGCCACGCGCCGGCGCGGGCTGGGGATCCGGCTGTTCAAGATCGTGGCCGGGGGGGCCGGGGGGG
>JANSXG010000272.1 GCA_024743075.1 bacterium | reverse complement strand
CAGTTCGACATCACGGAGCTGGCGCGAAAACTCGTCGAGCGTCAGCGCAACCGACCGGCTGGTCTGAACGCCCTCGGCCACTCCAGCGAGTTGACTCTCCGGCACCGTCGCGAGGACCGAAATGGCTTCTCGGGTCGATGGGCTCAACGAGGCCGGCACACGCACGGTCGCCTGCGCTGGCTCGACGATCGGGTCGCCCGTGATGCTGAGGCCGCTGATGACCGGGCGGACCGCGACGTCGATCGTTTCAAGACGAACATATTCGACCGCGACGCGCGGCGGTGTCGCAGCCGTGACCTTGACGCCAAGCCCTGCAAGGCGATCACTGTTGGCGAGGACCGAAGCGAGGTCGACCTGATACACACCGTCGACCAGCGGAAACGACATCTCCGCGGGGCGGAGTTCCACGACCGTCCCCAGAGCCCGGCGTGCGGCCTCGATGCCGACCTGAGACCCGGTCAGTTCGAGGGTCGCCGCACCCTCGAACGAATCGGCGACACGCACACGCAGCAGCCCGCGATTGGCCTCGCTGACCACGAACTGGACCCGGACGGCCTCGGTGCGCGTCGTCAGGCTCTCGCCCTCGGCGAACAACCACACGAGCGCCGTAACGACGGTCACGATGACGATCATCTTCACGCGTTCAGCCATGGGTGTGCTCCGGCTCGGGAGTCATGCCCGCGGCCTTCCGCTCGGACTCGGACTTGCTGGGCTTGACCGATTCGGCGGGCGCGACCTGCGCCTGAGGCTCCCCGCTCAGACCGCCCTCAACTTCCGCGGAGTCCTCGGCGTCCCCGCGGGTCGATGGGATCTTTGCGAGGCGCGTGATGAGCTCGTTGCGAAGCTCTTCGGGCTTCAGCCAGCGTTTGAGTTCCTGACCGTCGGCGATGCTGACCGCCCCGGTTTCCTCGGACACGATGACGATGATCGCGTCCGAGACCTTCGCGAGGCCGACGGCGGCGCGGTGACGCGTGCCCAGGTGCGGGTCGCCCATCTCGCCGGGCTCGGCGAGCGGGAACTGGACGCCGGCCGCGACGATGCGGGTCCCCCGGATGACCACGCCCATGTCGTGCAGCGCGGTGTTCGGGTGAAAAATAGTCGTGAGCAGCTTCGACGAGATCTCCGAGTTCAGCGCGGTCCCGCTGTCTGCCATCTCCCGAAGGCCCACGCTGCGTTCGATCGCCATGATAGCGCCGAACTTGCTCTTGCTCAGGAAAGTGGTCGCTTCCACGATCGCATCGACGACGGGGCGAACCTCGGTCGCCGCGCTGCGGAAGAACGGGGTCTCGCCGAGGCGGATGAGCGCGCGGCGCAGTTCGGGCTGGAAGATGACCAGAAGCGCGAACGCGCCGAGCCCGAGCAGCTTTTCGTAGAGCGATGACAGGCGAGGCAGCAGGCCGCTCTGCTCGAGAATCCGGAAGCCGAGCGAAGAAACGATCAGCAGAACCAGCACGCCCTTGAACGCCCCGGCGGCGCGGGTGCCGCGCACGAACCGGTAACCGAGATACACCAGCGCCCAGATCATCGCCAGCTCGATCGCTACTTCCCACAGGTTGTAGTCGAGCAGGCGGTCGAGCAGTTGTCGCACTGCGCTTGGGATCAACGGGTATGCTCCGGTGCTGGCGGCGTCGGATGTCCAGGTAGAAACGGACGTCCGTCAGGGTGAGTATATCGGCAGGAACCTCGATTTCCCGCGATCTTGGGGTGTATTGGACGCGTTGGCGGAAATGACATGGGCTTCAGGATCGTCCGATTTGAAACCACGCCGAACCCCAACGCGCTCAAGTGCGTCCTCGATCGTCCGATCACGGAGGTCCCGAAGAGTTTCCTCAGCGCCGGCGCGGCCGCGGGAGATCCACTCGCCGAGCCGTTCTTCGAACTCGGTGGAATCCGGAACATCCTTATGAACGGCGACTGGATCAGCGTGAACAAGCTGGACGCCACCGACTGGGCCGCACTCAAGCCGAGGATCCGCCGAGTGCTTCGCGATCTGGAGGCCGACGGCGATGCCTGAGCCGACCCGGGTCCCGATCACGGACCACGCGAAGATCGCCGGCGATCTGGGAGACTGGTTCATCGCGAACGCGCGCGATCTGCCGTGGCGCAAGGTCGACGGTT
>JANSXG010000248.1 GCA_024743075.1 bacterium | reverse complement strand
GGGTCAGTTTCTGGTGTGAGGGATTGTTCTGATTCATACATCTTCGGGCGGGTCGAGTCCGCGCGAAATTATGGCGCAAAGGGCGTCGGAAACGAGGATGGTACGCGTTTCGAGCGGTGTCTGCCGCGGGATCCGATGGGATTACGCCGAGGCGGCTTCGACGCTGGACGCGTGCTCATCGATCGCGGTCACGCGTTCGACAATGGCGTCGTTGACGCCGGCGGCGACGTACTCGCGTGCCGCCCGGACCGCGGCCCGGATCGTGCGGGCTTCGGACGAACCATGGCAAATGATGCAGCCGCCGTTGACGCCGAGGAGGGGGGCGCCGCCGTATTCGTGGTAGTCGTTCTTCTTCATGAGCGACTCGACGACAGGCTGAAGCCGCATCGCGAGATCGGGATCGGCCTCGAAGACTTCGTGGGCAATGGCCTTGAAGAGCGACTTGGCGAAGCCCTCGGCGAGCTTGAGCATCGTGTTGCCGACAAAGCCGTCGGTGACGATGACGTCGGCGCCGCCTTCGAAGACCTCTCGGCCTTCGATAAAGCCGGTGTAGTTCAGGTCGTGGATGTCGCGGATCATGTCGCGGACGGCCTTGACCATGCCCGTGCCCTTCGCCTCCTCCGAGCCAATATTGAGCAGCGCCACTCGCGGCGAAGCGATGCGAAGCACCTTCTTCGCATAGATTTCGGCCATCACGGCGTACTGCGCGAGGTGGGTGTCTCGGGGTTCGGGGTTGGCGCCCACATCACAGACGATGACAGGGCCGTGGAAGGTCGGAATTGCCGTGGCGATACCCGGGCGGTGGACGCCGGGCAGACGACGCATGTACATGGTTGCGGCGGACACGCAGGCGCCGGTGTTTCCCGCTGAGATGACCACATCGACCGGATTGTCCGAGTGACGTTTCGAGCCGAGCTGCATGGCCTGAACGATCGACGAATCCGGTTTGGAGCGCACGGCATCCACCGGCGATTCGTCCATGGCGATCTGGTCGGCGGCGTGGTGTATGTCCAGACGAGCGTCGGAGATGCCCCGCTCGTGGATGTGCTCTTCGATGATTGTGCGGTCACCGACCAGCACGATCTGATCGCCCTCATTCAGGAGATCGAGCGCGTCGAGCGATCCTTTGATGATGGCGTCGGGGGCGTGATCACCCCCCATGGCATCGATGGCAATTCGCATCGAGCGTCATCCGGAGAAAGGGCGGCGGGAAGAAAGAGCGCGGGTGTGGATCAGTTGTCCAGACCGATGCCGTGCTTGCGGACCGTGATGCGCAGGCCCGGGCGGACGTAGCCGGATTCGGGGCAGGCACGGTGGTGCTGCTTGGGGAGGGATGTCAGGGGGCAGGCACCGGGCACGTTGGGGCGGAGCGCGAGGTGGCTACGACGACGACGGGTACGGCCGTATGAAATGCGATGTGTCGGGTGCATGGCTGCCTCGGGAGAGTCGGATCGTTCCGGACGGCTGGAAGGCGTCGGAAGCGGGGGTCAACGGTGCGATGTGGCCCGCTCCTTGCCGCGGAGCGTGGCGAGCGAAGCAGTGTAGCGAAGGCCAGAAGGGGGGTCAATCTGTCTTGCTCGCGTGATCCGAGCCCGATATACTCTGGGCCGCGCCGGGCTAGCCGGCGAACATTCCGGTCCTTTGCCTCCCTAGCTCAATCGGTAGAGCAGCTGACTCTTAATCAGCGGGTTTCAGGTTCGAGTCCTGAGGGGGGTACTGACAAGCTCTGGCGTCGCCAGGGCTTGTGTCGTTTTGGGCCTGCCGGATCTGGGGAATCCTGTAGACCATTTCCGGTATTTCGTTCGTTCGGAATCGGTGGTTCATCCGGCGCGACCAGCCGCGGGTACTGTGATTCAAGAGATAGCCGGCTTCCGGGGTGTGTACCAGCCGGCAACGCATACTTGAGTCAGAAGAGAAGTGGAGATTGCAATGAACCAACGCAAGAAGGGTGGAATCTTGTTGTCCGCGATGGCGGGCCTGACGGTCGCTGGAGTGGCGTCGGCGGGACCGATTCTGATCTGCCCGGTCTGGGACCTCGAAATCGGTCAGCCGGGAGCGGTCGGTGGGTCGGTGTCGGCGGTCGAGCGTATCGGCGATGAGGTCTTCATCGGGGGGGGCTTCAGTTCGCTCGGGGGCGAACCCGGCACGACCCGCTGGGGTCGATACGACATCGGTACGGGGCAGTTCAGCGGCCTCGGGAACTCTACGCCGGACAACTTTGTCGCCGGGTTCTTTACCTACGACGATGGCAACGGCGAACAGGTTTACATCGCGGGGTCGTTCAACAGTGTGACCGTGAACGGTCAGACGCTTCCGAACTCCCGTGGTCTCGTTCGCTGGGACGGCGTAAAGGTCAGCGCCATCCCGAATAGCCCCTTCACCGGGACATTCGATTTCATGTGGGACGGGCTTGACTACAACGGGCTGCTCGTCACCGGCGGGAACGGCGGTTACATCGACGGCGGAACCATCGTCCAGAAGCCGACGTTCGCGACATGGGACGGGACGACCTGGAACACCTGGTCTGACGAGTTCGGCGGTCTGGTCGCCCCAGTCATCATCGCCATGGCCGAATACCAGGGCGAGGTCTACTTTGGCGGCCGCTTCTCGAGTTTCGATGAAGACCTGAACGACCCGAACAATCCGCTCATCGAGTCCAACAACATCATGAAGTGGGACGGCACCGACTTCTCAAGCGTCGGTGGCGGCGTTTTCCGTGCCACGAGCATCGTGTCGCAGGTTCTCGCGCTCCAGGTGTTCGATGACGGCTCCGGTGAGAAGCTTTACGTGGGCGGACGATTCGATCGCCTCGGTTCGCAGTCCGGCACGGTGTCCGCGGCTGTGGCGCGCTGGGACGGCACGCAGTGGGAGGCCATGC
>JANSXG010000216.1 GCA_024743075.1 bacterium | reverse complement strand
GCTCCGGCGCGGTGGGAGAAAGAGACCTACGCAACACCAAGCGCACGCACAATCGCGTGCGTCACATCCTCCGCGTAGCTCGACGCCGGCCCCTTCAGACCGCCTTCATTGATCTGCGACGGCACGCTCAGCAGCAGACCGACAAAAAGCGTCCGGGCCAGCGCTGCTCTTATCGAGCCGTCTACCTCGCCGTTGCGCTGCCCGCGCCGGATCAGCCGCTCGAACAGCCGCCCCTGCGCGTGGTACTCCTCCCCAATCGCTTCCGCGAACGGGTGCGGCAACAGCAGGACGTAGGTAAACGCCTCGCGGTTACCGTCGTAATGCGCGTACGTCAGGCGAACCCACTCGGCGATCGCCTCACGGGTTGACAGCCCCGAGTCCAGAATCCCCTGCTTCTCCTCGATCATCTCACCAACGATGACGCCATAGACATCGCGCCAGAGCTGATCCTTGCTGGAGAAGTGCTTGTACAGGGCCCCCTCGGTCACGCCCGCTTCGCGAGCGATGCTCCGAACGGAAACCCCGTCAATCCCCTGACCCGAAGCCAGTCGAACCGCCGCCCGGATCAGGTTGTCCCGGGTGGACGCCCCACGCCCGCCGGGTCCCCCCGAGGGCTCGGCGGCCATGTCCTCCAACTGCAAACGACGCTCCGTCATGCTCGGTAAACGACCGTTTACCATCGACTATTCGCGGATCTTGGGATTTTTCTGAACCCGAATCACGGCAGTCGCTTGGCCCAAGGGTGGCCGCTAGGGAATCGCCGCTCCAAGGCAATCCTCAGCCAACGGCGGGCATCGGAGTCCATCAAACCTACGACCGCGTCGAAGTCATGTTGATGCTTCGATGCCACCTCCGCCCGCGCGTGATAGAGCAGTTGGACTTCCGGTCGCAGATACGGCGTGCAGTTAGCGCCGACCGCCCCAATCTCATCGAGAGAGCGCCGGATTGACGGATCGCGCTTGAACACCCAGTCCTCACCAACGGAATCAACCAGCATCACTTGGAATCGCCACGGCCCGGCATCCGTGTCGCGGCACCAGACGTCCTGGACCGGGGCGTCAATCCTCTGCTCCGCTTGCCACAGCTCGAGCCGCCCCCCCACCGACACGTGCGGCTGCCAATCGTCGATCGCTTCGCGCAGGCGAATCTGATCCCGCCGGAGCACCACAACATCAACATCGCCGTGCTCGCGTGTCTGATGCCCAACGAATAGGTCGATGGCGTGTCCGCCAGCAATCCACCACCGAATGCCGATCGCCCGGAAGAGCCGGTCCACCAGTTCGACCGCCAGAGGGTCCCACACATCCTCGATCGAGTCGCGACGCACATAGGGCATCTTCGCAGATCCCGGCCCGAACCTCCCGGTAGTTCGGGTCTGTTTGTGGATAACCACAAAAATCTCGCGCGGATGTACCACATCGGCGCGGCGATTTTGCGGACATAGGCGCGTTCCCGCGAAATCACTCTTGGCTGATCCGCATGACCGAAGCACACTCGGGCCATGCACACCACACCCACCGATACCGTCCCGAACAAAGACATCCTCACCCAGCTCCGCGAGGCAAAGGCCGAAGCGTGCCTCGTCATGGAGCGCGTCCGGACCAAGGCGCTCCAAACGCTCAAAGCGCTTATGGACGAGCCCGAACCCACCGGTGATTCGAAGCAGGACGCTTTCATCGCACGCGAGCGCAACCGCCGACGCATGGCCGCGACGCAGGCGCTGATCCACATCCGCACCGTCCAGCGCGAAGAGCGCAACGCCGCCAAGGCTCGCGCCAAAGCGGCGAAACAGAAGGGGAAGTCAGATCGAGTCCCACCGACGGCCGACCGGCCGGTGGCAGGCCCTGAACCCGCAACTCCCGACCAGTCAGCGAGCGTCTATGCGTCACGCACCGAACTCACGCGGTTAGGTTCGAGACCGGCAGCTTCCCGACCTTCAAGGACGCGATCTGAGAAGCGACGGTCTCGGCCACCAGTTCGGGAGTCCTGATGAGCGTAATGCAGCGTGCCTCGAACGCTTCACGCCCGCCTTCGTGTCGAAACACATCCTCCTGCTCAAACCTCAGAACGTCATCGAGAAAAGCGTCAGCAGTCTCGATCGCTTCAACCCAGATGCACAGCGTAATCAGGTTTTTGAGTTCGTTGAATCGACAAGCGCTGCCGATCGGTGTCAACAGATGCGCCTTATACGCCGAGATGACTTCGTTCAGTGTCAAGTCCCCATCGAGTGGCAAGAGTGATTGCTGCTCCATACGCTCCGCCGCCTCCTCGTGTCGTGCGACATGGTCACGAACATGGATACTTTCAGGGCCACCTGTGCGTTTCGTCCGGAGCGGAGTCCACATGCTAAGTAGAACGTCAGGAAACTCCCAAGCCAGGCAATGGACGTGAAACAGCGGCGTGTAGTTCACCCCACTCGAATCTCGTTCCAGAAGTACACCAAGGAGCAACGGGCCAACGCGCCGAAGCAAGTGTCGCGGCCGATAGATGCCGAGACTCGGCAACTGCTCGTGCCAGTCTCTCGTGATCTGGCGCTCGAGTTTCTTGATAGGAGATTGTGGTCGGCTCAAAGCTACTCCCGTGGCTCAGGCCATCACTCACTGGTGGTCAGCGGTGCGCAATTCCCAGCGTCCGGCTTCAGTTTCACTGCTGCTCGCAATCCCGCTTCACTGATGATGCAGCTCCGCCGCCGTCACCACGTTCTCCAGCAGCATCGCCACCGTCACCGGGCCCACGCCGCCGGGGACCGGGGTCAGGTGGCCCGCCACCTCGGCGACCTCCTCGTCCACATCCCCCACCGTCCGCATCTTCGTTCCGTCGGGCTTCGGCTCGTCCAGAGGCATCCGGTGAATACCCACGTCGATCACGATCGCCCCGGGCTTGATCCAGCTCTTCTTCACCAGGTGGGGCACCCCCGCCGCGGCGACCACCACGTCCGCGCTCGACGCCAATTCCGGCAGGTTCTCGGTGTACTTGTTGCACGAAATCACCGTCGCCTCGGGCTTCATCAGCATCACCGCGATCGGCTTGCCCACGATGTTCGAGGCCCCCACCACCACGCACCGCTTGCCCTTGAGGTCGATGCCGGTCGAGTTGATCAGCTTCACCGCCGCCATCGCCGTGCACGGAGCCAGCGACGACCGGGCGTAGACGATGTTGCCGATGTTCGCCGGGTTGACGCCCTCGACGTCCTTCTCCGGGTCGATCAGCGACTGCACCCGGAACGGGTCCACGCCCTCCGGCAGCGGCATGTGCAGCATGATCGCGTGCGCTTCGATGTTCTTGTTGAGCAGCAGAACGCGCCCGGCGATGTCCTCGTACGTGGACGAGCCCTTGAGCTCGTGGAGCACGTAGTCGATGCCGAGCTGGTTGCAGGACCGCTTCTGGTTCTTGGCGTAAACGTGGGCCGCGGTGTTCTTGTCGTCGGTGACGAGGATCGCGTCCAGCCGGACGTCGAAACCCTTGTCGTTCAGGGCCTTGACCCGGCGCGCGATGCCGGCCTTGACCTGGGAGGCGATGGCTTTGCCGTCGATGGTGATGGCCCTTGGCATAGGGCGTAGAGTAACCGCCCGAGAGGACCGTTGCCGATGCCCAGCAAAGACGTAACCGAGCGCGTGACCGAACTCCGCGAGCGCCTGCACCGGGCCAACCGGGCCTACTACAAAGAGGCCAAGCCGTTCATGTCGGACCGCGAGTTTGACGAGCAGCTCGCCGAACTCCAGCGACTCGAAGACGAGCACGACCTCCACGACCCCAACAGCCCCACCCAGCGCGTCGGCGGCGAGCCGGTCGAGGGCTTCAAGACCGTCAAACACGCCCGCCCGATGCTCAGCATCGACAACTCGTACAGCGAGGAAGACGTTCGCGACTGGGCCAAGCGCGTCG
>JANSXG010000021.1 GCA_024743075.1 bacterium | reverse complement strand
TGGGCCGCGATGATGCCGACGGCCATGCCCTCCTCGACGAGCTTGCCGGTGGACATGTCCATGCCGTAGTCGAGCACCGAGCAGCCGGTGGGCGACTCGGAGGTCAGCGGCGAGCGGACGAGCACGGAATCGAACCCGAGCTCCTCGATCCGCTTGGCGGCCTCGTCGGAGATCATCTCGTTCGCGTCGACGATCTTCTCGCCGGACTTCGGATCGGTGACCGGGTTGACCGCGACACGCCCGAACACCTGATCGCTCAGGGGCACGTCGATCTGTTCGCCCTTGTAGATCGCCCGCTTGAGGATACCGCGACGCGAGCCGCAGTCGTGCTCGGAGACGATGATCGACTGGGCGACGTCGCACAGCTTGCGGGTCAGGTAGCCCGAGTCCGCCGTCTTGAGCGCCGTGTCCGCCAGACCCTTACGAGCACCGTGCGTCGAGGAGAAGTACTCCAGGATGTGCAGGCCCTCGCGGAAGTTCGCGCGGATGGGGGTCTCGATGATCTCGCCCGAGGGCTTGGCCATCAGGCCTCGCATGCCGGCGAGCTGCTGCATCTGCGAGACGTTACCACGAGCACCCGAGTCGCTCATCAGGTAGACCGGGTTGAGGAAGGGCTTGCCCTCCTTCTCGGTGATGCTCGCGTACGACCCGTCCTCGTGACGGCGGTCGTTCCTGAGCGTCTCGATCATCACCTTCGTGAGCTCCTCACGGCAGTGCGACCAGATGTCGAGCAGCTGGTTGTAGCGTTCACGCTCCGTGATGATGCCGCGATCGAAGTTCTTCTCGACGCGGTTAACCTTCGCCTGCGCGTCGTTGAGCAGCGTCGCCTTCTCCTCCGGGATGCGGAGGTCGGTGATGCCGAACGACAGGCCCGCGAGCGTCGCGTTCTTGAACCCGACGTTCTTGAGATCGTCGAGCAGGTTGATCGTCGCGGCGCGATCGCAGTACTCGTAGGTATCGTCGATCACACGCGCACAGCCCTTCTTGCCGATCGCGCAGTTGTAGAACGGCATGCCCTCACCGAGGATCTCGGAGAAGATGATCCGCCCCACCGTCGTGATCAGGCGCCCGTTCTCCGGCATCGCCTCGATCGGGCCGCGCTCCTTGGTCACGAGCTTGTCGTAACCGGTCAGACGCACGGAGATCATGTCGTGGATGCCGATCTTCTTGGAATCGAACGCGAGGATCGCCTCGTGGCGGTCCTTGAAGCGAGGGATCTCCTGCTCGTTCGCTTCCTCGACTTTGTTGAGCGTCGTCGTGATGAAGTACACGCCCATGACGATGTCCTGCGACGCGTTGATGATCGGGTCACCGTTCGCGGGCGAGAACACGTTGTTCGTCGAGAGCATGAGCACGTGGGCCTCGGTCTGCGCCTCGATCGAGAGCGGCAGGTGGACCGCCATCTGGTCGCCGTCGAAGTCCGCGTTGAACCCACCACAGACCAGCGGGTGCAGCTTGATCGCGTTGCCCTCCACGAGCACCGGCTCGAACGCCTGGATACCCATGCGGTGGAGCGTCGGCGCACGGTTCAGAAGGACCGGGTGCTGGTAGATCACCTCTTCGAGGATGTCCCAGACCTCCGCGTCGCGGCGCTCGAGCATCCGCTTGGCCGACTTGATGGTGTCCGCCAGCCCGTGCTCCTTGAGCTTGCGGATGATGAACGGCTGGTAGAGTTCGAGGGCGATCTTCTTGGGAAGGCCGCACTGGTGGAGCTTGAGCTCGGGGCCCACAACGATGACCGAGCGTGCCGAGTAGTCGACGCGCTTGCCGAGCAGGTTCTCGCGGAAGCGCCCCTGCTTGCCCTTGACCATGTCGGTCAGCGACTTGAGCGGGCGGTTGGACGAGCCGAGCACGGGGCGACGGCAACGGCCGTTGTCGAACAGGGCGTCGACGGCCTGCTGGAGCATGCGCTTCTCGTTGCGGATGATGACCTCGGGGGCGTTGAGGTCCATCAGCTTCTTGAGGCGGTTGTTGCGGTTGATGATGCGCCGGTAGAGGTCATTGAGATCGCTGGTGGCGAAGTTGCCGGACTCGAGCATGACCAGCGGGCGCAGGTCGGGCGGGATGACCGGGACGACGTCCATGATGAGCCAGGCGGGATCGTTGACCGAGCCGCGGACCTGCTCGACGAGCTTGAGGCGCTTGGCGAAGTCCTTGAGCTTCTGCTTCGAGCGGGTCTCGCGGATGTCGTTGCGCAGGACTTCGGCGTCGGCGTCGAGGTCGATGCGCTCGATGAGCTCACGGATTGCCTCGGCGCCCATGAGCGCGCTGAAGGCCGAGCCGTACTTCTCATACGCGGCGCGGTACTCGTCTTCGGTGAGCAGCTGCTTGAAGGTGAGTTCGGTGTCGCCCGGATCGACGACGACATAGTCTTGGAAGTAGATGATCTTCTCGAGGTCGCTGGTCTTCATACCCAGCAGGGTGCCGAGGCGCGACGGCATGCTCTTGAAGAACCAGATGTGCACGATGGGCGCGGCCAGGTTGATGTGGCCAAGGCGCTTGCGCCGGACGCGTGAGTGCGTGACTTTCACGCCGCAGCGATCGCAGATGATGCCCTTGTACTTGGTGCCCTTGTACTTGCCGCAGGCGCACTCGTAATCTCGTTCCGGGCCGAAGATGCGCTCGCAGAACAGACCGTCCTTCTCGGGGCGGTAGGTGCGGTAGTTGATGGTTTCGGGCTTCTTGACTTCGCCGAACGACCACGAGCGGATGTCGTTGGGCGAGGCGAGGGTCACTTTGACCGACGAGAAGTCATTGACGCGGTCGTACACGGCTTCGTGCATATCAGGTCATCTCCGGGCGGAGGTTGGGAGCGATGGGACAAGCCCGCTGCGCGGGCTGTTGGCCGGCCTGACCGGCCGATCGGGCGGCGGCGGAGCGGGTCGTATCAGCGGAGTTCGACGATGTTGTCGGGACCGTTGATGAGCCACTCGCCTTCGAAGAAGTTCAGATTGACGTCGACGATGTCCCCGTTGGAGCGGGTCACGGCGATGATCGCCGAATTGCCCTCTTCGACGACGACCTCGGCGGTGGCTCCGCTCCAGGGACCGGTGATCATGCTGAGCGCGAGTTCGCGTGCGCTATCTTCGATCTGCGGGTTCTGGATGAGCTCGAGCGTCCTCATGGCGGTCGAGACACTCTCGTAAGCGGGCGTGGTCTCGTCCACGAGCGACCGGGCTTCCTCGAGTTCGAGGGCGAGGATCGCCTGCTGGAACGAGAGTACGGTCGCGAGGGCCTCGCTGTCGACCTGCTCGGGCGTTGACGCGTCGGTCGAACCGTTGTTCGCGCCGCCGTTCCCGTTGCCGGTTGAGGTGTTCGAGCCGTTCGTCTCGCCGTCGCCGGACTCGCTGTTGCAGCCGGTGAGCGCCACGGCGAGGCAGGCGACAACGGTCGCGAGCAGGAAGAAGCGCTTCTGGAATCCGATCGTGGTCATTTGATCTCTATCTCCGATCCGGGATGGAGCGCGGGGAGTCCCCGCGCCCGGAAACAATCAACGCGACGGGCGGTCAGAGGAGACTGGTCTCTTCAGACTGCTTCTTCTCGAGGGTGACGTTGAGGCCAAGTCCCTTGAGTTCGTTGCAGAGCACGTCGAACGCGACGGGCATGCCGGCCTCGAGGGTGTTGGTGCCCTTGACCATGGACTCGTAGATCTTGGTGCGTCCTTCGACGTCATCGGACTTGACGGTGAGCAGTTCCTGCAGGATGTAGCTCGCTCCGTACGCCTCAAGGCCCCAGACTTCCATCTCGCCGAAGCGCTGGCCGCCGGTGCGTGCCTTGCCGCCGAGGGGCTGCTGGGTGATGAGCGAGTAAGGGCCGGTCGCACGGGCGTGGATTTTGTCGTCCACGAGGTGGTGCAGCTTCAGCATGTACATGAAGCCGACGGTCGTGCGCTGCTTGAACGGCTCGCCGGTGCGTCCGTCGTAGAGCTGGATCTTGCCGCCTTCGGGCATGTGAGCCATCAGAGAGCGGTGGTGATGGTGCGTGCCGTTGGTGTTGTCGTCGTCGAGGACCTTGGCGACATAGTCGTTGGCCTCGGCGATGGCGGCGTGGATCTCGGCCTCGGTCGCGCCGTCGAAGACGGGGGTGACGGCCTGGAAGCCGAGCACCTGCGCAGCCCAACCGAGGTGGGTTTCGAGGATCTGGCCCACGTTCATGCGCGAGGGCACGCCCAGCGGGTTGAGCAGGATGTCGACCGGCGTACCGTCTTCGAGGAACGGCATGTCCTCTTCGGCGACCTGGCGGGCGATGACACCCTTGTTGCCGTGGCGACCGGCCATCTTGTCACCCACGGAAAGCGGGCGCTTGTTGGCGATGTAGACCTTGACCATCTCAAGGACGCCGGAGGGCAACTCGTCGCCGCGCTTCATGTGCGCGAGCTTGCGGGTCTTCTCCTTCTGGTTCGCTTCGATGCGAGGCCAGAACTGGTTGTAGATTCGCTCGGCCTCGGCCTTGGCGTCCTTGGAGCCCTTGACCCACGCGAGGTCGAAGTTCTCGATCTGCTCGAGGATGACCTCGGGGATGTCCGACGCCGCGACCTTCTGGCGGGTCATGGGGTCGACGAGTTCGGTGCCGACCGCGTCGTTGATGGCCGAAACCATCTGGCGGAAGATCTCGATGGACTTCGCGTCCATCTCGGCGCCGTACTCGTCCATCTGCTGCTTGAGCTGCTTCTTCTGCTCGTCGTTCATGTGAACGCGGCGGCTGAAGCGCTTGGCACCGATGACGATACCGCTCTTGCCGGCGGGCAGCTCGAGCGAGTCGTTCTTCACGTCCTCGCCGGCGCGGCCGAAGATCGCGTGGAGGAGCTTCTCTTCCGGCGTCAGCTCGGACTTGCTCTTCGGGCTGACCTTGCCGACGAGGATGTCGCCGGGCTGGACGCGAGCGCCGAGACGGATGATGCCGTGCTCGTCGAGGTTGCGGAGCATCTTCTCCGGGACGTTGGGGATGTCCCGCGTGAACTCCTCGCGCCCGAGTTTGGTTTCGCGGATCTCGACATCGAAGCTATCGATGTGGATCGAGGTGAACGTGTCGTCCTTGACGAGACGCTCGGAGATGACGATCGCGTCTTCGAAGTTGTAGCCGTCGAAGGTGTTGAACGCGACGAGCACGTTCTTGCCGATCGCCAGGTCGCCGTCCTTGGTGGAAGGGCCGTCGGCGATGATGTCGCCGGCCTGAACCTTCGCGCCGAGCTTGACGCGCGGCTTCTGGTTGAGGCAGGTGCGCTCGTTGAGGCCGGCAAACTTGCGGAGCACGTACTCATCGGAGTTGTCGATGATGATGCGCTGCGCGTCGACGAAAGTGACCTCGCCGCCGCGCTTCGCCTTGATGATCATGCCGTTGTTGCTGCCGACGGACTGCTCCATACCGGTCGCGATGCAGGGCGGATCGATCTTGATCAGCGGGACAGCCTGGCGCTGCATGTTCGAGCCCATGAGGGCACGGTTGGCGTCGTCGTGCTCGAGGAACGGGATGAGCGCGGCGGACACACCGACGATCTGCTTGGGCGAGATGTCGACGTAGTCGACCTCGGACGAGTCGACTTCGGCGAGTTCGCCGCCGACGCGTGCGAGCACGCGGCCTTCGGCGAGGGTGCCGTCGGCCTCGAGAGCCTCGGCGGGAGCAAGGACCGCGCGGACCTCTTCATCGGCCCGGAGATCCATGACATCCTTGGTGACTTTGCCCTTCTCGACCTTTCGATAGGGCGTCCGCAGGAAACCGTATTCGTCGATCGACGAGTAGATGCCGAGCGAGACAATCAGGCCGATGTTCGTGCCTTCCGGCGTTTCGATCGGGCAGACGCGACCGTAGTGCGAGATGTGCACGTCGCGGACTTCGAAGCCGGCGCGCTTGCGGTTGAGGCCGCCCGGGCCGAGGGCCGAGAGGCGACGCTCGTGCACCAGGGTCGACAGCGGGTTGGTCTGGTCAACGACCTGCGAGAGCTCGGAGCGACCGAAGAAGAAATCGATGGCAGACGAGATGGACTTGGAATTCACCAGGTCGGCGATCTTCGTGAGTTCATCCGGCTCCTTGACCGACATGCGCTCCTGCACCGTGCGGCGCAGCTTGAGGAAGCCCTTGCGCATCTCTTCAGTGGCGAGCTCGTCGAGCGCGCGGAGACGGCGGTTGCCGAGGTGGTCGATGTCGTCGACGTTCGCGATCGGACGACCGGTCTTCGGATCGGGGCGCTTGGAGCGGAGGTCCAGCATGTACTGGATCACGCGCAGGAAGTCCTCAGCGCGGATGAACATCTGGTCCTCGGCGACGTCGAGATCGAACTTCCGGTTGATGCGGAAACGTCCGACCTTACCGAGGCGGTAGCGGTTCTCGTCGAGGAACTTCTCGGCGAAGAGCTGCTTGGCCTTCTCAACCTGGGGCGGGTTGCCCGGACGCAGGCGGGTGTAGATCTTCAGCAGCGCGGCCTCGAACTCGCTGGACGCGACCTCGCCGAACTGCTCGAGCTTCTCCTCGGCCACGCTGTTGAGGATCAGCGGGTCGGAGGGGTTCTCGATGACGCGGACCGTCTTGAGGCCCGAGTTGATGATGGCGTTTGAGCCCTCTTCGCCGAGCTGACGCCCGACATGGACGAGCTCTTCGCCGGACTCGTCGTCGATGATCGACTCGGCGGCCCAGTGATCCGGGCGGACATCGGTCGCCTTGACCTCGTTGATCTCGTAGAACAGCGACAGAATCGCCGCGGTCGAAGCGATCGACTCATCGAGGCAGCGCAGGAACGTCGTCGCCGCGAGTTTGGTCGACTGGTCGATCCGCATCGCAAGGACGTCCTTCTTGGTCACCTCGAGCTCGATCCACGAGCCTCGCTCGGGGATGATGCGGGCCGAGTGCAGCGGACGGTCGCCTTCGGCAGAGACGATCGAAAAGTCCACACCCGGTGAGCGGTGGAGCTGCGAAACGATGACGCGCTCGGCGCCGTTCACCACGAACTCACCGCCACCCATCATGATGGGGATCTCGCCGAGGTAGATCTCTTCCTCGGCCAGGTCGGGGTGGTTCTCGCGGTTGAGGCGCAGGCAAACGCGGAACGGGCGCCCGTAGGTCAGGCGCAGTTCGCGGCATTCGTCCGGGGTGTACCGGGGCTCTTCCAGCGTGTAGTAGCAATACTCAAGCGACTGTGTCTCATCGTACGATGCGATGGGGAACACTTCGCGCAGGAGTGCTTCAAGACCGATGGCCGGGTCGCGT
This sequence comes from bacterium, assembly GCA_024743075.1. GTDB lineage: Bacteria > Planctomycetota > Phycisphaerae > Phycisphaerales > UBA1924 > JANSXG01. The sequence goes on along the minus strand of JANSXG010000021.1, from coordinate 22,027 downwards.
TCTTCGGGCGCAGATTCGAGCTGAAGAAACCGGTCGTATGCGTCGGTCTGGAGGCTGGTGAGGTTCGGGACGGGGATCGCGTCGCCACGCTTCGAGAAATCGCGGACTTTCGTCACAGCCATCAACTACCTCGGGGGTACGGCGTTCGGGCACAGACAGCGGTCGCCGCGATGGTCGAACCTGACGGTTCGATCGCGACGCGCGTTCGGTGCGCGCACGGGTGCTTGGGGTCTGGTGGATTTGGAATCGTACCAGTGTCGCAAGCCCCATGCAAGATGTGGGCCAGAAAGAAAACGCCGCACGTCGGACACACGGCGCGCCCGACGATGCGGAAAGCCCGGAATACCCCAGTTCAAGGGTATTCCGGGTCGATTGAAGGTATTCGCTGATCCGCGGATCAGGCGAGTTCGACGGAAGCGCCGGACTCTTCGAGCTGCGCCTTGAGCTTCTCGGCGTCGTCCTTCGAGAGGCCTTCCTTGATCTTGGCGTCGGCGGTCTCGACCAGTTCCTTGGCTTCCTTCAGACCGAGGCCGGTGATCTCGCGGACCACCTTGATGACCTGGATCTTCTTGTCACCAGCGGACTTCAGGACCACGTCGAACGAGGACTTCTCCTCGGCAGCGGCGGCATCGCCTCCACCGGCCGGGCCAGCCATCATCACCGCGCCGCCAGCGGCGGGCTCGATGCCGTAGGTGTCCTTCAGGTAGTCAGCCAGATCGACGGCTTCCTTCAGGGTCAGGCCGACGATCTTGTCGCCGAGCTCGGTGATCTTGGAGTCGAAAGTCTTGGTTGCTTCGTCGTTCATTTCGAACTTCTTTCCAAACAGCCGCGGCACTCTGCCGTGGCGGACAAGGGCACCGAGAGGGACCGGAACGCCCGGTCTTTAACCCGCCCCGAAGGGCACATTGGGCCAGTCGATGCTCGATGTTTCGGGATGCGTCGGTCAGGACACCTTGGCGATGGCCTCGCCCTTTTCCAGCCTCTCCTCGATGGTCTTGAGGATGCCAGCGATGTTCTTGGCGGGAGCGGTCGCGGCACCGACGAGGTTCTGCGCGGGTGCGAGCACCACGGAGACGACCTTCGCCTGCGCCTCTTCACGGGTCGGGAAGTCGCTGAGGCGCTTCACGCCCGCCTCGCCCTCGAAGAGCACGCCGTCGAGGACGGCGCCCTTGAGTTCGAGGTTCTCGACATCCTTGGCCCACTTCACGAGCTCGCGGGCCACGTCAACGACCGACTCGGCGCCGTACGCGAGAGCGCTGGGCCCTTCGAGCAGCGGCGAGAGGCCGGAGAGGGGGGATTCCGAGAACGCGTGCTTGGCCAGGTTGTTGCGGATCACCGTGACGGAGATCTCTTTCTTGGCCAGTTCCTTGCGCAAACGGTTGTTGTCGTTGGCGCTGATGCCGCGAACGGAGATCAGGAGGGCGCTGTCCTGCCCTTCCAGAAGCTCCTGGTAGTCGCGCATCATCCAGTTCTTGACGGGCTTGCTCATTGCTTAACCTTTGCTGTTCTGGGATCGCGACCGATCAGGCGGTTTTCGGCGCCGGGATCTCGACGAGGACGGAGGGGGTCATCGTTCCGCTGATGGCAATCTTTTTGATGTAGTTGCCCTTCACGGCGGACGGACGCAGCTTCTCGATCGTGGTGACGAAATGCTCGAGGTTGGCGAGCAGATCGCCCTCCTTGAAGCTCATCTTGCCGATCGGGGCGTGGATGTTGCCGAACTTGTCGTTGCGGTACTCCACCTTGCCCGCGGCGTATTCCTTCACCGCGTTCACGACATCGGGGGTCACGGTGCCGGCCTTCGGCGACGGCATGAGTCCCTTGGGACCCAGCACGCGACCGAGCTTCGAGATGACACGCATCATGTCCGGGGACGCGACGGCGACGTCGAAGTCGAAGAAGCCGCCCTCGATCTCGCGGACGAGTTCTTCGCCGCCGGCCTTGATCGCGCCGGCCGCGAGCGCATCCTGCTCGGTCTTCGCATCGCAGAAGGCGATCACGCGCTTGGTCTGGCCGATGCCCGCGGGCAGCGCGACCGAGCCGCGGATGGCCTGGTCAGCCTGACGCGGGTCGATACCCAGGTGCATCACGACCTCGACGGTCTGATCGAACTTCGGACCCTTGAACTGCTTGAGCGCAGCGATCGCCGAAGGCATCGACTGCACATCGTCCTTGCGGGTTTCGTAATTGGCACGCTGACGCTTGCCCAAACGCTTCAGCACATCGGGGGATTTGGTCGCCATTGGTTCAGCCCTCCACCACAATGCCCATGGAACGGGCGGTGCCTTCGATCATTCGAGCCGCGGATTCAACGCTCACGGCGTTGAGGTCGGCCATCTTTTCATTCGCGATCTCCATGATCTGGTCACGGGTGACCTTGCCGCCGTCGAGGTTCTGGGGCGTGCCCGAACCCTTGTCGACCTTCGCCGCCGCCTTGAGCAGCGCCGAAGCCGGCGAAGACTTGATCTCGAATTCGAACGAACGATCGTTGTAGACCGTGATCACGCAGCCCACGACGCGACCGTTCTTGTCGGCGGTCGCAGCGTTGAACTGCTGGATGAACTGACCCGGGTTCACACCGTTCGCACCCAGAGCGGGACCGAGCGGCGGGCCGGGGGTGGCGGTGCCGCCAGGCGCCATCACCTTAAACTGCTTGATAACTTCTTTTTTGGCCATGATGTCTCCACCTCCCACCCCATCCCCGAGCGAGTCGGACATCGGCCCCGGCCAATCGGGATCGACGGATGGCGTGGTTCAACCGGTTGCTTGTGTGTTGTCCCGCACCGCGCGGGCAAAACCACCAACCCAACGCGCGCTGCGTCGGGCCGGAGAATGTATCTGAACGGCGCGAAACCCGCAAGCCAGCGGGCTATCTGATCAGAATCCGGTCGCCCCGGATTCCTCGAGGAGACGGCGGAGTTGGACCGCCCCCTCGTGGTGGTCCTCGCCATCGACCACGGCCTGATCCAATCGCTGCAGCCCTGAATCCATATCCAGAGCGAGGTAATCAATGCTGGCCGCGAGGAACATCAGCATCCGACGCTCCGGACCCTCGGAACGGGCCTCGGCATCGCGCCCGATGTCCGATGCGAGCCGTTTCAGCGATGTCCGCAGTTCATCGGACGCCGGGATGAACCCGAAGCCCTCAGGATCGGCGATCAGCACCCGGCGCATCGCCCACGCCGCACGCTCGCGCTGCCCGATGGCCGTCGCGGCGACGGCGAAGCCCACGCGGTCCGCGGTCGAGGCCCCGTCCTGACCGGCGAGTTCGGTGAATCGGGCCATAGCGAGGTCGAAGTTTCGATCGGCGAGGGCCTTCCAGCCGGGGGGCATCGAAGACTGTGCTTCAGCCTCGGACTGCGCTTGAACAGACCGCTCGCTGGGCACGGGCGGGACGATCTCGTCGGCCGATCTCGGGCGATCCGCCTTCACCTGACTGCCTGGCGACTCCTTGGCGAGGTTCAGCGGCGCGTTCGAGGGTACCGGCGGGCCGGGGTTGTAGGTCGGCGCGGCTTCGGTCTGACGCTGCTGCTCGTTCCGCTCCTCGATGAGCTGCTGACGGAGCACACGCTGCTCGGCGAGCAAACGCTGGTACTCACGGTAACTGACGGCGTCGTACGCCCCGGCGGGCTCGGTGCGCGTGTATTGCGTGTCCTGAATGACCGGCGTCACATAGGTGATCCGAGTCGAACTGCTCGGATAGGAAATCACCGTCGGTCGGGAGTACGACCGGTACGGCGTGTAGTAGCGATACGAACTCGACCGGTAGGAGCGCGGGTACGAGTAGGAGTAGCAACTGTCGTAGGAGCGTCCCGAGCGGTAGCGCGAGTCAAAGTGGTAGCCGTGGCTGTAGTCGCGCCCGTAGGAGACGCGGACGTTGCTTGAGCGATGGCTGTGGCTGGAGTGCTGCGCCGGCTGAACGGTCCGCGTCGGCGGCTGGTACCAGACGCTGTCGTCCGGGCCGGCCTGAGCCGTCGCGCCGAGCGAAGTGATCGCGCCGGCCGCCACCAGGACCGCGCTGAGCGGAACCGAGAACGATAAGTAGCTGCTCTTGATGGACATAGGAGTCTCCCTTTGCGGAGCGAACGCGTGGCCTTTCGCGCCTATTCCGGCGATGGGCCACACCCCAAATGTACGCATGAACGCCCTCGCGGCTGCACAAAAACGCGCCCGGTGCAGCCGGATCGCACCCCCGTCCGATAGATCTGGTTGCCCCATGCTCAAAGCCGGTGATGTCATTCTGCTCTGCGTGCTGAGCCTGCTGTGCATCGGCGTGCTGATGGTGAATTCGGCCAGTCTGAGCGTGGGTGCCGAAGAAGGCGTGACCTTTCAGTCGATCGCCCTCGGCCGCTCGACCCAGTTCGCCGCGATCGCATTCGCGCTGCTTCTGGTTTTGAGCAGATTGCCCATCCGATCATGGGCCATGACGCCATGGATCGTGCGCTTCACTCCCTTGCTGGTCGCGGTCAGCATCGGGGCTATGGCGCTCGTCTACGTTCCCTCGATCGCACGCGAGGTAAACGGTTCGCGCCGCTGGATCGGTATTCCGGGCGTCGGCCTGACCATGCAGCCGAGCGAGATCGCCAAGTGGGCGATGCCGCTGTTCCTCGCCTGGTACTGCTCGCGCCGAGTCATGCAGATCCGCAAGTTCTGGTCGGGGCTCATCCCGGCCTTGCTGGTGCTCGGCATCGTCAGCGCGGTCGTCACCCACCAAGACCTCGGAACCGGCGCACTGATCTTCAGCGTCGGCTGCCTCGTGCTCCTCGCCGGTGGCGCTCGCTTCGGCCACTTCATCGGCCTCGCTCCCCTGCCGCTGGCCGGCCTGGCGCTCGCGATCATCGTCGAGCCCTATCGCATGACCCGCCTCACCACCTTCATGAACCCCTACGCCGACCCCGACGGTGACGGGTATCACATGATCCAGTCGCTGGTTGCCGTCGCCAACGGCGAGGGCTTCGGTCGCGGCATCGGCTTCGGCCTGCAAAAGTTCGGCTACCTGCCGGAAGACCGGACCGACTTCGTCTTCGCGGTGCTCAGCGAGGAACTCGGCATCATGGGCGTCATCGTCGTGCTCTCGCTCTACAGCGCGATCCTGCTCGCCGGGCTGCGGATCGTGCAGCGCGAGTCGCACGTACTGCTCAAACTCGCCTCGATCGGCTTCCTCGCCACGCTCGGTTTCCAGGCCTGCATCAACCTGATGGTGGTCGTCGGGCTCGCCCCCACAAAGGGCATCGCTCTCCCCTTGCTCAGCTCCGGCGGCACGGGCTGGATACTGACCGCGGGTGCGCTCGGCATGCTCATCGCCATCGATCGCACGCAGTCGCGCGTCGAGGAGACGGCCGAGACCGCGCCCGGCGCGAGCGCCGAAGCACTCGTCGAGGCCAAGCCCGTCACCGACGCGACCCCGTCACGCGAGCCCGTTCTCGCCTGATGCCCGAGTATCGCGACACAGTCCGGATCGCCTTCGCCGGCGGCGGGAGCGGCGGGCACATTTACCCGAACCTCGCCGTGCTCGAAGCCCTCGAAGACCGGCTCGGTGCACACCATGTCGAATCGATCTTTCTCGTCTCTGAGCGTCCGCTCGACTCCTCGATCCTCAACATCGAGGGGCGAACGGGTGCCACCGTCCCGGCCCGACCGGTCTCGGTTCATCCGTTCCGGCTGGCCCGACTGGTCTTCGGCTGGGGCCGGGCCGTCCGAGCGGCGCGTGGGGCAATCCGGGCACTTAAGGCCGACGCCGTCGTCGCGACGGGCGGTTTCGTCAGCGCCCCGGTGATGAACGCGGCGCGAGCCGAGCGGGTGCCGCTGGTGCTGCTGAACCTCGACGCCGTCGCCGGGAAGGCGAACCGCTGGGTCGGTCGCAAGGCCGATCTACGCCTGACCGCAGCGACTGGGCCCGGCGTGCCGGCCGACTGGGAACCGGTCCGTCCGGTCGTGCGAGAGTCCGCGTTGCCGAGCGGAACCGCGTCCGAGTGCAAGCAGCGGCTGGGCCTCGATCCCGAACGCCGCACCCTGCTCGTGACCGGCGGCAGCCAGGGAGCCCGCTCGATCAACCGGATGCTCGAGCGGTTGGCCTTGAGCGCGCCCGAGTCCTTCAACGGTTGGCAGATCCTGCATCAGTGCGGCTCGGGCGACAGCGAAGAGCAACAAGCGGCGTACCGACGAGCGGGAGTCGATGCGGTCTGCCACGACTACCTCGACGACATGGCTTCGGCCTGGGGAGCCGCGGACCTCGCGGTGGCGCGATGCGGGGCGGGGACCGTCGCGGAGGTCTGGGCGGCGCGTGTGCCGGCGATTCTGCTCCCATACCCCTATCACCGCGACCAGCACCAGGCCCTGAACGCCGAACCGCTGAGTCGGGTGAACGCCGCGATCGTGCACACGGATCGGGTGGATCCCGAGCAGAACGCCCTGCTGGCGGGTCGGTCACTGGTCGAACTTCTTGGCGACGACATCGCCCGCGAGCGGATGCGTGCGGCGTTCTCGTCCCTCGGCCCGACCGACGGAGCTCAGACCGTCGCGGAACGCCTGCTTACCCTCATTCACACCTGATTCTCCGCAATGCTCGAAGAATGAAGCGGTTCTTCCGCCGCGCCGGGAGCCCGACGCTCGCCCGGTGGTACACTTCAATCGTCATGAGCAGCACCAGTCGCGAACAGGGAGTGCACGGACCGCGCTCAGCGCCGATATCGCTGCACTGCGTCCTGCTCGCGCCTCGCGGCGTGGACGTGCCGGCCGAGTTGATCCGATCGCTCGACGCCCGATCGACCGCTGTCTTCGAGACATCCACCGAGTACGAAGCACTCGCGGCGCTGCTCCGTTCTGACGCTGACAGCACCTCGACCGATGTCCTGCTCCTCATCGAGCCGGATCGGCACGCGGATCGCTGCGTGGAGTTGGCACGGGCCGTGCAGATTTATGCCCCGACCGTGCGGATCTGGCGTCACCAGAAAGACGCCAGCCCCAGCCTCGCGTCCTACATCCTCCCGGCGGAACCGACCGAAGCCGAACAGGTGCAAGCCGTGCGGACCTCTCTCCGCGCCGGCGAGTCGCCGTACGACCGTGCATCGCGCGAATCAGCTCCGCCCAGCCTCCGGTTGGTCGTTGACGACGACTCGCACGATGCAGCGCCGGAGACCGGGTCCGATCCGGACCACGCAACGACCGATTCCGACGGGCTGCTCAGCGCCGACGAAATCGAAATGCTGATGGACCCGCTCTTCGAGGCCAAACCGCGACGCGGGGGCGACTCGCGATGAGTTTCCCCGCCGATCCGACTCCGAACCCGCCGGTCTCTGCTTCTGCGGACTTCTCCGGCCCCATCCGTGTGATTCTCGCTGGGCGCGTGACGCTCGAACGAACTCTGCGCCGCGACCCGGAAGTCGAATTGATCCGCGTCCAGACCCCACTCCGCGCCCTCGGCGAACTCGCTCAGCCCATGGACGACGCCTCGCCCCGCGCCACGGTGATCGTTCTGGCCGGTGGTGCTCTGCCCGAGGGCCACGAGGAAGCGTTCGTCGAAGCAGCGCGATCGCTCGATCCGGCCGTCCGTTTCGTCGTCTCGCTCGACGACCCGCTCGGCCAAGCCCCCCCACCCCTTGATCTTGTCGTCACCGCTTCGACAACGGTGGAGCAGTTCCGAGCATCGTTGGCTGATCGGCCCGCCGCGCGTCCGGAACGGGAGTCCGTTGTCTCGCCCGAAACCGATGCGGCACCGATTCCCGATCCGGATCCGGATCCGAATCCGGCGCTCCCACGCCAAACCGAGATCCCCGACGACGCGAAGCTCGTTCGGGCGATCCTCACCGGACGAGACGTTGCCAGCGCCGCGATGGAGCAGCTTCGTCGCCGAACCGGTAACGCATCGCTTGAGTTGCAGCCCGAACCGACCGCCCGGTCCTGCGCCCGTCTGGCCCATCGGGGTCACGCACTGGGCTACCTCTGCGACGAGGCCCGGCGGACCGACCCGAGCGAACTCAAGGTCCACGCCCTCTGGCTGTCGCACTGGATCGCGCTCGCGGAACAGCAGCGTCAGCTCCGCGAGGCGGCGTTCACCGACTCGCTGACCGGTGCCTGGAACCGGCGCTACTTCGATCGCTACCTCGAGAACTGCTTGGCCGAAGCCGCCAGGAACCGCCAGCCGGTCACGATCCTCCTGTTCGATGTAGACGATTTCAAGAATTTCAACGATCAGCACGGACACGCCGTCGGCGATGAGATCCTACGAGCGACGGTTCGCCTGCTGAAGACCTGCGTCCGCCCCGAAGACCGGGTCTGCCGGATCGGAGGCGACGAGTTCGCGGTCGTCTTCTATCAGCCCGACGGGCCTCGCGAAGCCGGAAGCAGCCAGCCCACATCGATCTTCGAGATCGCCCGGCGCTTTCAGAAGCGGGTCCAAACCGAGGAATTCCGCGTTCTGGGCACCTGCAGCCCGGGTCCGCTGGCCATTTCGGGTGGATTGGCGACGTTCCCGTGGGACGGACGGACACCGAGCGAACTGCTTGGAGCAGCCGATCGCCTGCTGATTGAGAGCAAATCCGCCGGAAAGAACGCGATCCGCTACGGGTCGGGTGTGCTCTGCTGCGACGATTCTTCCCGCTGCTGAGCAGGGAATGGCCGATCCGGACGCGATATCGAGGTCCGATACTTGCGTTGGGGCCGTTTTTCCCGAAGATATGGCCATCGCCGCCGTGGTCAGTCAGTCTTGCGGCGTCCCAACTTAGCCCTATCCCCAGGAACGGAGATTACCCGTGGAAGAATTTGAAGCGTTGAAGCGTCTGGTAGCCGAGACCGAGGAAGACATCCGCAAGGCCGAGGGCGGCAACAAAGCCGCGGGAACTCGGGTTCGCAAGCAGATGCAGGACATCAAAAACGCCGCTCAGGCGGTCCGTGTGAAGGTCCTCGACATCCGCGACGACAACTAAGCGCCGTCACCCTCGCGACTCCGGCGCCGTTCGAAGCGGGGCCGGAGCCGGCGAGGCCCAGCCGAGCAGGTCACCCAAGCACCATGGCAAGCGAACTCATCTTCGATATCGATTCGGTGGACCTCGAGGCACAGCAGATGTCGCGCGCCGACATCTCTCGGTACCTGCCCCATCGCGGGCCGATCTTCATGCTCGATCGCCTGATCTGGATGGATGACGAGTGCGACAACGCCGTCGGCATTCACAACGTGCCGCAGGAGGCCTGGTGGCACGACGGCCACATTCCCGGCATGCCGCTCATGCCCGGGGTACTGATGGTCGAGGCCGGCGCTCAGCTCGCTTCCCTGATGTACTACAAGCGCAGCGCCCAAACGTGCTTCGCCGGTTTCACACGCATCGAGGATGTCCGTTTCCGAGGGCAGGTCACGCCCGGTGACGATCTCCTGCTGCTTTGCCAAGGCATCAAGTACAACCCGAAGCGCTTCATCACGAAGATCCAGGGGGTCGTGAACGGTGAAATCGTCTTCGACGGGAACATCACCGGCATGGTGTTCCCGAAGATGGGAGAGGTGCAGCGCACGCCGCTCGAAGACGGGCTGATGAGCGGCGCCGGCAGCTGAGCGCGCATCCGCATGCCGTTCAGACCGCCCGACCCGTTCGACGATCTCTGCACCGTCGCGATCGACGTTGAGCCGGTCGACACCGGCACTCCCCATCAAATGGATTGGTCTGCTCTGCCGACCGAGGCTGGCGTCGTCATCTTTGTAGATGCCAACGACAAGCCGGTGCTTATCCGCGGCATCGGTGACCCGCGTGCGTTCGTTCATCGCCGATTCAGCCCAGAGCCCGCGAACGATCCGAGCCCACGGGTGGACTACCGGGCTGTCGTACGACGCGTCTGCGTGATCCCTGCCGGCCACACGATTCTCGCGGGACTTTTGGCTGTTGCCTGCGAAGCGACGATCGATCCCGATGCCGCACGATCGAGCAGTGCTCGCCTCGGTGCCTGCTTCGTACTCGCCGATGGCAGCGCCCGATTGCCGATGTTCCGGACGGCTGGATGGCGAGATCTGTGGGATGGCTCGGATCGCATTCGGAAGCACGAAACCGTCCTAGGGCCGTTCGCCAACGCGAAGCGCGCGAAAAGGTGGGCCGAGCACATCGTGGACCTGTTCGACCTCTGTCGGTACGACCACCTGCTCGCCCAGACACCGGATGCGACGGCCTGCGTGTACAAGCAGATGGGCAAGTGCCCGGCGCCGTGCGACGGCACGGAGCCGCTGGAGTCCTATCGGGAGCGGTTCCGACGCGCCCTCGCTTTCACAGGCGACGCGGTCGCACGCGATCGCGAAACGACGATCGAGCGGATGGAGAGAGCGTCGGCCGATCTCGACTTCGAATCCGCCGCGGCCCTGAAGGACCGTCTGGAAGCGCTCGATGCGCTGAGCGGCGGCGGGCCGTGGGAGGTCCGCGACCTCCGCGAGACCCAATGGGAGATCAAAGGCCCCACTCGCAAACCCGGCTGGCTCCGGCGTAGCGCGGTGTCCCTCGACGGGCTACGGATATCCTGCGATGCGATTGCGGGCAGCGCCGATTCGAGCGGTCCGCCTCTTCGACTCGGAACCAGCTCACCTTGGCTGCTTCTCGCGCACCTCGCCGATTGCCTCCAAAGGGGCCTGGCGTCCGGCGAGAGCGTGGAGCAGCGCGTCCGAGAACCGGCGTTCGGGTCAGAATGAACGCGGCGATGGATTTTGGCCGCACCCCGAGGCACACGCGGACCACGATTTCGCCGATCCTGTTGCCTTGCGCCCTTTGACTCGAGACGACAGACCACGCATGAATCCCTACCCGCTCATCTTCAAGCCGATCCTCAAAGATAAGGTCTGGGGCGGTCGTGCCCTGGCTTCGCTGGGCAAGGACCTTGGTGACGACGCATCGCGAGCCGTCGGAGAGTCATGGGAACTCGTCGACCTGGACGCGACCAGCGCGGACGGAGGTGGCGGTGGCGTGGCGCGTTCGGTGATCCTGAACGGCGAGATGCGCGGGATGACCATCCGCGACGCGATGCTGGCCATGGGCCGGAACCTCATGGGAACGGTCCGCCCGAGCAAGCTGGGCGGCTTCCCGCTGCTCGTGAAGTTTTTGGATGCGCAAGAGAACCTGTCGGTTCAGGTGCACCCTTCACCGGAGTACGCCGCCTCGAACCCCGACGCCCATCTCAAGACCGAGTCGTGGTACATCGTCCGGGCCGACCCGGGCGCGAAGATCTACAAGGGCGTGGCTCCGGGCTACGACGCTGGGTCATTCTCCGAAGCGATCAGGTCCGGCACGGTCGAGGACGCGATGATCGCGGTCGATGCGCGTCCGGGCGCGTTCCATCATTTGCCGTCGGGCACCTGCCACGCGCTCGGCGCGGGCATCGTGATCGCCGAGATCCAGATGCCCAGCGACACAACATTCCGCGTCTATGACTGGGGACGCACCGGGCGGACGCTGCACATCGTAGAGGCGGTTGAGTGCATCGACTACGGAGCGTGCACCGGCGATTCCTCAGAGCCGATGCGCGAGGCGGGATCACGGGTGCTCACGGAGAACCCCCATTACCGGATCGTCGAGCACCGACTCAACGGCGCGACCCGCGTGCAATTGCACCCGGACGATGCGCGACCGAGCGTGGTCGTGGTCACCTCCGGTGGGATCGAACTGGAGTCAGACTCGCGTGCGTTCGCGTCGATGCTGCTCCCCGCGGGGTCGACAGCCCTGCTCCCTGCAGCGCTCACCGATACATCCGTGCGCAGCCGTGCGGATGCGACGCTGCTCGAGGTTGAGATCCGGGGGAACTGAGTTCAGGATCCGCTCGGGGTCGGCTCGCCTGCGTTGTCGCCTGCCGTTGCTGATGCAGGGCGGGATCGCTTGAGTTCGACCTGAAGCGGGCTGAGCGTGTCGAGGTGCACATCGCGCTGCGGGAAGGCGATCGTGATGTCGGCGTCGCGGAAGAGGTTGTCGATGCGATAGCGCAGGTCGCTGGGGATCGACAGGCGGTCCGACGGCTGGTTCATGTTGATCGCGAAGAACAGTCGGAAGTTCAGCGAGTTGTCGCCGAAGCTGTCGAAGAGCACGCGCGGCGGCGGGGTATTCAGTACTCGCCCGTGCTCCTCCGCGGCTTTCATGATGAGTTTCGACGCCTCACGCGTCGGCGAGCCGTACGCGATACCGACCTCGACGGCGAGCCACACCACCTGATCGGTGAGTGTCCAGTTCACCAGATTGTTGTCGAGGAGCGTGGAGTTGGGCAGGATCATCTCGATGTTGGTCGGCGTCTTGATCCGAGTCGAGCGTGCGCCGATCTGCTGAACGGTGCCGACCACGCCGTTGACGTCGATGAAATCGCCGACGCGTACCGGGCGTTCGGCCAGCAGGATGAGTCCGGACATGAAATTGCTGGCGATCGTCTGGGAACCGAAGCCGATACCGATTGCCACCGCACCGCCGAGGACGGCGAAGATGGTCAACGGCACTTCGATGATGCGCAACGCCGTGAGCGCGAAAGTCAGAAGCAGGATGTAAAAGAGGATGGTTTTGAAGGCGGACGCGGCGTGGGTGTTCAGGCCGAAGCGGGGTAGCACTCGAGCGCTCAGCAGTGACGCCAGCCACCGGGAAAGGTTGAAGGCGACGGCCAGAAGGAACAGACCAATGACGAGTTTGTCGACCGTCAGCGCGGTGTTGTCGTCGAGTTCGATGATTTCGTAGGACCAGATCTTGGTGAGGAACGACCAGGCGATCACCACCCGATCCCACCATGAGATGCCGGCTCGCTCGCCGATGAGTTCCGCGAGCTTGGCGTAGTTGCGGCGGATGATCTCGACGCCTTCGAGAGCACCGTCGATGTCCGCGGCGAGAGCGCGGTACGCGTCGATGCGTTCGACGGCGAGTTCGGACGTGCCCGGGGCGATTGTGGCGAGTTCCCCTTCGAGCGTGATCAGGCGTGAGCGGACCTGGCGTGCCCGATCGGTGAGCGCGCTCTCGTCGGCATCGAGACCGCGCCGGATCGCCTCGACATCGTCCTTGAGCGCACTGATCTCGCGACCGGAGTACTCGCCCCGCTGGACCGCGAACCGGTCGGTCCATCCGTCACGGCGAACTCCCGTGCGACGCCGGCGTTCGCCGATGACCTCACTGCGCGAACCCAGAACGATGAGTATCTCGCGGGCGATCTCGACGCGAGGGTCGCCGGCAGCGGCGTCTGCGCCCCGTCCGTTTGTCCATTGATTCACGCGGTCCCGCAGATCGGCCGACTGAGAACGGATGGAGTCGAAGGACTCGGTCAGTCTGTCCTGCAGATCGGCGATCCGGGCGAGACGCTGATCGAGGTCGTCCTGGGTAAAACGAACACGGGGCCGGATCTGGTTGATGCTCTCGCGTATCACCTCGAGCCGAATCTCGATGAGTTCGATGGACTGTTGCGACTGATCGAGCTGCGCGCTTCTCAGTTCGACCGTCGCTTCCGCGACGCGTTCCTTCACGACCGCGAGTTCCTGCCGCCGCGCCAGCCGGGTTCGGTCCGCGCGATCATCCGCGTCCGGCGTAAGAGCGTTGATTGCGCGTCGCTCGGCAGTCTGCTCACGCAAGCGTCGCTGCTCGCGCGCCAGGTCTGTGCGGGCTCGATTCGCGTCGGCCTGCGATCGTGCCAGAAAGGCCTCCAACGTATACAGCTGGTCTCGGAGCGTCTCGAGCGTGTCGAAGTTGTATGGAGGCAGTTCCGGCAGTCGCCCGGCGTTCGCGGCCGCGCGATCATCCCGGGCGGTCTGGATCGACGCTTCGATCTCGATCGATCGCTGGTACTCGGCGATCAACTGCTCATAAAGAAACAGCAGCTGTCTGAGTTGATCAACCGTCTCGACCAGTTCGGCTACCGCGATCGGCCGATCCGAGCCGCGCTCGGCCTCGAGCAGCGATCGTGTGCTGGCGAGTTCCTGCTCGATCGCCGGGACGAGGGCCTCCGTACGCTCGATACGCTGTTCGAGCGTGAGTTCTTCGACGGCCACGCCGGACCGATCCGGCGTCAAGTCGTCGAGACTGATCTGGGACTGAGCGGGCGGCGCAACCACGAGGGCCGCGATCAACACGGCCCACGTCAGAATTCGCTCAAGCGGCGCGGGCGTCATACCCCGCACTGTATCCGACCGATCGGCGATCAGCGACGGAGGGCGTCTGCGACCTTCTTCAGGGCTTCCCCGACCAGCGCGACCTGCCTCTCGCTCAGGTGCTGGTGCACCGGGATGCAGAAGAGTCGGTCGGCGAGCGAATCGGCGACGGGCTGGTGATCCACGCCGGGCTTGTCGAACACCGGTTGACGGGTCAGGCTACGGGGGTAGTGGATCGCGGTGCCGATGCCCTCGGCGTTGAGCGCCTTGCAGAACAGGTCGCGGATGTTCATATCGGCCTCGGGCTCGATGAAAGCATCCGGATCGATCCGCACCGGGTACAGGTGGAAGGCGTGGGTCGCGTTGTCGGTCTCGGTCGGGGCATGGAGCCCGTCGATCGACGCGAGGGCGTCGGTGTGGGCGGCGGCGTTGGCGCGCCGGCGTTCGGTGGTCGCCTCGATGGTATCGAGTTGCTTGCGCCCGATGGCACCCTCGACATCGGTCATGCGGTAGTTGAAACCGATGTACGAGTGCTCATACTTCGCCGTCTCGCCGTGACTGCGGAGCATCCTGATCTTCGCGGCGATGTCGTCGTCGTTGGTGGTGACCATGCCGCCTTCGCCGGTGGTCATGTTCTTTGTGGGATAGAAGGAGTAGGTGACGCAGTCGCCGTACGCGCCGAGCCCCTTGCCGTTGTAGGTCGCCATGTGCGACTGGGCGGCGTCGTAGATCACGGTCAGGCCGTTCTCGGCAGCGATCTCCTCGACCGCGGCGATGTTGACCGGGTTGCCGTAGATGTGAGTGCAGGCGATCGCGGCGGTCTTGTCGGTCACTTTCTTGCGGAGATCGTCGATGTCGATCGCGTATGTGTTGGGGTCGGCATCGACCCAGACGATCTTCGCGCCGGCGGCGACGAGCATCGACGCCGTGGCAATGTAGGTCCACGCGGGGCAGAGGACCTCGTCACCGGGCTCGATGGTCGCTCCGTACGCGAGTTGCAACGCGCAGGTGCCATTCGCGCAGGCGAGGGCGTGCTTGGCACCGGTCATCTCGGCGAACTTCTCTTCGAACTCGAGCACGTGCTTGCCCATCGCGAGCATGCCGGAGCGCATGACCTCGACGGCGGCGGCGATTTCTTCTTCGCTCAACTTGACGGCGATCATGCCGACGTTCGGCTCGGCGACTTTGCTGGCGCCGTTGATCGCGAGGTTGGCCGCCTGCGGGCGGTCGATGACCGGGGTCTGCGTGCTGCTGCTCATCTCTTGTCGTTCTGCGCGGATCGCGCTCTCGGTAGTGCGGTCTGTACCGCCGATCGCGACTGCCAGTCGCCGGCCGGTTCCAGTCGTTCAGATGGAGCATTGTACCTCGACGCCACCAAAAACGCGCGATGCGTGCCTCATGCAGCGCGACCGATAAACCCGGTCCGCAGTCGCCGAAACCCCGCAACTCACCGGTAGCGGGCGATCAGACGCTCAGCGGTCGCAGGGGATTCGGATCGCCTCGATCGAGACGGCCGACCGCGCCTCGGTATCAATCACCAGCATGGCCCCGCTGCAGGCGATGTCTTTCTCGGAGGGCGAGAGTTTGCCGCCGGTCTGGGTCTTGAGGCGCTCCAGCGACACCTCGGGGTCGAAGCCGATGACCGAGTCATGGCCGCCGGTCATGCCGAGATCGCTGATGGCCCCGATCTGGCGGGAGGCGAACCCTGACGCGCCCGAGGCGACCACCAGCCGGGCATCGCTCGTCTGCACGTGAGTGTGGGTGCCGACGACTCCAACCACCGTCCCCGGCCAGACTGATGCGCAGTGGTAGGCCATGCCCATCTTTTCGCTGGTCACCTCCGCGTGAATCTCGACGATGACCAGTGCGTCGGGATCGGACGCGGTGATCCTGCGGATCGCCTCGTCGGCGTGCTCGAAGGGGCAGCCGTTGTCCTGCTTCATGTACACCCGCCCGAGGACCGTCACCGTGTACAGCTTCGGGGCGGACTCCCGCGTCGCGATGCGGTTCCATCGCTTGGCCTTTTCGGAGCGAAGCGGGAAGTTCACCGGGCAGGAGACCGGAGCATCGACGCGGTTGAGGTAGGCGGCGATGCGTTCGTCGTCGAGGGCATGATCGCCGAGGGTGATCGCGTCGGCCCCGGCGCGGATCAGTTCGTCGTAGCCGTCTGGATGAAGTCCGCGGCCGTGCCGGGCGTTCTCGCCGTTCACGATGACGATGTTCGCCGCACGATCGCGTCGGAGGATCGGCACGGCGTGGGCGAACGCCCGCCGACCGGGTTCACCGACGACATCACCGAGAAACGCGATCCGCAGTCGAGCCATCGGTTACGCGTCCGACGCCAGCGTTGCGGTCTCGTTCTGCGGCGCACCTTCGGGGTGCAACAGGCTTGCGCCGAACTCACCCGGCTCGAAGAGGTGGACGTGCTCCATGTCCACGTAAAACTTCACTTCGCCGCTGGTCGGGAAGTCGTGGCGGGCATCGATGCGAGCGAGCATCGGTGAGCCGTCCAGCAGTTCGCACGACACATCGATGTTCTTGCCCAGGGGCTCGACCACCTGGACCTGCGATCGGATCGTGCTGTGAGCGGCGGTCTCCTTGCCCATTGGGTGCTCGGAGAGCGAGCTGGGGCGCAGGCCGAGCGTGACTTCCGCGCCGACGCGACCACGGAGCGCCTCGGTGTGCTTTGGCAACATGGCAAGGCGGATCGAGGGCGCGTCCTCCGGGCCGGCGACGAACCAGACCTCGCCCTCGGCCTCGACCAGACGACCGTCGAAGAAGTTCATGGGCGTGCGCCCGAGGAACGCGCCGACGAAGCGGTTCTTCGGGTAGCGGTAGACGTTCAGCGGCGTGTCGACTTGCTCGATAACGCCGACGCCGCGCCCGGCGGACATGACGACGATGCGGTCGCCAAGCGTCATCGCCTCTTCCTGGTCGTGCGTGACATAGACCGTCGTCGTGCGAAGCCTCTTGTGGAGCTTCTTGATCTCGGTGCGGGTCGTGACGCGGAGTTTGGCGTCGAGGTTCGAGAGCGGCTCGTCAAACAAGAACACCGAGGCATCGCGGACGATCGCGCGACCGAGCGCAACGCGCTGGCGTTGCCCGCCGGAAAGCTGCTTCGGGCGTCGGTTCAGCAACTCGCCGATGCCGAGCAGCCCGGCGGTTTCGGTGACGCGGCGCTTGATCTCCTCGCGCGGCAATCTGCGCAGCTGCAACCCGAAGGCCATGTTCTTCTCGACGCTCATGTGCGGGTAGAGCGCGTAGTTCTGGAACACCATCGCGATGTCGCGGTCCTTCGGGTGCACGTCATTCACGACTCTATCGCCGATCGAGATGGTGCCCTCGGTGATGGCTTCGAGGCCGGCGATCATGCGCAGCGTCGTGGACTTGCCGCAGCCAGACGGGCCGACGAGGACGAGGAACTCGCCGTCGCCGATGGTCAGGTTGACATCGCGCACCGCGACGACCTTGCCGTCGTAGACCTTCTTTACATCGCGGAGCGTCACCTGAGCCATGTCACCGTCAACCCTTCACCGCGCCGAGCTGGATGCCCTTCACGAGGTACTTCTGAAGCAGGAGGAACAGCATAATCGGCGGGATCATCGCCATCAGCGCCGCGGCCATGATCGCCGGCACATCGCTGCCGTAGGTTGTGTTGAACTGCAGCAGACCCACCGGGAGCACGCGCAGGTTCTCGCTCTGCGTGAGGATCAGCGGCCAGAAGAAGCTGTTGTAGTTGAACAGGAAGGCGAAGATGGCCAGCACGATCAGGCCCGGGCGCGCGAGCGGCAGGATGACCTGCGTGAAGATCCGCCAGTGGCCCGCGCCGTCGATGGCGGCGGCCTCATCGAGCGAGCTCGGGATCGTCAGCATGAATTGCCGGAGCAGGAAGGTGCCGTATGCGCTGAACGCGGCGGGGATGATCAGGCCGGTGTAGTCGTCGAACATGCCGAGGCCGAGGATCACGACGAAGTTCGGGACCATCAGCACGACGCCCGGCACCATCAGCGTGCCGAGGTAGAGCAGGAAGACCTTGTCCCGGCCCGGCCACTGGATGCGGCTGAACGCATAGGCCGCCATGGAGCACGTGATAACCTGCAACAGCGTGACCCACCCGGCAACGAAGAACGAGTTGAAGAAGTACTTGGCGAACGGGACCTGATCGAACACGCGGACGTACGCGTCCAGCGAGATCCGGCTCGGAAAGCCGGTCTCGGTCAGGCGATCGACCTCGCTGCGGTCCGACAGCGAGATCAGCACCTGCCACACGAACGGCACGACGAACGAGATACCCAGAAGCACGAGTGCCACGAACGTGAGCGGGCGCGCCAGTTTCGCGAGCGGGCCCGTCGCCGATTCGATCGGGCTGCGATCACTCATTGGTGAGCCTCGATCCGAACCGGAAGTTGAACGCCGTCATCGCGAAGATCATCGCGAACATCACCCACGCCACGGCCGAAGCCAGCCCGAGTTGGAAGTCGTCGGTGAAGGCGAGGTTGTACAGGTAGTAGGTCAGCACGATCGTGTCAGCCTTGCCCTCGGTCATCACGAGCGCCTGCTCAAAGCCGCCCTGCAGCCCTCCGATGGTGGACATGATCACGATGAAGAAGGTCGTCGGCGCGAGCTGGGGCCAGGTTACGTTGATGAAGCGTTGCCAGCCGGTCGCGCCGTCGATCGCCGCGGCTTCGTACAGCGACTGCGGGATGTTCGACAGGCCCGCGAGGTAAAGGAGCATGTTCCCGCCGCCGATGGCGAGCCAGATCCCCATCATCACGAGCGCGGGCTTCGCCCAGCGGGAGGAGAGCAGCCAGTCCGGCGGCTGCAACCCGCCCCGCTCGGTCTCGTGCCCGGCGGTCAGCCCGCGACGAACGCGCTCGGAGCGCTGATCCACGGCCTCGAGGACGGATGCACGGTTCTGCGCCAGCACTGGATCGGACAGGAGCGCACTCAGGGTGTCGGCGCGGGAAGCGCCCTCGCCGAGCGCGTTCACGATGAGATCCACCTCTGCGGCGTCCACGCCCTCGACGCCCTTCAGTTCATCGCCGATCGCGAGGATGGTGGCCTGATCGAACGATTCGTACCCCGAGGGCAGCAGCGACTTCTCGGGAAGTTGGACCAGCACCAGACTCATGCCCAGTGCTGATATGCCGACCGTCGCGAGGATGAACGCCCGCCCGAACAGGGCGAAGCCGCCGGTTTCTTTCGCCTTGTAGCGTGAGAGGCCGGCCATCATCGACCTACCGATGAACGCAAGCGTCGCGAGCGCGAGCAGGATTCCGGTGCCGTACCAGATGACTGCGGGCGTGTTGACGACGACGCGCTCGATGCCACCGAGGATCGGGTCGAGCACGGAGTTGATCAGCCCGCCGCGCGGGCGGTAGAGCGTCTTCCAGAGCAGGAACATCGCGACACCGGCGAGAAGCGTGGGCAGGTAGAACGCGGCCCGGAAGAACATCTGGCCGACGAACAGCCCGGCGGTGATGACCGCGCCGACGATGCCGACGAACAGCACGAGCCCGTTGCGCTGCATCGCCTGGACCTGGTACTCGGTGAGGTCGGTCATACCCGAGCGGGTGCTCATCACGTCCTGGGCGGCGGAGGGCGATGCGAGCACCCACGCTCCCAGGCAGGCTGCGACAGAGCAGGCGAGGCCGATCATCCCCCATTTCATCTTGGACTTGGGCTTCTGAGGGGTCGCCTTCGAGTTGATCCACACCGCCAGGAGCAGCGAACCGGCGATCGAGACCGGGATCGCGATCATCAGGAACACGGTGTTATAGAAGTAATCCCAGAACAGGTGCGATTCGTCGCCCCAGAGCAGGCGGGCGTAATTCTCAAAGCCGATGAACTTCACGCTCTCGGTCGAGTATTGATTGTGCTTCGTCAGCTGCCAGTCGGTCAGCGACATGTACAGCGAGAAGACCACCGGCCCGGCGGTGAACAGCAGGAAGCCAATGAGGTTCGGCAGCAGGAACGCCAGCGCGATCAGCAGCCGCTTCCGCCCGCTGCCGATCATGATGCGCCCCCGGCCATGCTGAGCCTGTTTGCACGCTCGACCTGCTGGCGGAGCGGTACCGACGGGTCCGGATCGAACTCGACCCCGGTCAGATCCTCCCAGCGCTCGCGGAGCGTCGCGTCGCGCCGAAGGTTCGCCGCGATCTGCATGTTGATCCGCTTCTCGATGACCCGGGCAGCCTCGGCCGGGCCGATGTCCCGCTTCTCGAGCTTCTCGATGACCGGTCCGGCGAGTGCGCCGAGGCGTCCGGGGCCGATGAAGTCGGAGAGTTGCTCCGGCTGGGCGTAGTCCAGCATCGCTTCGACGAACACCGGCGAGTCCATCTGCTCGAGGCCCGGCAGGGCTCGCGGCAGGCCGGAAATGCCGTCTTCGTCGAGGCAGTAGGCCGGCACGCCGCAGATGGAATCGAAGGCGCCGTTGATCTGCTCGTTGTAGACCTCGCTCCCGAGGAAGCGGAGGAAACGGACGGCTTCATCACGCAGCTGCGAAGAGCGGTTCACGACCGCGACGCGGGCACCGGCCATATAGAAAGGTTTGCCGGTTACGCTCGGGACATGGGCGACGCCGACCTGGAGCAGGCGCGAGCGGTCCGCATCGTCGAGCGTCCCGACGAGGGCGTCGTACTGCGCGTCGGTCAGCGGGTTGAGGATGTCGCGCTGCAGGATCGCGATGGCTTCGCGGATCAGTTCTGACTCGGTATCGCTGGGCTCACCGGACGCCAGTTCGCGCTCCGCCGCCGGCCGGATGACCTGCTCGAAATTCCGGCTGGCCATCTGGGCGTATTCCCAACGCCCGCCGACGTACATCGAGGCGACTTTGTCGGCGAATAGCGAGGAGGCCGAAGCCGTTTCGGCAGTGGTGTTCATGTTCGCACCGCCGGCGGTGGCCATCGATGCGGCCTCGGCCGGGGTGGGCGAGACACGATCCACGTACATCATGTTCTGAAACGCCGTGAGCCCGGCGATCGTTTCGGGCGAGTTGTAGACCGAAGCGGTGCCCTCGTCGTTGAGGAACCTGCCGCCCGCCGCGAGCGCCATGTCCCACGCCCCAAGGTTCATGATGCCCACGCGGCGTTCGATGCCTCGCTCCCGGGCGTTCTCAATCAGCGCCTTAGCCTTTTCCGTCGCCTGTTCGATCGACCAGGGACCTCTCGGCGGCTGGACGCCTGCCTGCTCGAAAAGGTCGCGGTGGTAGAAAAGGACGGTATAGCCGACGTTGCAGGGGAAGGCGTATTGGCGCCACTCTCCTTCCTCCTGCTCCACGGCCATCGAGGGCCACGCGGCTTCAAAGGCGCGTTCTATACCGAATCCGTCGCGCTGGGCGGCATCGGTGACATCGAGCGCGACGCCGGCTTCCACCATCTGCTGTAACTGTGACGGGCCGTAGCTTTCAATGATGTCCGGCCCCTTGCCCGCGACGCACTGGATCACGACCTTGGTGATGTCTCGGTTCGCTGGGTCGGTCACAACGTGGATCGGCTGGTTGTAGGTCCGCAGGTACCACGCCCGGAACAATGCGGCTTGGGTGCGTCGAGCCGGGTTGTCGTCGGTGGACCAGACCAATGTCGGCACGGCCTCCAGCGACGGCGTGCCCTCCGGACGGTTCGATGCGTGGTACTCGCGGAACAGGGCGATCAGGCGACCGCGCTGCGTCGCCGGGAGCGTCAGAATCGCGTTGAGATCGCTCGGGACGTCGTCGCCGGTCCGATCGCGTGCGAAAACGCGGAAGCCATCAAGGAACGTCTGCAGTCCGGGTTCCGCCTCGCCGTCGACTTCGAAATAGGAGGCGATGATCTCGATGTCCTCGGCTTCGCTTGGCAGCACCACGGTGTAGCCCACGACGGTCAGCACCGTCCAGACAGACACCAGAGCCAGGATGACCCATCGCATAGGGGAAGCCCTTTCCAGCCGATCGCGAGCGCGGGCGGAGGGGGAGGCAGCGGC
>JANSXG010000151.1 GCA_024743075.1 bacterium | reverse complement strand
CGCGCGATCTGAACATCATGACCATCGAGGACCCGATCGAGTACGAGCTCGGCTCCAGCCAGCTCGCGATCAGCCAGGCCCAGGTCAACACCAAGAAGGGCGTGACCTTCGCGTCCGGCCTGCGCCACATCCTTCGTCAGGATCCCGACGTCGTCATGGTCGGCGAGATCCGCGACGCCGAGACCGCCCGCATCGCGATCCAGGCGAGTCTCACCGGCCACCTCGTGTTCTCGACGCTGCACACCAACGACGCCGCGAGCGCGATCACGCGCCTCGCCGACCTCGGCATCGAGCGCTACCTCATCAGCGCCTCGATCTCGGCGGTCCTCGCCCAGCGGTTGATCCGGTTGATCCACGAGCCCTGCAAGGGTGCGGGCTGCCCGGACTGCCTGCACACCGGGTTCACGGGCCGGCGCGGCCTGTTCGAGCTGATCGTGATGAACGAGCGCATCCGGGAACTGATGGCATCGGCGTCCGGCGACGAGTCGATCCGCCGGGCTGCTGCGGCCGACGGCACGAGATCGCTCACCAGCGAGGGCCGAGCGCTGGTCGAGCAGGGTCTGACTTCGCTGGACGAGGTGCTGCGTGTAACCGGCGGCGTCGAGGAGGACCCGGCGTGAGCGGCCTTACCTATCTATACAGGGCATCGCGGCGCGACGCCCCGAGGACCATCGTCAAGGGGCGGCTCGAGGCGGCCGACCCCGCCCAGGCGCGGGAACTGCTCCGCGACGGGGGACTGCTCCCCCTGTCGGTCCGCCGGCTCCAGACCGCACAGCTCGCCGCATCCCTGCCAAAGCCGATCGAGCGGTGGTGGAACAGGCGCCAGCGCGCCCGCAATGCCGCGGCCCGCGCCGATCTGCTCGACGCCCTCGCCACCATGCTCCAGACCGGGCTGCCGCTCACGGAGGCCCTCCGCTCGCTTGAGAACGGTGACGACCAGAGCCGTCCGTCGAAGCAGGACCGCGCGCTGATCGGCATCCGCGCCGGGGTCACCAGCGGCAAGCCACTCAGCGAGTGCCTTGACGCCCTGCCCGACTGGTTCACGAAGTCAGAGGTCGCGCGCGTCCGAGCCGCCGAGCAGCGTGGCGAGCTCGCGAAGACGCTGGCCAGCCTCGCCGAGTCCAGCCAGCGATCAGTTGAGCTCGGGCGGCGGCTTCTCGGGGCTTTGACGTACCCGCTCATCGTCGCCGCCGTCGGCCTCGGTGTGGTCGTGTTCCTCAGCGTCCGCACACTCCCCGAGCTGCTCGGAGTGCTGTCGGGGGCGGGCGTGGAGCTGCCGGGCCTGTCCGTGGCCGTCATGCGCTTCGGCCAGACGCTCGTCGCGGCGCTGCCATGGCTGCCGTTCGTAGCGATCGGCCTGATCATCGCCGCGACGCTGGTTGGCAGCAGCGCTGGGGCTACAGCGAAATTGCGCTCTCTGCTGGATCGGTGGTGCACGCCGCGGTTCATCCGACGCATGCGTCTGGCCTCGGTCTGCGAAGAACTTGCCTCAATGCTCGAGAGTGGCATCCAGATCGTCGAGGGCCTGCGGCTGATCGCCGCATCGCACACCGGCCTCGGCGGCGCAAGCCTGCGCGGCTATCTGGACCGAGTGACCGCGTCTGTCGCCGACGGCGAAGACCTCGACCGGGCGCTGCCCGATCCTCGCTGGGCCGACACCGAGTTCGTTCGCCTCATTGCGGCCGGGCAGGCGTCGGGCGATCTCCCGCGTGTGCTCCGGCGTATCGCCGGTCGCTACGAGCGCGATGCCACGCGCCGCATCGACCGGCTCAGCTCACTGCTCGAACCCGCGGTCATCCTGACGCTCGCGGTGCTCGTCGGCACGGTCGTGATGGCCGCCGTGCTCCCCCTCATCCGCCTGCAGGAGGTTGTCTGATGTCTCACCGTTCATCGTTGGTCCGCGTCCGGCACCGGCGGGGCATGACCCTCGTCGAAGTCCTCGCGGTCGTGGTCATCCTCGGCCTGCTCGCCGACACGCTCGCTGTCGGGTTCTCGGGAGCCTTCAGCGAGAGCCGCGTCGAACTCGCGCGGACCGGCGTGACGATCATAAAGGAGCGGGTTGAGATGTATCAGTACTCGACTGGCGACCTGCCGAGCCCATCTGAGGGGCTTACCGTGCTCTCCGGCCCGGACGCGATCGGCAAGTCCTACGAGCTCACGCAAGACCAGCTCACGGATCCATGGGGGCGGACATATGTGTTCATCTCGCCCGCATCCGACGGTTCGGCGTTCGAGATCGTGTGCTACGGGGCCGACGGGCAACCCGGCGGCACCGGGGAGAACCAGGACATCTCGTCCCGCAACCTGCGGGGCAGCAATTGATCCATCGACGAGCGACATCTGGTCGGTCGCTGGCGTTCACGCTCGTCGAGTTGCTCGCGGTACTGGTTGTGCTGGGCATGGCGGTCTCCGTCGCCGCGGTCGGCCTGTCTTTGCGCTCCGAAGAATCGCGCGTGTCCGACGCGGCATCGTCGATCGCCGCCCTCGACGCGACCGCGCGGGTTCTCGCCCGTAAGGGCCGGGTGACCGAACTGGTCTTCGACGAGGCCGCATCCATGGTCTTGATCGTCGATCGCAGCGCTGCCGACGCGCCGACCATCGAGCGGATCCTGCCCGATGGCCTCACTCTGGAGGCGTGGCAGCGGCCCACGGGCACACCGATCGACCGCCTCGTCGTCGACGCCCGCGGTCAGTCGGCGGACTATCAGGTGCGTGTGTCCAGCGGGGCTGCGTCGGTGACCGTTCGGTTCGCCGGGCTGACCGGCTGGCACGAAGTGATCAGGAGCGACCGGTGATCGCTGCAAGACGGACCAGATCAGGGCTGACGCTGCTTGAGGTCGTGCTCGCGACCGCCTTGCTGTCCATCGCCGCTGTGAGCCTGCTCAACTGGCTGGACGCATCAAGTCCATCACCACACGAGAGCAGACCAGTCGTCGTCGGAGTCTCACCGCTCGACCTCGCCGCCGATGCCATCGTCACCAACCCGAGCCGCTTCGGCGTTCCCCGGTCCACCGAAGGCGGCTACCGCTGGGACACCGCCGACACCGTCGAAGACCATCGCCGGCAGATCGAGGGTCGTTTCGAGGTGGAACTGGTTCGCGCAACCGCGGAGTTCGATCGGCTGCGGATCTCGCAGGGCGACCGATCCGTGACGCGGTGGTACATCAGGCCGCCCAAGGGGGAGGGACGATGAAACGATTCACTCGTCAAAGAGGCATGACCCTCGTCGAGGTGCTCGCGACTCTCGTGCTGTTCTCGGTGCTGATCACCGCAACGTCGTCGGTGATGGGGTACATCGCGCGAGTTTCTGCAGAACGGCAGTTAGCAATAACCGCGCAGAGTGCTCTTGCGGCCGCAGCCGATCTGATCGCCGCGGACCTGGACGCATGGAGCGCTAAGCACATGTCGGCCGCGGATGATGACCAAGCACAGGGTCGTCTCAGCGTCAACGCGTCGGGCTTTGAGCTTCGATTCCCGATCTCTGAGGGACGTGAGGCAAGAACAGTCGCTTATCGCTTCGACTCGTCGGCTGGGAAACTGAGCCGCTCCGACACGTATGGGCAAGATTCGGAGCCCCGAACTGTACTGGGTGATCTCGATGGGTTTGATCCGAGAGTGCAAGGCCAGGAGCCATCGGGTCGAGGACAGGTCTTCGTGATCGATCTGATCAGCCGACTTGCTGGAAATCGATCAGTATCTGCGAATCTACCGCTGCAAGAGCAACGTCATGGCTGAGTGCCAATTCAGAAAACGCCGCGCCGTCGCACTGCTCGCCGTGCTCGGATTCATCGTGGTCGCGAGCACTGCCGTCATCGCTTCCGCACGCATCGCGGCGACCAGCGGTTTTGCTGTGCAGCAACACGAGGCCTCGCTCGAATCAACATCTTTCATGAATGCCATCCGATCGACATGTTTACAGTGGATCTTGAGGCGCGGGGACACCGCCCTTACTGAGGACAGTCTCCCTTACGCGGCCATCGTCGTTCTGGACGACGAGTTTGAGCTTGCCAACGAAGCCGCACGTATCCGCATCTTCGCATACGACCAGGACACGCGTCTCCGGATCACTCCGCAAAACTGGAGCGCGTCCGGCGCAAACTGGGATCGCGACCCCAACGACCGGCTCGACGAACTCTCGATCAGTGATTTGGAAGAGGCCGCCGTTCGAACTACGGGGATCGCGCGAGTTTTTCCTCAGACTCGAGCAGGTCAGGCCTTGCTAGGAGTCATGCGAAGCCCGTTGGAGCAATCCCATCGAATAACGCCGGGCATCACGCTCAATCCTCGGACCGTTCCATACGAAGTGCTCGCGATGCTCTTCGGCGATTCCGCAAACGAACTCTATGAACGCGTTCGCGAATGGCGTTCCGAACGGTCCGGCCGATCGAGCGCGTTCTCTCAAGGTTTCCAGAAGCAAGCCGGATCGCTTCGTGGGCCGGTCGCGTGGCAGACAAAATCGTCTGCTTGGGCGTTTCGAATCGACATCGAGTTAGAGGCGGCTCTAACGCGTTCATTCTGGGCCGTGTACGCAATTGACAACGGTGAGTGGCAGTTGGACACCTGGCACATCATCGGGGACGGTGGACCATGAGCGGAGACTCCATGCGAGGCGTGCATTTGATGTTGGCTGTTTCCGTGGCCGTGCTCATCGCTAGCCTTGGCTGGGCGCTCTTGCCATCGAGAGCGGAAAGGGCGCCAGCAGAGTATGAGCCAACCGAGCCAATTACGATCGCACCAGCCGGTGCCGACGACGAGCGTGAATCATTGCCCGAGTTTCTTGGCATCGAACTCTGGACGAAGCCCTCTCCAGTCGCGACTCCGCCACCACCACCATCGCCGTTACGTCTAAACGCCGAATTGCTCGCGGTTCGAAACGGAGAGCACAATTCCGACGCGGTTGCAACGCTCTACCTCGCCGATCGCGGAGAAGTCATTCGGCTGAAGCAGGGTGATGAACTGAACGGCATGACCGTTCAGCATGTCAATGAGTCGTCGATTCGATTCGTGAAGGGCGAGCAGTCGCTGACGATTTCTCGCAGTTCAGGGTGACCAATAGAGGTGTCTCCCCCGTGGCCCACTCCATGCGACCGAAATCCCACGTCGCTTCCGAACGATCAAGAATCACCCATTTCATTGGACCCACGCTGCTCGGTCGCTCTCTACCCACGCCAGACCGGACAAGAATTCCCCCCCCCGGCCACCGAATACCAGCAGTGCCAGTTGTTTCAGGTCAATCGCCACAGGGACGATCGGGCCGGTTTACTCCCGGCCGGTTGTCGCTTGAAGCCTGGTTCGAGTCGGACTCACTCAGCCCTCGGTTGACGCGCTGTCCATCTCCTCCGACATCTCCATGAACAACCCGAACGTCGCCTTCGCCGCGTCGAGGCAGGACTCGCGCTCGGCCTCGGTCATCTGCAGCTCGTCCAGCATGCCCTTGAAGGCCATCCAGTTTCTGCGCTGCTCCGAACCGTGCGGGTCGAGGTAGTCCAGCGCGAAGTCCTTCTGCAGACCCAGCCCGTCGCGGATGCGTTTGGCGACCACCTTGTTGCCGTTGGTCGCGCCCTCGTTCACATACAGCACGCCGATCAGGGCGACCGGGCATCTGTCCGTGAGGTGATCGACCGCGGCGAGGAACCGACTGGTCGAGGCCAGCGGCTCAGCTCCGACGGTGCCGCCCAGACGCTCGATGTCCGCTTCGATCTTCTCTTCGCGACGATGGACGGGATGGAACATCGTCGCGACGCGATGGTCAGTCGCCGCGGCTTCCGACAGCAGCCCGTCGAGCGTCCGATGCACGAGCAGCACCTGATTCAGGAAGTCGATGAACTCAGCCCGGCTTAGCTCCCCGCTGACCATCCGGGTCTGGAACGCGGCGTGCTCCGCCTGATCGTGCAGCGAGGCCGTGCCCTCCTTGAGCATCTGCGCGAGGCCGATCGCGGGCTCGGGCTCTGGCTCGACCGATGACATCTTGCGGCCGGACGCCATCGCTGCAAACGGGCAACGCGACGCGTTCGCCGCACGCTCAGGACCAATCGATTCGCTCACAGCGTCGCCCTCACATCTCGGCCGCGGGTCACTCGCTCCCTCCGTCGGGCGGCAGCAATCCCGGCGGGCGGATAATAGTCTTATTGCGACTCAGTCTCAACTTTTCAGATCGTGGGGATGAGGGGGCGCTGGAGACCCGCGACACCCCGGATACACTGGCGCCCATTCTGACAGCCCGGAGCGACGCCATGACACAATCCCCTCCCGCCCCCTCGACCGATTCGAACCGCCGTGATGCCGGCCGGACCATCCGCGCCCCTCGCGGCACGGAGAAATCCTGCCAGTCCTGGGCCGCTGAAGCCGCGATGCGGATGCTGATGAACAACCTCGACCCGGAGGTCGCCGAACGCCCGGAGGACCTGATCGTCTACGGCGGACGGGGCAAAGCCGCCCGATCCTGGGAGGCATT
This sequence comes from bacterium, assembly GCA_024743075.1. Taxonomy (GTDB): domain Bacteria; phylum Planctomycetota; class Phycisphaerae; order Phycisphaerales; family UBA1924; genus JANSXG01. The sequence continues at coordinate 1,230 of JANSXG010000151.1, read as the reverse complement.
CGACGCCATCGTCGACACCCTCAAGCGGCTCAAGCCCGATGAAACGCTGCTGGTTCAGTCCGGCAAGCCCGTCGGCGTGGTGCGCACGACCACCGACAGCCCGCGCGTCATGATCGCGAACTCCAACCTCGTCCCCCACTGGGCCACGCAGGAGCACTTCGACGAACTCAGCGCCAAGGGCCTGATGATGTACGGCCAGATGACCGCGGGCTCGTGGATCTACATCGGCACCCAGGGCATCCTGCAGGGCACTTACGAAACGTTCGCCGAAGCCGGCTTCATGCACTTCCCGAAGCAGAAGGACAACGCGAAGGGACCGCTCGTCGGCACGCTCAGCGTCACCGCGGGCTGCGGCGGCATGGGTGGTGCGCAGCCGCTGGCCGTGACCCTCAACGGCGGCACCTGCCTCATCGCCGATGTCGATCCCAAGCGCCTCGAGCGTCGCCTGCACGATTCGTACCTCGACGAACTGCTCCCGTCGATCGACCAGGCCATCGACGCCGCTCTGGATTACAAGGACCGTCAAATGAATGTGTCGGTCGGTGTCGAGGCGAACGCCGTGGACCTGCTCGAGCGCATGGTCGAGCGCGGCATCACGCCCGACCTGCTCACCGACCAGACCTCCGCACACGACCCGCTCGTCGGCTACGTACCGACCGGCGTGACCATGCACGAGGCCGACCTGCTCCGAGCCGAAGAGCCCGAGGAGTATGTCCGCCAGTCCATGGCGAGCATGCACCGCCATGTCGCCGCGATGGTTGAGCTGATGGACCGCGGCGCGATCACCTTCGACTACGGCAACAACCTGAGACAGCGGGCAAAGGATCACGGCTTCGACCGCGCCTTCGATTTCCCCGGCTTCGTGCCGGCGTACATCCGCCCGCAGTTCTGCCTCGGCCGTGGCCCCTTCCGCTGGGCCGCTCTTTCCGGCGACCCGATCGACATCTACAAGACCGACAAGGCCCTGCTCGATGCCTTCCCCGAGTCCGACGGCGGCTACAACACCCGCCTCCGCCGCTGGATCCTCGGCTGCCACGCCAACCCCGATGCGCTGATCGCGGGCGACTTCGAGAACTGCAAACCGAGCTTCGCTTTCCAGGGCCTGCCCGCGCGCATCTGCTGGTTCGGCTACGGCGAGCGCGACAAGGCCGGGAAGATCTTCAACGACATGGTCGCCTCGGGCGAACTGTCCGCCCCGATCGTCATCGGGCGCGACCACCTCGACTGCGG
>JANSXG010000277.1 GCA_024743075.1 bacterium | reverse complement strand
GGGCGAGGCGCGGATCATCTGTTCGGAACGATGGTGCCCCGTGATCGAATCGCTGCTCGCCGGCGTATCGCGTCGCGGTCCGCCCACCGGGCCCGCGCGACTTCTCGAAGACGGTCACCCGGTGCCCGTGCCGCGCGAGCGTCCGGGCGGCCATCGCCCCCGCCGGTCCCGCGCCGACCACGGCGATCCGCTGTCGCCCGCTCCGCTCGGGCCGGCTCGTCCACGCTTCGTATCGCTTCATGTCCACCCGCTGCTCGTGTGAATCGACATCGCGCGGGCGGACCGTTCCGAGGACCGCTTGCTCCGGTTCGAAGGGTCGGTCGAACTGGCCCATGCACCAGAGCAGGCCGCCGTAGGAGTTGGGGTCGTTCCCGTCGAGCGAGTAGCGATGGTTGAGGTCGATGAGGGTGTCGAGCGCGATGCCGGGCGATCGCGTCCACTCCAAGATCGCCTTGCCCCAAGTCATCCGAACGTTGTTGTGCAGTTCCCCCTGTCGGAACAGCGAACGCTGGCACGCGTTCCAGAGACCGCTGTGGGTCGCACCGATCGCGAGCTGCTCCCAGGTATATCGGTGCTCGCGCTCATCAGAGCGGTGATCCCGGAGCGTCTGTACCGCCCAGTCAGGCAACGCTGCGCTTGTTTCCAGGGATGCTCCGGATGGGTCATCGAGAGTTCGGTAGAAGCAGAAGTTGTGCGCCATCTCGCGCCAGACGAACAGTTCGTCGAGGAACTTATCCGCCCCGTCACCCCCCCGCTCCAGCGCCTTACGCCCGAGTCGCAACGCCGAGACATGTCCGTGGTGCAAGTACGCGGACATCCGGCTGACCGCTTCCGGCTGGGCGGCGCTGTTCCGGGCCTTATGATACACCCCGAGGCGTTCATCCCAGAATCGCTCCCATCGCTCATAGCCTGCACGGCTCCCCCCCACCGTGTCCGCAACCGGCGGCACGCTGTGATCGATCCTGCATCGTGCACAGGCGTTGGCGATATCGAGCGTCTCGAAGTCAACCGGTTCGAATCCGAGATCGACGCCCTCCAGCGTGCGCCGGGTCTGCAGAATTGCCTCAGGCCAGGGCTCGCGCAATCGCGAGAGATAGTCCTTCCAGGCCTTGCTCCGAAACTTGTACGCCCGGTCGTAGGCCTTGGTGAGCGACTGCATCGGAACGACGCACGTCGCATCTACGGCGATCACCGCGCACGGCGCGCGCCGGGCCAGCGACATAGACCACTTCGGGAACGGCGGCGCGGGAAAATCCTCCACGACGCAGACCGACGCCCGCCTGACGAGCTCGCGCAGCGGCGAGGGACTCGATCGATCCTCGGGCAGGTGAAACGCAAACCGGATGCGCCCGTTGGTTCGCTCGCGCAGCTGCCCGTCGAGATCCCTAGCACCTTCAAGGATGAAGGTGTGGTGGCGGTCGCTGTTGAAGCGGTGGTCGCCGCCGAGGCCCTGGTAGACCAAGACCGGGTGATCGAGCCTGTTGGCGAGGTCTACGGCGACATCGAGAACCGCGTTCTCGTGGCCCCGCACCGCGTGATGGAGCCAGAGGAGAACGAACTCCCCATCCGAAATCGCAGCCCGCCCATTGAGAGGGCGACCACGCTCGGCAAGGTGGGTCGGTAGCGATCCGAACAGACTGGGGTCCTCCATGGAGCAAAGATAGGTCTCGGGGCGTCGGCGGAGACCGAATCAGCCCTCATGGAAGTCCCGAAGGTCCTTTCCGGTTGGTTGACACAAGCGTCCGGGCAGCCCATAATGCTTGACCAAATCTGATTGCGGGGTAGAGCAGTCTGGTAGCTCGTCGGGCTCATAACCCGGAGGTCGTTGGTTCGAATCCAGCCCCCGCTATTCCCAAGCCGGTTGCGAAAGCAGCCGGCTTTGTGGTTTTTGGCTCGGGCCGATGAGAGACACCCGCGCGTGTTGGCCCCTTCGGGCCCCGTTCCCGCGTCCGTGGGGGCGGTGGGCCAACGGTCCC
>JANSXG010000205.1 GCA_024743075.1 bacterium | reverse complement strand
GACGGCGATGGCGATGTCGCAGTAGTCGTGGTACTGGACCTCGACGCCCTTCTCGCCCTGTACGATCTGGGCGTTGACGTTGGGCACCTTGCGCAGCGCGCTGACGCAAGCCTTGGTGAAGAACGACATGAAGCCGAGCTTGACGCCGTGCTGATCGAGGAACTGGTCCTTGAGGCGCGAGCGGAGGGCCATGACGTTCGTCATGTCGCACTCGTTGAAGGTGGTGAGCATCGCGGCGGTGTGCTGCGCCTCGACGAGGCGATTGGCGATGCTCTTGCGCAGCGGCGACATCTTCTCGCGGCGCGTGCCGCGTGAAGTCGCCTGCTGGGGCGCTCCGCCGGAAGAGGCGGTTGGCTGGACCACACCGTTCTGGCGGGTGTGCATGACGGCGAGCACGTCCTGCTCGCGGATGCGTCCGCCGGCGCCGGTCGGGCGAACCTGCGACAGGTCGATCTTGTGCTCGTCGGCGATCTTGCGCGCCACGGCGGTGGCGAAGGCGCCCGAGTTGTCCGGGGCCTTGCCGCTGGACGGAGCGCCCGATGAGGGCGGCCGGGTGGTCTTCGAGAAGGACTGCTTGTCGCCGGACTTGCCTTCGTCCCCGGACGCGCTCTTGTCCGCGCCCTTGCTCGGATCCTGCTTTTTCGATTCTTCCTTCTTGCCCGAATCCTCATCGTTCGACTTGGCTTCGGACTTTTTCGAGCCATCGCCCGAAGGCTTCTCGGCCGACTCGTCGAGCGAGCCGATGGTGCCGCCGACCTCGACGGTGTCGCCCTCGCTTGCCCCGCGCTTCAAAACCCCCGCGGCCGGAGACGGGAGCGGCATGGTGACCTTGTCGGTCTCGAGTTCGACCAGGTCCTCGTCCTGCTCGACGTAGTCACCGTCCTCCTTCAGCCAGGAGGCGATGACGGCCTCGGAGATCGATTCACCAAGCGCGGGGATGACGATGTCGGTGGGCATGGGTGGGTGTCTCTGCAATTGACGGCCCGGCGCGGTCGCTGTGCCGTGGTTTTCTTACGCCGTGGCGGCCTTGCGTCCGCTCGATTTCTTCGACGCCGACTTGGAGCCGCCGCCGGACTTGGAGTTCTTCGATTTCGCGTCCGAAGGCTTGGACTTCTGATCGACCGACTTGCCGTCCGACCGCTCCTCGCGGACCGTGCCGATGGCGGCGGTGAGGAAGTCGTCCAGCTGTTCGAGGTGCTTGCGGGGCGACCCGGTGGCGGGGGTACCACTGGACGGGCGTCCGTAGTACTCGATGTTCCAATCAAGCTTTTCGAGCAGCGACAAGGCCATGTGCCCGAACGCGCCCATGTTGCGCGGCTCTTCCTGCACCCACGCCAGCTCGGCGGCGGCCGGGTACTTCGAGCGGATCTCCTGGAGCAGGTCGAAGTGCAGCGGGTAGAGCTGTTCGACGCGGACGATCGCGATGTCGTGCTGCTCGATCTGCTCGCGACGCTTGACAAGGTCGTAGTACACCTTGCCGGTGCACAGCAGAAGCTTTGAGACCTTCTTCCGATCCAGCGCCCCCTTGCCTTCGAAGGCGGGATCATCGAGGACAGGTTTGAAGCCGCCCGTCGTGAGCTCGTCGGTCGTGCTGGTGCAGGCGGGCAGCCGGAGCAGGCTCTTGGGGCTCATGACGATGAGCGGCTTGCGGAAGTCGCGGTGCATCTGGCGCCGCAGCATGTGGAAGTACTGGGCCGGCGTCGTCGGGTAGCAGACCTGAATGTTGTTCTGGCCGCAGAGCTTGAGGAATCGCTCAAGGCGGGCCGAGGAGTGCTCGGGGCCCTGGCCCTCGTAGCCGTGCGGCAGCAGCAGCGTCAGCGCCGACCAGCGCTGCCATTTGAGTTCCGCGGAGCTGATGAACTGGTCGATGATGACCTGCGCGCCGTTGGAGAAGTCGCCGAACTGAGCCTCCCAGACCGCCATGATCTTCGGTGAAGCGAGGCTGAAGCCGTACTCGAATCCCAGACACGCGAACTCCGAGAGCGGCGAGTCGTACACGCAGAACTTGTTCTGGCGGATCTGACCGTCGGGGGTCTTGGTGCCAGCCTCGCGATCGGTCCCGGGGACACCGAGTTCACGGATCGCGTTCACGGGGACATAGGCCTCTGCGGTCTCGACGTCGCGTAGGACCGCGTGACGATGGCTGAACGTGCCGCGTCGCGAATCCTGGCCGGTCAGACGGAAGATGTGGCCCTCGAGCACGAGCGAGCCGACGGCCAGCGATTCGGCAGTGGCCCAGTCGAACGGCTTGTTCTCCAGCACGTTCTCGGTGCGTTCCCGCAGCACCTTGACGAGCTTGCGGTGGGGCTTGAAGTCCTCGGGCCAGGAACTGATGGCCTTGGCGATCTCGTGGAGCGTGTCGCGGTCAACGCCCGTGTTGCCCTCGTCAAAGGTCCACTCGTTGGTAACGCCCGACCAGTGGACATGCCCGGGGGCCGGGGTCGGGTCGACGGCGGTTTTGCGCGTGTTGGTGTACGCCTCATCGAGGTTTTCGTGGACGGAGGACTCTATCTGTTCCACATCATCCTTGGAGATGACATCGGCGTGCATCAGAGTCCGCGCGTATTCGCTGAGGACGGTCGGCTTCTTCTTGATCTCGCTGTAGAGCAGCGGCTGCGTGAACATCGCCTCGTCGGTCTCGTTGTGACCGTGGCGACGGTAGCACTGCATATCGATGACCACATCCTTGTTGAACTTCATCCGGTACTCGAGCGCGAGCTGAGCACAGTGGACGACCGCTTCGGGGTCCTCGCCGTTCACGTGGAGCACCGGCGCCTCGATCATCTTCGCCATATCCGTGCAGTAACGGCTGGTCCGGGCGTCGAGCGGGCCGGTGGTGAAGCCGATCAGGTTGTTGACGACGATGTGGATCGTGCCGCCGACGGTGTAGCCCTCGAGCCCCGCGAGGTTGAAGGTCTCAGCGACCACGCCCTGGCCGATGACCGCCGCGTCGCCGTGCATGATGACCGGGATGACTTTGTTACGGGTCTTGTCGCCGTTGAGACGCTGCTTCGCGCGGCAGCGACCGAGCACGACCGGGGCGACGGCTTCGAGGTGGCTTGGGTTCGAGGCGAGCGCGAGCCAAATGTGCTTGCCCGAGGGGAGCACACGGTTCGAGGAGTAGCCGCGGTGGTACTTCACATCGCCGCCGCCGTCTTCGGCGTCGGCCTCCCACGTGTCGTCGAACTCCGTGAAGACCTCTTCGTAGGTCTTGCCTGCGATGTTGACGAGGACATTCAGACGACCGCGATGGCTCATGCCGAGCACGAGCTGCTCGACATCGAACTGGTCCGCACTCTTCTCGACCAACCGATCGAGCAGCGGGATGAGCGACTCGCCGCCTTCAAGGCTGAACCGCTTCTGGCCGGGGTACCGCTTGCCGCAGAACTTCTCCCACATCTCGGCTCGGTGGAGCTGCTCAAGGATGTGGATCTGCTCGCCCCGCGAGAAATCCGTCCGGTTGCCGGTGGTCTCGACGCGCTCGAGCCACCAGTCTCGCTCGGCCCGATTGCTGATGTGCATCACCTCGACACCGATCGACCCGCAGTAGATCGAGTCGAGACGACCGATCAGGTCCGAGAGCGACGCGCCGGACGGCGCAAGTCCGGGGACCGTGAATGCCGAACCCAGATCGTCGCTCCCAAGACCATGAGCCGTCGGATTGAGTTCTTCCGGTGCCTCGCGCTCGCGATCGAACGGGTCGATCCGTGCGCAGGTGTGACCGAGTGAGCGATAGGAGTTGACCAGATCACGGACCGCCGCGGCCTTCGCCGCGTCCGCGGACCCGCTCGAGACGCCCGCCCCGCCAGCAGCGACCCGGCCGGAAGGACCACCGGCCCCTTGCCCGAGTTCGAAGCCTCGGAAGAAATCGCGCATGTCCGAGCCGACCGACTGCGGATCGTCCTGGTACTTCCGATACAGGTCCTCGATGTAGGCGGCGTTCCAGCCGTTGAGCGACGCGCCGGCCGGGATCGGCCCAGACGCGCCGGCACCCGGCTTCGGACCGGGGGTACCGTTGGAATTCGAACTGTTGGACATCGTGGGCGAAGCGCTCATAGTTGTCGTCCGATGCCGCGATTGGCCTGTTCCAGAGCCTTCAGATACTGACCAAAGTCCGAATAAACAGGGGTGCGCTCGCGGTCCGCAGGGCCGTGGAAGTCATTGTAAGACCGTCATCGTCCGCTGTGCAGCCCCGGATGAACACAAATTACCGGTCTCGACCAATCAGAAGGCGCGATGCCGTCGTGATATCGTGCCGATACCTGTCTGTGGCTCGGCGTTTCGGCGTCGATACCAAGACAAACCGACCTCAGCCATCCGAAGGCCAGCCCCATGCGCGAATACG
>JANSXG010000255.1 GCA_024743075.1 bacterium | reverse complement strand
TGCGACAGGGTCATGATCTTGATGGGGATGACCGGGAGCACGCAGGGCATCAGGTTCAGCAGCGCCCCGCCGATGAAGCTGGCGAGGAAGAGCGAGAACAAGCTGGCGCCGATGTCGAAGCCGAACAGGGAGCGGGATGGCGCTACAGGCGCGACATCGTCGGCGGCTGACTCAAGATCGCCCGGTTCCTCGCCAGAAGCCTCCTCGGGCACGGCCTTGAATTCGGCCATCCCGTCGAAGATTTCGTCGATTTCAGCCACAGAAACCGAGGTGGCCCCAGCCTCCAGAATGGTGAAGCTGACGTCGAACTCCGGAAACTCGGGCGCGAGGCACGAGGTGTCGTCACAGGCCTGGTACGCGAGAGCGACGGTGATGGTCTGTTCGCCGAGAGGAGCATCTTCGGCAATCGTCACCGGCAGATAGAAGACTGCCGTGTCGGCGTAGGTCGGCTTCTTGACCGTTGGCTGAGCGCCCGTGGGGTCAGCCACCGTTGCCTGATACAGGTCGGGCAACTGGAGTGCACGCGTGATACTGGCCCATTCGGGCGCGTCGGAAGCGAGCCCGATCTCGGTTCGAACCGCGAAGTCAAAGTCCGGCCCAAGATCCGCGTGGCCCGCGACCGGCCATGTGTGGAAGCCGTTTCGGTGGGTCAGCGTCACCGCGATCGGGAGGATCTCCCCACGGGCGATCGACGAGAACTTGGCCTGAACCGATGCCTCGACCTGGGGCTGGTCGCCGCCGAAGGCCGGTCCACCGGCGGGGCCGCCAAACTGGGCCATCGCTGCGCGGGGCGCGCCGAGCGCAAACGCCATCGCGACGGCGAGAACGAAAGCCGAGCGAAGCGAGTTTGAGAACACCTTTGAGCGTGCCCGCATGCGGGTCCTCCAGCAGATGACGGACGGTCTGGACATGTCGAGGGAGTGTAATCCTCCCCGGGGCTGGATTGTTCCACGCCCGAACCTAGTCAGGTGCCCCGCTCCGGGCGGGCGGGCCTCAAGTCGGCCCCGCGGGGTGGTCGATAGTCCGGATAAGGCGGATTCCGGCCTGTGGAGCGATGCTGCGCATGAGCGATGTGCTCGACCAATCTGATATCGATGCCCTGCTCTCCGCTGTGGACGACACAGAGGTCGAGGAGCAACGGTCCTCGACACCCATCTTCTCGCGCCATCGCAAGGATCTCGAGAACGTCGAAGTCCGCGACTACGACTTCAAACGCCCCGAGCGGGTCTCGAAGGATCAGATGCTGGCCCTGCAGACCCTCCACGAGGCCTTCGCCCGGTCCTACGGGGCGTCCTTGTCCGGATTTCTGCGGACGATCGTGGAAGTCAAGGTCGCCTCCTGCGAGCAGATGACCTATTCGGAGTTCATCGCCGGCCTGCCGAACCCGACAAGTTTCAATCTGCTCGAGGCCGAGCCGCTGGAAGGGCAGATCTGCCTCGAGATCAGCCCGCTGATCATCTACCCGATCATCGATCGCCTGCTCGGCGGCACCAACACCGAACTGTTCATCCCGCAGCGTCCGCTGACGATGATCGAGAACCGGCTGATCCACAAAATCCTCGACCGGGCGGTCGAAGGACTCCGGGAGGCCTGGGAGTCGATCCGGCAGCTCTCGTTCAGCGTCACCGGGGGCGAGTCGAACCCCCAACTCGTGCAGATCGTCCCCCCAAACGAGGTGGCCATCGTCATCGGTTTCGAGATCAAGATGGCCAACCGGGCCGGCACGATGAACCTGTGCATCCCGTACGCGGTGATCGAGCCGCTGATGGAAGATCTCGCGGCTCAGAGTTGGTTTAGTTCGGCCCGCATGAAAGGCAGCCCGGAATTCAGCAACCGCCTTGAGTCCAAACTTCGCGGGGCAAGCCTCGAAGTTTCGGGCACCCTTGCTCGCACTAGCATTTCCCTGCAAGACCTGCTGAACATCGAGGTCGGAGACCTCATCGCCACCGACACCCCCGCGGCCGACCCGGTCACGATCGAAGTCGAGGATGAGCCCAAACTCCTTGCTCACATTGGGCAATACAGGGGCAAGCGGGCCCTTCGCGTCATCAGCCCGATCGACGCCAACCGCATGCGAACGCTGCGCCCCTGAGGCCCGATCTCTCATCTTATTATTTGACCGTTGACGGTCTGAACGGGTACCATGATCGAACGATCACTTCTCACGGGCGACGGGTTGTCGCCTCTGAAAGGTATTCATTGATGGCGCATGTGGTTCGCGGACATGACTGGTGAGCTGGCAACAGCTTGTCGCTACGGGAGACGCGGGATGACCTGATCTTCAGGCACAGACCGCGAGACCAAACAGGTCTCTCCCGAGGGCTCGGTAACGGGTCCATCGGTCCTCAGCGGACCACGGGTGTCGTCAGACACGCGTGGCCTGTTTCGTTTTTGGGCCAGTCCTCCCCACCGTTTCGTGCGGCGAACCCGCCGCGACAACCAGACATCTCAACCAAAACCCGAGACCGGAGCGGCCCCGCGGCGGGCACGAGCAAAACCATGAACAGTCAAGAAATGTTGCGCCTCATCGAGTCCATCGCGCGCGATCGCGGCGTGGAACGCGAGATTCTGATCGGCGACCTCGAGCAGGCGATGATCACCGCCGCGCGGAAGTACTACAACTCAATCGACATCGAGGAATTCAACTGCACCATCGACCGGATCACCGGCGAGATGTCCCTGACCCGCCACGGTGAGCCGCTGGACATGTCCCCCGAGGCCTT
>JANSXG010000179.1 GCA_024743075.1 bacterium | reverse complement strand
GTGCTGCGTGCAGCCGTGGTGGACGCGGAGCATCTCGTCTTCTGTCTCACATCTCACGACCGCGCAAAGCGGGCCGAAATGGTCCCCGGCGACGACCGCGGCGTCCGGATCGGCACCGATCACGATCCGCGCTTCCGAGTGGGAGGGATCGTTTTCACGAAAAGACGGGATGACTTCAGCTCCGGCCCGCTGTGCTGCGACGGCGAGTTCTCTGACCCTCCCAGACGCCCGTTCGTCGATCAGCGTTCGCGGCGAGGCGGACGCGCCCGCGCGCAACGCCTCCGACAAGGGATCGAAGATCGACGAGTGAGCGAGCACACGGCGCGGAGCCATGCACGTCTGCCCGCTGTTCATTTCGACGAGATTCCATATCCGTTCGGCGGCGAGTTCGACATCCGCATCGTCCAGCACGAAGACGCTGTCGCGCCCGGACAGTTCGAGCGTGCTCGGCGTCAGGGTGCCGGCGAGCTTCCGGGCGATCGCCCGGCCGACTTCGGTCGATCCGGTGAACACGACATGGTCAAAGCGAAAACGCTCGAGCATCTGCTCTCCCGCTTCACGCGTGGCGGGGAGTGATCGAAGTGTGCCCTCCGGGAGACCTTGGGCTGCCAGTTCAAGAAGCAGCGCCTGCGTGCGTGGCGAACGTTCACTCGGCTTCACGGTCACGCGGTTCCCGGCGATCAGCGCCTGAACCAATTGGATGCCGAGCAGCTGCACCGGGTAGTTCCATGTCGCGATGATTCCGACGTGACCCAAGGGCTGCCGGACGATTCGGTGGCGTTGCCCCAGCATCCAGATCGGTTGGCCCAGTGGTCGTCGAGGGCGAAGCAGTCGGCGTGCGTAGCGCTCGTGCCACCTGCACGATGCGAGCAGCGGCAGCAGGTCCCCGGTTACGACCTCGTGCTCGGGCTTGCCGACTTCTTCGCCGATCAGCTCGCAGAAATGATCCGTCGCATCGAAGAGGCGGAGACGGAAGCCGCGCAGCCACACCAGGCGATCCGACAGAGGCGTGCGAGACCACGCAAGCTCCGGGAACGAATCAGGGACTTCCCGTGTCGCTTCACCTGAGGTCATGGTGGCAAGTATAGATCCGTGCCCGAATGAGGCCCGTCGGAGAGCGGGGTGTCCTATCCTGTGCCAATCCACCACCCGAGAGGCATGACGCAGTGACCCAGACCGCCGATACCGGAGCGACGACCACCGACGACACCATCGCCATCATCGGTGCCGGGCCGGGGGGGCTCGCGTCGGCGATGCTCTTGGCGGCCTCGGGTGCGAAAGTGCGGATCTACGAAGCGCAGCCAACGATCGGTGGCCGGACCAGTCGCATCACCAAGACCGCTCCGAATGGCGATCAGTATCACTTCGACATGGGCCCGACGTTTTTCCTCATGCCCTATGTGCTTGAGGAGATCTTCAAAGCGACCGGTGCCGACCTGCACGACTACGCGGATCTGATGCCGCTGGATCCGATGTATCGCCTGATCGTCGGCGATCGAGACTCCGAAAATCCGACCGTGATCGACGCGACGCAGGACATCGAGGAGATGACCCGGCGGATCGGAGAGGTATCTGCGCCCGACGGTCGGGCGTTCGCTCGTTTCATCCGAGACAACAGGGCCAAGCTCGCAGCGGCGGAGCCGATCCTGCGTCGGCCCATCCGAAGCGTCTTCGATCTCGTGCGACCCGACGGCATGAAAGCCGCGATGCACATCAAGCCGCACCTGACGGTGCACGGCCTGCTTTCCAAGTACTTCGAGCATCCGGCGGTCCAACTCGCGGTCAGTTTCCAGAGCAAGTACCTCGGCATGTCGCCCTACGACTGCCCGAGTCTGTTCACGATCCTGCCGTTCATCGAGTACGAATACGGGATCTGGCATCCGAAAGGTGGCTGTAATGCCCTGATGGACGCGATGGCGACCCGGTGTCGGGAGCTGGGCGTCGAGATCCTGACCGATTCACCCGTTGAGCGCATCGCATTTAACGGCACGACCCCGAGGGCCACCGGCGTCGTCGCGAGCGGAACGACGATCCCGCACCGGCATGTGGTGATCAACGCCGATGCCTCCTGGGCACTGCAGAACCTGATTCCGAGCGGCGTCCGAGCCGCGGCGCGATCGCCCTACAGCGATATCTCACTGCAGGATCGGAAGTATTCCTGCTCGACCTACATGATGTATCTCGGCCTCGATGGTGAGGTCGATCTGCCGCATCACACGATCTACATCAGCCGGAAGTACCAGGAGAACCTTGGCAATATCTCGTCGGCCGGTGATCTCAGCGAAGACCCGTCCGTCTACGTCCACAACCCGTCGGCGGTCGATGCATCTCTCGCTCCAGAGGGCAAGACTTCGCTCTACGTGCTCATGCCGACTCCGAATCTGCAGGTGACCGATCGGACGCGTCAGTTAAACTGGGCCGAACGCGAGTCCGAAGCCCGCCAGCAGTGCATCGAGCAGCTCGAGAAGCGGTTCGGAATCCACGATATTGAGTCTCGGATCGAGGTCGAGCACACGCTCTCGCCGAAGGACTGGCGCGGCATGAATATCCAGTTTGGCGCGACGTTCAACCTTGCGCACAACCTGGGCCAGATGCTCCACAAGCGTCCGCAGCACCGGCTCGAAGGGTTCGACGGCGTCTGGATGGTCGGCGGCGGCACCCACCCCGGTTCCGGGTTGCCGGTCATCTTCCTCTCCTCGCAGATCACCGCTTCCCTCCTGTGCGACGAACTCGGTCTCGACTACGCCGGCCGTGGCGCACGGCTCGATGTCCGCACCGGCGCGCGCCGAGCGAGAGATCTGCGCGATTCGAAGGTGATTCCGACCCAGCGAGGGAGCGCTCCGGGGAATTTGGTAGGTTCAACCGGTGTTGCCCTCGAAGCGGGAGCAAAGGGCTAACGCTCGTTCGCGGCGGTGTATAGATGTGCTTTCAGCACTCTGGAGACCTCCTATGTCCGGTGAAAGCGACGCTCAGGTAATCTTTGTGATCGGAGCCGGCGGCGGCGTTGGTAAGCCGCTTTGTGAGCGCCTCGCGAAGCGGGGAGCCACAGTGATCGGTGTCGGTCGCTCCGAGGACAAACTGAAGTCCGTGGGGGACCACTGCGCCTCCACGTTGACATTGGACGCCAAAGACCCCGATGCGGTGTCCGAGGCTGTTTCGGCCATCGTCAAGGAGCACGGGCGCATTGACGGTGCCGTGAACCTCGCCGGATCCATCCTGCTCAAGCCCGCGCACAGCACCTCGCCGGATGAATTTCGCGAGACCATCGAACTGAATCTTACGACCGCCTTCAACATGGTCCGCGCGGTGGCCCAACCGATGAGCAAGCACGGCGGGGGATCGGTCGTTCTGATGACATCCGCCGTAGCCGAGCACGGCTACCCGGCCCATGAAGCGATTTCCGCCGCCAAGGCGGGCGTCATCGGCCTCGCCCGGTCGGCGGCGTCCACTTACGCGAGCAAGGGCGTCCGTTTCAACTGCGTTGCCCCGGGCCTGACCGATACGCCGATGGCTGGTCAGATCTTCGGGTCTGAGCCGGCTCTGAAGGCGTCCCTGGCGATGCACGCCAACGGGAGAGCTGGCCAGCCGGAACAGGTCGCGTCGGCGATCGACTTCCTCCTCCAAGCCGATCAGGCCCACGTGACCGGTCAGGTACTGGCGGTCGATGGCGGTCTCTCTCGCGTGCACGCGAAGTGAATCCGGGCGGGTCCGCCGAGCGAAACCGCTGTCCGGATACAAGATCATCTGGACAATGGAGGCTCGGATATGCGTCGGAAAAGTCACGGAAAACTGTACTGGCTCGCGGTCGTCGGGCTTGCCATGGCCGCAGTTCCCGCGGTTATATCCGCACACCCCGAACCCGCTGAAGAGTCAGAATCGCCTGATTCGACCATTCCCGAGACAAACCTGCGTGTAGGCGGAGACACAGAGATCTTGGCCGAGAAGCGGGGCTTTTCATACTTCGCCGGAGACGCTTCGGTTACGACGCCCCTGCCGGAAGGGTACCCCGCGCCCACGCCACCGGGAGCGATCGAGATCAAACACTACCCGTCCGTTCGCCGGGCCCAGATCACGCTGCAAGGCGGCGAGGGTACGACGCGGCGCCAAAACTCCGGCTTCTGGCCGCTCTTCCGGCATATTGAGGCCAACGGGATCGCGATGACTGCTCCCGTGGAAATGGATTACACGGGAATGGGGCCGGACGGTGAGGGCGACATCGAATCTTGGACCATGGCGTTCTTGTATCGCACCCGAGATCTGCATCCCACCGGGACCGACGCGTCCGACGATCGGGTCGTGATCGTTGACTCCGAGCCGGTGACGGTCCTATCGGTCGGATACACCGGCGATTCAACGATGCTTCGCGTCCGGGCCGAGGTATTCCGCCTGAACAAGTGGATCGAAGGTCAGGACGAATGGGAGATCGTTGGCGACCCCCGGTCCTTCGGATACAACGGTCCGAGCGTGTCTCGCAACCGTCGCTGGGGTGAGGTACAGATCCCGATCCGCAAAGTGCAGAAGCCCGATACCGTGGATGACACCGTGGAGGGAGCGGAGGAAGTTGATCAGGAAGAGCGCGGCAAGACGCTATGACCGATTTGGACCCTGTGCTGTTCGTTCACGCGATTTCCACGGTCGCGCTCGTCGGACTGATCTGGACGATTCAATTGGTCCACTACCCGCTCTTTCTGAGGGTGCCGCCCGAAGCGTTCGTTGGCTACGAAGCCGAG
This sequence comes from bacterium, assembly GCA_024743075.1. Taxonomy (GTDB): domain Bacteria; phylum Planctomycetota; class Phycisphaerae; order Phycisphaerales; family UBA1924; genus JANSXG01. The sequence continues at coordinate 1,091 of JANSXG010000179.1, read as the reverse complement.
CACATGCATCGCATCACATGGCTTGTGGGGCCACTTATGCTCCTTGAGGCGGGCTCGACCGTGATCGTGACCCTTCGGCAGCCAGAGTCCGCCATCGTTTGGACCGGAGCGGCATTGCTCTTGATCATCTGGATTCTCACCGCGACCGTTCAGGGGCCGCTGCACGCCCGCCTCGCGCGCGACGGTTTCGATGAGGCCCGCATACGCTTGCTGGTCAGGTCCAACTGGGCGCGTACGATCGCTTGGAGCACGCGCGGAGTGCTTGCGCTGCTCTTACTGGGAGCCGACGATGTCGTCCTCGCCACGACTTGACGCGTCATTCAACGGCGCCGTGCGACACTTGATCGTGGTACTTGGAGACCAGCTCGATCACAGCGCAGCCGTCCTCAGTGACCTCGATCCGGAACTTGATGCGATCCTCATGATGGAGGTCGATGCCGAGGCGGCCGGCACGGGGGCCGGTATTCGATCCCACAAGCAGCGAACAGCCTTCTTTCTGAGTGCCATGCGTCACTTCGCCCTTGAGCAGATGGATGCCGGCATCCGAGTTCGCTACATCAAGCTCGACGCACCGCAGAACACGCACGCACTTGGCACGGAACTCAAGCGAGCTGTCCGCGTGCTCTCTCCCAAACTGATCCGGATGACCCACCCGGGCGAATGGCGTGTGCTCGATGAGATAGAGGACGCCGCGGCTGAGGCGGATACCGAACTCGAGATTATTGACGACAATCATTTTTTCACGACGCCCGGCGACTTTGAGAAATGGGCCAAGGGTCGCAAGTCCCTCACAATGGAGTATTTCTATCGCGAGCAGCGGCGTCGACTCGGCTACCTGATGGACGGCGACGATCCAGAGGGCGGCGAGTGGAACTACGACAAGCAGAATCGCGAGACATTCAAGTCTCCGCCAAAAATTCCGAATCTGTATCAACCCCAATCGGACGAGGTCACCGAAGAAGTCATCCAACTCGTCCAGTCCCGCTATCCGGACAACCCCGGCTCCTTGGACAGGTTCATCTGGCCGGTCACACGCGATCAGGCCCGTCGCGCGCTCAAACGCTTCATCGAGACTCGTCTCGACGACTTCG
>JANSXG010000247.1 GCA_024743075.1 bacterium | reverse complement strand
GAATCGGAACCTTGACGCGTACGTGCTCGTGAGCAAGGTTCGCGGGATGGAGGTGGTCGGGTCCGGCAACGAGAGGCTCGGTTCCATCCAGGACGTGATTCTCGATCGCAACAGCGGCCATATCGGCTTCGTGACCATGGAGGTCGGCGGGACGATGGGGATCGGGGCGGAACTCGTCGCGGTTCCCTGGGAGGCGTTGAACCGCATCGGTGAGAGCCGGGTTCGGCTGAAGACCACCAAGGCCGATCTCGAGAACGCGCCTCGCGTCAAGAGCGAGCGCATCGGTGATCTGAACGACCGCCAGTTCACGCAGCGGATCTACTCGTTCTACAACGTTGAGGCGAGGCCCATGCTCGACCGCAACCATCGCTACAACTGGCACAACGATGTCGATCATCGCAACCCGGATACGCGTCGCTGATCGGCTGAGCGATCGCCAACTATGAACCCGCGTCGGCGGCGGCTTCCCACAGGGGGCCGCCGCTGTTCATTGTGTGGGGGCTACCGATACAGGCACCCGTGCGGATTCGAGGTCTGCGGTGCGGCTTCGCCAACGCTCGGCCTCGGACGCGTACCGGGTGTTTCCGGTCTGCTCGTGGCGGTCTTCGTAGAAGAGTGCGAGTCGCCTCGCTGCACGGGCGATGTCGCGGATCTCAGCGTCGGGCGATTCGGCGAGATCGCCGTACACGCGCAGGAACTCGGCTTCGGCTTCGTCGTAGCGCCCGAGCCCTTCGAGTGCGTCGCCCGCGATAAACCGGAGCATGGCGCGGGCTCCGGGGTGGAGGTCCGGTCGTTCACGGAACTCGCGGGTAAGCGAGAGCGCGAGATCGTACTGGCCGACTTGCGAGGCGAGCACGGCGAGATCGGGCGCGAACTCTGACTCGACGAGCGGATCGCCCGTTTGCGCCGTCACCTCGTCAGTATGGGCGACGATCGCGTCGAAGGCGTCCTCGGAGCGGGCCTGGCGACGGAGGCACGTGACGAGGTATCGCATGGCCTGTCGCGACTGCGCGTGATCGATGCCGAAGTACTTGACGCGACCTTCGTAGACCGTTCGGAAGTGTCGCGCGGCCTCTTCGAGTTTGCCCTGCTCGCGGAGCGCCCCGGCGAGGTTATTGAGCACCGCGAGGGTCACGGGGTTGTCTGCGCCGCGGTCCTCGACGTGCTGCCCGTGCACGACGCGAAGTTCAGCCTCGGCCTCTTCGAGCTTGCCCGAGCGGAGCAGGACGATCGCGAGGTTGCCCCGAGCGGTCACGGTGCTGGGGTGGTCCGCGCCGAACTGCGCTGTCCGAAGGGTAATCTCTTCGCGGACGAACGAGGCAGCGGCTTCGTAGTTTCGACGTGCCATCGCGATACGACCGAGCATGCTGAGTGCGCGGTAGGTCTGGTGGTGCCGTTCGCGCATCCGGCGTCCGGCGTTGAGGGCTTCCTGCGCGAAAGTCTCCGACTCGTCCAGACGGCGCAGGTTGTAGAGGACCCGGGAGAGCTCGAGCATGGCGGATGCGGTGTCGGGGTGCTGATCACCGAAAGTCGATCGGTAGAAATTGAACGCTTCGCGGATCATGGGTTCGGCATCGTCGTACCTTCCCTGCCGATCGCGGAGTACGCCCATGGCGTGGATGCGCCGGATGGTGCGCTCGTCGTCGGGACCGAACAGCTGGCGCGTGGTCTCGAGACTCTCTGTGAAAACGGGATCGGCATCGAGCAGGCGACCCATGTCGAGCATGAGGAAGCCGAGGTTGTTCAGGATGGTGAGCGTGGTGTTGTGGGTCGGGCCGAGGTGCTCGCGGGCGAGGCTGAGGGCCTCGCTGTAATGGCGATCGGCGCCTTCGATATCGGAGCGCGACTGGGCAACCGCGCCGAGGGCGCTGCGCGTCGCGATGGCTCGCTGGGAGTGCGGTCCGAGTGTCTGCTCGTAGGCGTGGAGCGCCTCGGTGTAGAGTTCTTGTGCTCGGTCGTTGAGCCCGAGGCGGTTGCATGTGCTCGCGAGCAAGTCGATGGCGTTGAGCGTGGGCGGCGAGGTCGTTCCGGCGTGTTCGCGGAAGAGCTCGACGGCGGATTCCAGGACCGGCACCGCCTGCTCCAACAGCCCGACCGAGGACATGGCCCCGCCGAGGCTGTCGAGGAGCTGGGCCCGGACGAGCGGCTGATCGGCGAACGCCAGTTCCATGGCTTCGAGGCCGGGCTGGAAGACCGCTTCGTCGAGCGCTTCGCGCGCGACGTTGGCGAAGTTCACGCCGCCGAGTTGGTCGGAGAGTTCGGTGCGCAGGTTCTCAAGCTGCGCATCGTTCGCGCCGGTCAGTCTCGCATCCAACTGAGCGGCGTCGATGGTGGCCTCGCGTACGCGCTGGCCCATCTGCTCGATGTCGAGGCGTTCGAACTGTTCGGCTTGGAAGGCGGCGACCTGTTCGAGTTCCTGTGCCCGCCTTTCGGCGATGGCCTCCGCCTCGATGGCGCGGTCGCGCTCCTTCTCGGCGGCCTGTCGCTGCTCGGCTTCGGCGTTGCGGGCCCGGGCTTCGCCGAGGGCGAAGTTAATCGAAACGGCGGTCGCGCCGAGCAAGCCCGCGAGCAGGACGGCTGCTGCGAGGACACCCGATCGGTTGCGCTGGACGAACCGGCTCGCGCGATACGCCAGCGTGTCGGGGCGTGCGAGAACGGGGAGGGATTCGCGCAGGCGTCGAAGGTCGTCGGCGAACTGCTGGACTGTGGCGTACCGTCGATCGGGCTCCTTGCGGAGTGCCATCAGCACGACCCATTCGACATCGCCGGAAAGCATGGTGCGCAGGCGGGCCGGATCGACGCCGCGGAGATGGCTGAGCTCGCTCGTGGTGACGGTGGATGTCTGATCAGTGGTCGGGTTTGCGACGACGACGCTCGGGCGCG
>JANSXG010000174.1 GCA_024743075.1 bacterium | reverse complement strand
GTCAGCGAGAACACGCCGACACGGTCCGCCATGCCCTGAGGCCCGAGCAGGCGCAGACCCGGGAGCAGGGGGCCACCGGTGTAGGTGTGCAGGCCGTTGAGAAACTGCTCGGTCAGGGCCCGCTCGTGCTCGGCGATGTCGTCGATGCCCCGCTCCAGCAGGTACTCGACGCCGGCGAGCAGTCCGGCAATGCCTATTGTGTTGTGGGAGCCGGCCTCGTACTTGTCGGGCAGTTCGTCCGGGTGCACCGGCCGTTCGCTGATGGAGCCGGTCCCTCCCTCGCGATAGGTATGAATCATCCGCTCCATGCCCGGGCGCATCACCAGCACGCCCGTTCCGAGCGGACCGAGCAATCCTTTATGACCGGGAGCCGCGAGCAGGTCGATGTTCATCGCCTGTATGTCCACGGGAATATGCCCGACCGATTGGGCCGCATCGACGAGCAGCGGCACCGCCATTTCGCGGCAGACGGCGCCGATCGCCTCGATCGGCTGGAGCGTCCCGGTCACATTCGACGCGTGGACCGACGCGACCAGGCGAGTGTCCGGACGGATCGCACGCCGGACCGCCTCGGGATCGACCAGCCCGGTGACCTCGTCGGCCTCGACCACGGTCTGCCGGATTTGGCCTTCATAGCGGGAGATCAGGGCGTTGAACGGGCGCAGAACGGAGTTGTGGTCCATCGCCGTCGTCACGACGTGGAGCGACTCGCCGCCGGCCAGCCGGGGGAGCAGCAAGCCCTTGATGGCCATGTTCAGGGCGTCGGTCGTGTTGAGCGTGAAGATCACATGGTCGGCCGACGGCGCGTTGAGCAGTTGGCGGATCGCTTCCCGGCAGCGCACAAGGATCTCCGCGGATTCTTGGGCCTCGCGATACGCCCCCCGGCCCGGCGAGGCACCGAGTTTGGTCGCGTACTCGGTCATTGCCCGCACCACACCCGGCGGCTTGGGGAAGCTCGTCGCGGCGTTGTCAAAATACAGGCGTCCGCCCGATCCGTGCGTCGTTTCGCTGGCCATAGGACGAGTGTAGACCGTCGTCGCCGCCGATTCAGAGCGAGCCGGGCGATCCGGCGGGCGACCCCATCATTTGGACGAACGCCACAAGCCCCGACTCCGTACGAGGAATGCGTTTAGAATCCGGTTCCACCCGTTCGTTCCCCGTCCCGGCCTCGCGCCCGGACCATGCGGAGACCGCCTTCATGCGTCTGACTTCCCTCCTCCCCCGCCTGTCCGCCCCGGCCGGAGCCGCCCTCGCGCTGCTCTGCACGCTCTTCGCCCTGCCCGCGAGCGCGCACGCCGAAGACTGGCTCGCCCGGATCAACAGCGACCTGAGACTCGCCCCCGGCAACGAATCGGTGGAGCAGAAGCTGTTCCCGCTGCTGATTGAGATGGATCCGTTTCCGCTCATGTCACCCGGCGAAGGCCCGTTCACCGGTGGCAACGAATTCCTGTTCATCGAGCGTGGAGATTCGCGGCGCCAGACCTTGATCGACTGGGTTGAGCAGCCCGCTCAGCAGGCCGTTCTCGACATGGTGCGCGAGATCGGCGAGGACTTCGACACGCACATGATGTCGATGCAACTCGGTGACGATAAGGTTCCGGCGGAGTGGGTCGAGGCCGGTCTGTACGTCGAAACCGGGCGTCCGGGACTCGAACTCGTTGGTGCGGATTTCCATTATCTCGAGGAGATGGTCGACCGGCTGTACCCGCTTTCCTACGCCAACGGCCTGGCACTGGCCGAGGCCGGTGACGGGGACAAGGCGCTCGAAGACTACGCACGGTTCCTCGCGATCTACCGACTGCTGCTCGACCGTCCGTTCTCAGCAGAGAAGGAGGTCGCGTTCGGCGCGATCGTCGTGACCTGCGACCTGATGACGGACCTCGCGTATCAGTACACACGCCCGCGCGACAACGCCTTCACTCCCATCGGAATCGCCGACGCGTTGCTCGAAACCGACGAGACACTCCTCGGCTTCGCTCGGTTCCTTCTTCCGGCCGGCGATGCGTATACGGCCCAGCAGGCGTTCGACTACGCCTCCTTCGGCGAACGGACGATCTCGGCTGACCGATTCGCGACTATGCTCGCGTCGACGTCGGACAAGCCCGGCCTGAGCGCCTTCGGCAGTGCCGCTGCGTTCCGCGATATGGCGATGATGCAGGCGGACCGAATCGACTTCAACGCAAAACTGAACGACCTTCTCGCCGACTACACCCGGCGTTGGAATTACTCCGACCTGCACGATGACCTCTTGGACAACGCATCGGTCGCACAGATGACCGATGGCTCGCGCTTTTACATCCTGCAGAGCCAAATCATCGACAAGTACTCCTACTTCGAGAACGTCAGGCTCATGCTGCTGACCTACATGAGCGGCATGCGATGCTCTCTCGGCGCGGTCGCGTTCTACCTCGACAACAACAATCTCCCGGGCCGCATCGTCTCAATCCAGCCGGAGTACGTTCGCACGATTCAGAGCAACCTCGACTACCTGAACTACAACGAGCGCATCCAGCAGAGCGAGCCGCTTCGGTACTGGGTGCCGATGCGTGATGAGCAGTTCGGGGTTCGGGAGAATCCGACGCGGTACCCGATCAAGGTCGTCTTCGATGGAAACGGCATGCTGGACTTCGCGCTCGGTGCGAGCCCCGCGACGCGGGCCCGCGATCTCATGGATGCCATCCCGTTCCCGGGGTTCAGCGCGGATCGGGAGTCTGATGACGACCCGATGGCGGGCAACGACATGGCGACCCTGCTCCAGATGGATGCGCTCGGCGGCGTCCAGACGCAGGGACTCGAAGCGCTCACGCAGTTCATGATGAGCGGAACCCTTCCGCAGTTCGGTTTGTCGCCGCAGGACCACGCCGAGTTCGAAGCCTACCTCTCCGGTGATTCAGACAGCTTCAACTTCGAGGCCCTGCGGAGCGTGTTCAAGGACATGGCGACCGAAGAGGGCATGACCGAGCAGGAAGCTCGCGAGTTCACGCAGGGCTTGCGGAACCCGGCGTCGGGCATGCTCTTTTCGCCCAACTCGGGCAATCTGATCCGTCAGCAGCTCCGTACGCTCGTTCAGGGCTTCTCCGGAAGCGGCGGCATGGATCCGTCGATGCTGGACGGCATGGGTCCCGCCGCCATGTTCCTGGCGGGCGGCGACATCAACGAGACCGTCACAACCATGACCGGGAAGAGCGTTGACCAACTCATCGACTACATCGGAAGTATCGTCGATGAGTTCAACGCGGTTCCGGCGCTCCGGCAGGCGGTCGATAAGGCAAAGAGCGGTGGCACGATCACGCCGGCCGAGGGTGTGGCGATCTCGCACGGCATCACCGATCGCCTCGTCACGCCGCAGTTCATGAACCCGCTTCGCGACATGCTTGTCCACTTCAAGAACAGCGAGATGGCCGAGTCCTTCAGCCAGATGGCCGGGATGGGCGGTGACACAACGCAGGTCGTGTTCTCGCTCGACGACTCGTCGTTTCTTCTCTACTCGGTTGGACAGGATGAGGAAGATGACCGTGCCGCGTTGATCGACGGCGGCGGCATTCAGGGCGACATCCTCTTCTGGCCCCCGACCTTCAGCCTCTACCGCGAATACGTCAACCGCTAGCCGCCGCTCCACCAGCACGGGCGGGAATACTCCCGCCGGCCGATGAGTTCCGACTCCGTACACCCGCCGCCGGCTCGACCGGCGGTTTTCTTCCGAGACCATTCTTCGAAGCACACCTATGACCGATCCCAGCACCGACAACATCCACAAGCTCGTCATCATCGGTTCCGGCCCCGCCGGTTGGACCGCCGCGATCTACGCCGCACGCGCGAACCTTAACCCCGTGTGCTACATCGGCGTGCCCAAGTCCAACCCGTCGCCGGTGCTCCCCGGTGGCCAGCTCATGCTCACCACGGAGGTGGAGAACTACCCCGGCTTCCCCGACGGCGTGACCGGCCCAGACATGATGGGCAAGTTCCAGAAGCAGGCCGAGCGCTTCGGCACCACCGTCATCCAGCAGGACATCGTCGAGGTCGACTTCAAGCCCGGCGGCCCGCACACGCTCAAGACCTCCGGCGGCGACACCATCCGCGCCTACGCCGTCATCATTGCCACCGGCGCGACCGCCAACTGGCTCGGTCTCGAGAACGAGATGCGACTCGCCATGTCCGGCGGCGGCGTCTCCGCCTGCGCCGTCTGCGACGGCGCCCTGCCGACGTTCCGCAACCAGCCCCTCGCCGTCGTCGGCGGCGGCGACACCGCCATGGAAGAGGCGTCTTACCTCACCAAGTTCGGCTCCAAGGTCTACGTGATCCACCGGCGCGACGAGCTCCGCGCGTCGAAGGTCATGCAGAAGCGCTTCATGTCCCAGCCCAACGCCGAGGTGCTCTGGAACAAGGTCGTCGTGGATGTCCTCGGCGAGGACAAGATCACCGGCATCCGGATGCAGGACACCGTCACCGGCGAGGAGTCGGATCTCGAGGTCAAGGGCTTGTTCATCGCCATCGGGCACACCCCGGCGACCGACTTCCTGAAGGACTCGGGTCTGAACTTCGATTCCAAGGGTTACATCAAGCTCGGCACCCGCCACAGCACGACGAACATCGAAGGCGTGTTCGCCGCGGGCGATGTCGCCGACGCCGAGTACCGACAGGCCGTGACGGCCGCGGGCATGGGCTGCCAGGCCGCGCTGGACGCCGAACGCTGGCTCGCTTCGCGCCTCGAAGAAGAAGCCGCCGCCGCGACGGCCTGATCGCGCAGACTGAGCCGCCGAACGCGCACCGCGTGCGCGATTGGTGCGCATGTCTTGTCGGTTCATCGATGCTCAGACGGCGACCGCGAGCCGGCCGACGCGCTCGTCGGCGCTGGACGGTGTTCCGGTGAGCACCGTCCCCGGCTTTGCCTCGATCACCGAAGCCGCGTGCGAGCGGCTGAGCCGGTTCGGTCCGAGGGCGTCCCGTCCGATCGGCAGGCGATGGTAGAGCCGGAACAGCGTGATCCCCGGCTTGACGTAACGCAGCGCGAGTTCGTGTAGGGCCAGTTCGCACCGATCATCGGCGATCAGGATGGTGTCTACATGCTCGGGGATCGCCGGATCGTCGATCTGCAGCATCGGGATGCCGATTTCTCTCACCGGCTCGTTGGTGTCCGGGCGATCGATGAACGCCGTCAGCGGCAGGCTCTGCATGCCCGCGATTTTCTGCTGCAGCCAGAACGCGTGCTCGCGGCTGCTGAAGATCCCGAGACGACTGCTCGCCCGGCTGATCATGTGGTCGATCATCCGGTCGAGCCGTTCGGCGATGTAGGCCAGCAACATCTCTTCGGAGGAGAACTCCGAGGCGGAGTGATCGAAATCGGTCGAGGACCGGGCAGCGTCCGGGGAAGTCGGCATGTTGGGCCTTTCAGCGCGCAAGTGGGGATGCGAACGGGCCTCCGCGAACGCCGTGCCACGCCAGCCACGTGAGCATTGCTGGTCCCGGCGGGGGGGCATACACTGGGCCAAATCCACGATCGAACCCAATTGAGCTGTCCTGCGACCGACCCGCAACCGCCTCGGAGCCCACCGTGAACGACTCGATTTCCAGCCAAACCGTTGCGGTCGCCGGTGCGACCGGTTTCGTCGGTCGCTACGTGGTTCGCGAACTGCTCGATCGCGGGGTCACGGTACGGGCCCTCACGCGCTCGGGAGAGAAAGCCGCCGAAGTCCTTCCGGACCACCCGAATCTGAGACTCGTCCGCGGCGATGTCTTCGACGCCGACACGGTCCGCACGCTCGTCGAGGGCTGCGACGCCATCGTGAACTGCATCGGTATCCGCCGCGAAGCCGGGACGATCACTTTCGAGAAGATGCATGTGCGCGTGGTCGAGATCCTCGCGGACGCTGCGAAGAAAGCGGGGGTGAGCCGGTTCGTGCATGTCTCGGCCATCGGCACCCGTCCGAACGCCAAGACCGACTACCACCGCAGCAAGTTCGGGGGCGAGGCCCTCCTCCGGCGCAGCGGCCTCGACTGGACCATCCTGCGCCCCTCGCTGGTCCACGGGCCGGACGGCGAGCTGATGAAGATGATCAAGGACTGGTCGCTCGGACGCGCCGCGCCGCACGTGTTCATCCCGTACTTTGCGGATGCCGATTTCGACCCGATGGCGTTCCCGCCGAAGCCGCCGAAGCCCAGGT
>JANSXG010000195.1 GCA_024743075.1 bacterium | reverse complement strand
TGGTGAACGCTGCGAGGCAGTCGGCGACACCGACGGACAGGAGCGTGGACTTGAGCGAATCGAACACATCGAGTTGGGCGTCATCGGTGACGATGCCGATCGGCTCCGCGCCGAGGCCCAAGGCCCTGGCCCGGTCGGCGATCGCGGTGGACTCGCCGGGTCCGACCTGCAGCACGTAGCGCGACGGCCCCTCGCCGAACAGCAGGCGACGACGCTGTTCCTCGGTTGCGCCGTTCATCAGGCGATCGATGAACAGACCCGCGCCCGGGGAGGCACGGTTCGGGTCGAACGAGGCCAAAAGCATCTCGGCAACGCACGCGAGCAGGCCGCCTTCCGAGCAGTCGTGCGCAGCGCGGACCTCGCCCGACCCGATCAGGTCGGCGACGAAGCGTGCTGCTTTGGGACCGAGCTCGAGGTCGACTGGGACCAGCGGCTCCGTCGAGGAGCGCCCGAGCAGCAGGTCGGCGTGCGAGCCGGTCATCGACACGGCGTGCGGGGCCACGGACTCGTCGGGCAGGCCGATCAGGACGAGCTCATCGGGTTCGGATCCGGGCGAGGACGCCTTCATGTCCATCGTCACCAGCCGATCGACCGACGGCACCACACCCATGCCCGTGACGAGCAGCGTCGGCGGGATCTCGACGAGCACCTCGTTGCCGGAGGGGTCCTTGTAGCGGAACTGGTTGTTGAGCGAGTCCTTGCCCGAGACGAAGGGCGTGCGATAGGCCTTGGCGCCGTCATAGCAGGCGATCGCGCAACGGGTGAGCGCGCCCATGTTCTGGGGGCGGTCGCAGCTCGGCCAGCAGAAGTTGTCGAGGATCGCGATGCGGTCCGGATCGGTGCCGACGCACACGAGGTTGCGCACGCACTCGTCGATCGCGCTGAGCGTCATGGTGTACGGATCGCCCCCGGCGACATCGGGCGTGCCGAGGTTCGTCTGCAACCCGCAGGAAATCGCCAGGCCCTGCTCGGACTCGGGCACGGGCTGGATCACCGCGGCGTCGCCGGGCCCGTCGCCGCCGGGGCCGACCAGGGGCTTGAGCAGCGTGTTGCCCTGCACCTCGTGGTCGTACTGGCGGATGATCCAGCGCTTGCTGGCGAGGTTGGGGTGCGACAGCAGCTTGAGCAGCAACTCGTCATTGTCCACACGCTCGGCCGGCTGGAGCTGGCGACCCTCGGGGGCCGTCCACGACGCGTCGCGCACGGGCATGGGGATGCCCTCGTGCAGGAAGTGCATCGTCATGCGCCCGACTTCGTTGCCTTCGAAGCGGAGCACGAGCTGCGCCTCGCCCTCGTCATCCTTCGACCCAAACTTGCCGAGCACCGAAAGCTCGACGCCCTCCTCGTCGCAGATCCGCTGCAACGTGTCGAGATTGGCCTGAGGCACCGCCAGCACCATGCGTTCTTGGCTCTCGGAGATCCAGATCTCGTCGTAGCGAAGCCCGGCGTACTTCAGCGGCGCCCGGTCGAGATCGACCTCGGCGCCGACCTTCTCGCCCATCTCGCCGATCGCGCTCGAGAAGCCGCCGGCGCCGCAGTCAGTGATGGCGCTGAACAGCGGCTTGCCGTGCTCGCTGCGCGCCCGCATGATCGCGTCGAGCGTGCGCTTCTCCTCGATGGCGTTCCCGATCTGCACGGCGTGGGAGAACTCGTCGGCGTGGGTGTCGGTGAGTTCGGCGCTGGAGAATGTCGCGCCGTGGATGCCGTCCTTGCCGGTGCGCCCGCCGAGGGCGACGATGAGGTCGCCGGGTTTCGCGCTGGCGTTGCCGTCGCCTCCGGAGAGTTCGGTCGGGAGCGTACCGATGCAGCCGCAGAACACCAGCGGGTTGCCGATGTAGCGATCGTCGAAGTAGACCGCTCCGTTGATGGTCGGGATGCCCATCCGGTTGCCGTAGTCGCGGACGCCGTCGACGACGCGCGTGAGGATCTGGCGCGGGTGGATGACGCCGGGCGGGAGGGTGAGCTGGTCCGGGTGGGCGACGCAGAAGACATCGGTCGCCGCGATGGGTTTGGCGGCGAGGCCGGTGCCGATGATGTCGCGGATGCACCCCCCGATGCCGGTCGCCGCGCCGCCGTAGGGCTCGATGGCCGACGGGCGGTTGTGGGTCTCGACCTTGATGCACACCGCGGTGTCGTCGGTGAACTTCACCACGCCCGAGTTGTCGTGGAACACGCTGAGCGTCCAGTCCACACCCTCGTCGATGAGTTCGAAGGTCGCCGCGGCGACGGTGGACTTGAGCAGGTTGTCGATGCGGACGGTGCCGTCGTCCTCGACGGTCACGCCCGGTGCGCGCCGCGCGCTCCAGTCGATCGGGTCGCTGGCCATCGACGAGTGGTAGCGCACGCCGGACTTGAGCGTCTTGTGCACGCAGTGCTCGGACCAGGTCTGCGCGAGCGTTTCGAGTTCGATGTCGGTCGGCTCGCGCCCGGCATCGGTGTACCACTGCTGGATCGCGCGCATCTCGTCGAGCGAGAGGAACAGGTGGCCCTCGCGCGAGAGGCGCCTGAGCGCATCCTCGTCGAGCGTGGTGATCTCAATGTGGCGGAGCGTCTGGTCGGCGGGGCGGGCCTCGGGGAAGCGTTCGGGCGTCCAGGGCGTGCGATGGACCTGCTCGATGACCGGGTTGTAGAGCACGCGCCGGGCGAGTTCGTCGGCCTGGCCGTGCGTCAGCCCGGTGATGTCGTAGCGCATGCCCGTGGATACCGCGATCGGAAAGTCCGCAGCGAGCCCCAGCAGGTCGCGCACGGCCTCGGTCACCGTCGCGGCGGCGGGGTCCATCACGCCCGGGAGCGGCGCGACCTCCACCACCTCGCTGTGTGCAGTCGCGGGCATCGCGCCCAGCAGGCCGGTCTCGCGCGCCGGGTCGGCCAGCAGACTGTTCAGGATGCGATCGCAGGCCGCCTCGTCGAGATCGGCCTCGATGAGGTAGACCTTGGCCGAGCGGACCTCGGCGGGATGCATGTCCAGCTGCTTCGCCGCCCGGATGAGCGCATCCGCACGCGGGTCGCCGATCGAGGGCAGACTGCGGACCTCGAAGCGTCGAACGGCGACAACGGAATGGGCGATCGTGTCGGGCGTCAAAGGCATCCCCTGCTGGCGGAAATTGGCATCACGCGGCGTCGAAAGTCGGATTGTATCGGACGCGAACATCGGGCGTGTCCGTCGGGGCTACACTGGCCCGCCATGCCCGAACAAGCCAATTCCGAAGCAAATCGCCCGTCCGTCGAACTCTTCACCGACGGCGCCTGCTCGGGCAACCCCGGCCCCGGCGGCTGGGCGTTCCTGCTCAAGCACGCCGCCTCGGGCTCCCAGAAGGAGGGCTCGGGAGGCGACCCGGCAACCACCAACAACCGCATGGAGCTACAGGCGGTCATCGAAGGGCTCAAGGCCCTGACCCGCCCGAGCGTGGTCGACCTGTACTCCGACAGCAAGTACGTGCTCGACGGGCTGGAGTCTTGGATCAAAGGCTGGAAGAAAAACGGCTGGAAGACCAAGGCGAAGCAGCCGGTCAAGAACGCTGAGCTTTGGCGCGAACTCGACGAGTTGCGGAACCAGCACACCGTCCGCTTCCACTGGGTGAAGGGGCACAGTGACCACGCCGAGAACGAGCGCTGCGACGAACTGGCGGTCGCGGCACGCGACGAAGCGGCCCGGGCCGTTCACTGACCGCCGCTGACCCATCACAACTCAGTCCCGCACGAGCCGCTGCCACTTCTCGAAGGTGAACGCGTGCTCGTTGCGCTCGTCGGCCTGGTGATCCTCGGACCAGACTCGCTCCCACAGGCGCCCGTCGATGGCGGGGAAGCGGGTGTCGCCGGGCGGGCTGGCGTGGACGCGGGTGATGTACAGCGTGGTCGCGTGGGGCAGGAACAGCTCGTAGATCTCGCCGCCTCCGATGACGAAGGCCTCGTCTTCGGCCTCGACCTCGGCCAGCGCCTCATCGATCGAGTGAACGGCGACCACGCCGAGGTGATTCGGGGCGTCGCCGACGGTCGCATCGGGGTTGAGAAAGTCGTGCTGACCCCAGGACAGGTCGCGCGTGAGCACGATGGACCGACGCTTGGGCAGCGGCTTGCCCATCGTGTCAAAGGTCTTGCGCCCCATGATGATCGAGTGGCCGAGCGTGACGCGCTTGAAGTAGGTCAGGTCGTCGGGCAGGCGCCAGGGCAGGTCGGCGTCGCTTCCGATGACGCCGTTCTCCCCCACCGCCGCGATCATCGACAGGTTGCCCAGACGCCGTGCGCTCATACCGCCACTCATACGGCCACCGGCGCCTTGATCGCCGGGTGCGGGTCGTAGTTCTCGATGGCGATGTCGTCGAAGGTGAACGCGAAGAGGTCGCGGACCTCGGGGTTGAGTTTCAGCGACGGCAGCGGGCGGTGCTCGCGCTCGAGCTGGGTCTTCACCTGCTCGATGTGGTTCGTGTAGATGTGCGCATCACCGAAGGTGTGCACGAAGTCGCCGACGCCCAGCCCGGTCACCTGCGCGATCATGTGCGTCAGGATGGCGTAACTGGCGATGTTGAACGGCACGCCGAGAAACAGATCGGCCGAGCGCTGGTAGAGCTGGCAGCTGAGTTTGCCATCGGCAACGTAGAACTGGAACAGCAGGTGGCACGGCGGCAGGGCCATCTGGTCGAGTTCGGCGACGTTCCACGCGCTGACGATCAGCCGGCGCGAGTCGGGGTTGCGCTTGATCTGCTCCACGACACCGGCGATCTGGTCGATCGAGTCCCCGCCGGGCGCGCGCCAGGAGCGCCACTGCTTGCCGTAGACCGGGCCGAGGTCGCCGGCGGCG